>JANYHJ010000185.1 GCA_025359135.1 Gemmatimonadota bacterium | reverse complement strand
AAGGTCACCTTCGCGCGCGACCTGGGCAGCGGTTTCGACGTGAGCGGCATGGTCTCGGGCACCCTCGCGTCAGAGTCCGGCGAACGCGTCTCCGTGCTCGAACCCGCGCTCGCCATCGGTCGTGAGCTTGCGCCGAGCGTGCGCCTCTTCGTCGAATGGGTCGGCGGTTACCAGACTGGTCGCGAAACCGGCCACCTCGCACACGCCGGCATCGCGTGGACCGCCACTGAGCATCTGCAGCTCGACATGCACGCGGGACGACGCGTTGCCGGCGACTTCCCCGACGGCTTCATCGCGATCGGCGTCTCGTTCCGGCGCGGACCCGATCCCAAGCGCTGAGCGCGCTATCGGCTCGGCGGCGCCTTCGCCGCGCCACGCCGCGCCACGTCCAGCGCGTCGAGCATCCGGATCGCTTCCGAGTCCGACGCCGTCAGGGGCACAGCCGCGGTGTCGAGCGCCGCTGCATCCGCCGCGCTCGAATCCCGCATCGGCGCGCGCGGCCGCTCCGGCACCGTCGCCGGCAGCGACCGCCCGTTCGCCAACTCGCGCTTGAGCACCTCGAACGCCGATCGCATCGCCTCGGGCGCCGGCGCCTTCGGCGCCTCCTTCGGCAGCAGCCGCTTCGCGCGTGCAATGCGCGTCTTCTCCATCGGGTGTGACGCAAAGAACTGCATCGCGGCCGGTGTCGCGCCGCCATCACTCGCCTGCAGCGTCTCGAAGAACGTGATGATGCCGCGCGGATCATAGCCCGCACGCGCCGAGTAGAGCAGACCGGCCGAATCCGCCTGCAGCTCGTCGGTGCGCGAGAACTTCGCGAACGTCGCGCTCGCACCCACGCGGATCGCGGCCTGCGCCATCGCGCCGCTGCACCAGCCCGTCACGCCGCACACGAGCGATATCGCCACCGTGCCGGCCGTCGCCTTGTCCTGCTGCTTCGCGCCATGGCGCAGTCGCGCATGCGCCACCTCGTGCCCCATCACCCCCGCCAGTTCGTCGACGTTGCGGGCCGCGCGCACGAGCGCCGTGTGCACATACACGAATCCGCCCGGCAACGCGAAGGCGTTGAGCGTCGTGTCCTGCACGAGCCGGAAGCGCCACGGGTGCTCGCTCGGGCCCGACGCCGCCACAAGCGAACTCCCGATCGCCTCGAGCGCCACCGTGGCGACGCTGTCCGTGACGATCGGGAGTGTCTGTTCGAGCCGATCGGCCTCCGCGCGGGTCGCCGCGTAGTCGGAGGCTTCATCGCCTCCACCACACGCGACGACCGCGAGCGTCGCCGTCAGCAGGACGCGCCGGATCACCTACGCCGGCGGACGTCCGCCGCGACCGCCCATAATGCCGCTCGCATCCTGAAAGCCTTCGGGCGCCTGGAACAGCGTCGGGTCGAGCTTCTTCTTCTCGACCTTCGTCACTTCGAGCAGCGTCTCGCCGTTCTTCGTGACCTTGAGCGGGAACATCCCCTTGTCGAGGTCGCGGGCCCAGCCCATCTCTTGGCGCGCCGGACCGCGGCCGCCACCACCGGGCTGGCCACCACCACCACCGCCGCCGCCACCCATGCCGCGGCCACCGCCCATCATGCCACCGCCTCCGCCCGGCGAGAACGTGCCCATGCCGCTCGCGATGCACGCTTCTTCGACGTCACCGCCCTCGTGCGTGATCGTGTAGACCTCGCACTTGATGCCGGCAATCGTCTCTGTCTTGCCCGTCTTCGTGATCGTCGGCCTGGCCGCCGGCGCCGGCATGTTCGGGTTGGCCGGCATGTTCGCCATGTCCGTCGAGCGGCGCATGTACATCTGCCGCTCGGGCATGATCATCAACATTTCCTTCTTCACCGGATCGTTGACGATCGACATCGAGTTGCCGCCGGGACCGGCCACGTCCATCCGCGACACGCCGTCCTTGAGGTACAACTCCGTCGGCACCGAGCCGCGCGGCGACTTGAGCGTCATCGTGATCTGCCCCTCGAAGAGCTGCGCGCTCGCCGGTCGGGCGGCCACGGCCAGCGCGAATGCGGCAGCGGCAAGGGTGGTCGAACGAACAACGGACATCGTCGGCATCCTGTGTTGAGGTGGGGAGTCGCGCGAGCAATCCTCGCCGCAGATCCATCCGCGGCCTCGCTCACAGACGATACACGCCACGGCCCCGAAACGCTGGCTGCCGGCGCTACAGCTCGACCTGCGTTCCCAACTCGACCACGCGCCCGGTCGGAATGTTGAAGAACTCCGACGGCGATCGCGCGTTGCGCGAGAGGAAGATGAAGATCGCCTTCCGCCACCGCGCCATCGGACTCGCTCCTGATGGCAGGATCCGCTCGCGACCGAGATAGAACGTGGTGTCGTTCTTCCGCACCACGAGCCCCTCCTTCTGCGCCAGCTTGAGCACGTCGTTCACGTCGGGGTTCTGCATGAAGCCGTACGTCGCCACCACGCGGAAGAAGCCATGCCCGAGCGGCTCCACCCGCACCCGCTCCTCGGCCGGTACCTCGGGCACGTCGCCCGTCTGCATCGAGAGCAGGATCACCTGCCGGTGGAACACCTTGTTGTGCTTCATGTGGTGCAGCAGCACCAGCGGCACGCCGGTCGCCGACGACGTCAGGAACACCGCCGTTCCTTCCACGCGCACCGGCTTCTTCCGTTCGATGTCCTCGAGCAGCATCGTCAGCGGAATCGTGCGCTTGTTGAGCTCCGTCGTCAGCTCCGCGCGGCCGCGCTTCCAGGTCGTCATCAGCACGAACAGCCCGACCGCGACCGCGAGCGGCACCCAGCCGCCGTTCTCGATCTTGATCAGGTTGGCGCCAAGGAAGGCGAAGTCGATCGCGAAGAACGCCACGGTCAGCGCCACCGCACGTCCCTTCGGCCAGCCGAAGCGCGTCGTCATCACCACGTAGTAGAGCGCGCTCGTGATCGCCATCGTGCCGGTCACGGCAATGCCGTACGCGGCCGAGAGGGCGGTCGTCGAACGGAACGCGAACACCACCAGGATGCAGCCGATCGCGAGCGCCGTGTTCACCTCCGGCACGTAGATCTGTCCGGCTTCGGTCTTGGACGTGTGGGCGATCGTCACGCGCGGCGAGTACCCCAGCTGCACCGCCTGCTGCGTCAGCGAGAACGCGCCGGAGATGAGCGCCTGTGACGCGACGATCGCCGCACACGTCGCGATCGCGATCAGCGGATAGAGCATCGCGCGCGGCGCCATCAGGTAGAACGGATTGTGCGTCGCAGCGGACGGATCGCCCAGCACCAGCGCGCCCTGTCCGAAGTAGTTGAGGATCAGCGCCGGCAGCACCAGCGTGAACCACGCCAGCTGGATCGGTTGCCGCCCGAAATGCCCCATGTCCGCATACAGCGCCTCGGCGCCCGTCACCGCGAGCACCACCGCGCCAAGCACGATCGCGCCGCCAAAGCCGTGCGCGAGGAAGAACTTGACGCCGAACCACGGATTGAGCGCGAGCAGCACCTCGGGACGCTGCGCGATGTGCCAGATCCCGAGGCCGCCGATCGTCACGAACCAGACCGCCATCACCGGTCCGAACACCCTCCCCACGCGCTCCGTCCCGTGCCGCTGGAACAGGAAGAGCGTCGCGAGGATGACCACCGTGATGATCACCACGTAGCGCGAGAAGGTCGGCGTCACGACCTCGAGCCCCTCGATGGCGCCGAGCACCGAGATCGCGGGGGTGATCACGCCGTCGCCGTAGAGCAGGGCCGCACCGAAGATCGCGAGCGCCACCATCGTCATGCGCCGCCGGCGGCCGCGTTGTCCCTCGAGTGGCTGCGCGAGCAGCAGCGCGAGCAGGGCAAAGATGCCCCCTTCGCCGCGGTTGTCCGCCCGCATCACGAAGTAGATGTACTTGACGCTCACCACCAGGATGAGCGCCCACGTGATCATCGAGAGTAGCCCGTACACCGTCAGCGCGTCGGGCGTCAGCCCGTACTCGGGCAGGAACGCTTCCTTGAACGCGTAGAGCGGGCTCGTGCCGATGTCCCCGTAGACGACGCCGAGCGCCGTCAGGGTCAGCACCCGCAGGCGGTGCCCTTGGGGGTTGGCTTCCGGCTTCTGTCGCTCGAAAGTGCCCGTGGCCGGGACTTCGATCGACGCCGTGAACCCCGGAGTCGGAGTGGACGAACTGGCCGGATCGGCCTTCGAAACGCTCATGGCACCATGGGGCCGGCAGGTCGGTCGGCCCGGGTCGTTCGGGAACCGTCGTACACGCTGGATGGCGGCGCGCCGGTGTTGGCTATCAACAAGGAGGTACGGCAAAGGGGGCCGACCTTGAGACCGACCCCCTGTGGAACATAAGGTGACCGGGACCCCCCGTCAGGGGGCTTTCGGTGACCTTTCGCACGGAAAGCCCTACTCGAACCTCAGCGCCGTGATCGGGTCCAGCGCCGCCGCCCGTCTCGCCGGCCACACGCCGAACAGCACCCCCACCAGCGCCGAAAACCCGAACGCGAGCGCGATCGAGGCTGCGCTGATCTCCGTGTTCCAGTCCGCGAACGACGCCATCGCCATCGCGCCACCGGTCCCGAGCAACACTCCCACCAGTCCACCGAGCAGGCACAACACCACCGCTTCGATCAGGAACTGGAGCAGGATGTTGAATCGGGTCGCGCCAAGCGCCTTCCGCACGCCGATCTCGCGCGTCCGCTCGGTCACCGACACCAGCATGATGTTCATGATGCCGATGCCGCCGACGAGCAACGACACCGCCGCGATGCCCGCCAGCAGGAACGAGAAGACCTGCGTCGTCTCCGCGAACGTGCTCAGGAAGTCCGACTGGTTGCGGATCGAGAAGTCGTTGTCCTTGCCCGCCCGCACCTTGTGCTCGCGCCGCAGCACGCGCTGGATTTCGGCCATCGCCATCGGGATGTCGGCCTCGGTCTGCGCCAGCACCGAAATCGAACGCAACCGGTCGGTCCCCATCAGGCGGAACCGCGCCGTCGTGATCGGCACCAGCACCTGCTCATCCGGATTGAAGAACGGGTTCGACTGCCCCTTCGACTTGAACACGCCGATCACCGTGAACTGCAATCCTCGGATGCGGATACTCTCGCCGAGAATCGCGTCGGGCGACTGGAGCCCGAGGTTCGTCACCACCGCGGGACCGACCACCGCCACGCGCTGGCGGCTCCGGTCTTCGCCCTCGGTGAACATGCGCCCGCGCTCCAGCTCGTACTTGCGCACCACCATGTAGTTGGCGCTCGTGCCCACCACCTGCGTGTTGGTGTTGGCGCTCTGGAACTGCACCTGGTACGAGTTGCTCATCTCCGGCTGCACCCCGGTGATGTACTTGGCCTGCGCCACCAGCGCGTCCGCATCCTTGAGGTAGAGCCGCGCGCGGTCCGACCCCGACGCCACGCCGCGCCCGAAGATCTGGCCGGGGCTCACCGTCAACAGCGTCGTCCCCAGCGCCGCAATCCGGTTCTTGATGCTCGTCTGCGCCCCCGAGCCCAGCGCCACCATCGCGATCACGGCCGCCACGCCGATGACGATGCCGAGCATCGTCAGCAGCGAGCGCAGCTTGTTCGCCCGGAGCGCGCCCAGTGCGACGCGCAGGATCTCGCCGAAGAGCATGCGCTAGCCGCGCGGGCCCTTCGTGCCGCCGCCAGCCGGCGCTGCGCCCTGCTTCGTCGCGCCCGGCATGCCGCCGCCCGTCATGGTCTTGAACTGCTCGTTGTTCTTCTGGCGTTGCGCCTGCAGCTGCGCGGCGGCGAGCATCGCCACCTTCTCCCCTTCTTGCAGCCCGCTCAGCACTTCCGAGTAGTCGTAGTTGCGCACGCCCAGCCGCACGAAGCGCGGCGAGAACTTGCCCTTGGCGTCCTGCACGAACACGAGGCCGGGTCGCACCTTGCTGCTGCCGGCGCTGGCACTGTCCCCCTTGCCGCCCTCTCGGCCGCCGACCACGCGCTGTCCTCGGCCGCCGCCGCTTGCGCCCTTCTCGTCGCCGCCCTTGGCCGCCGCCCCACCCTTCGTGCCGCGCGCATCCACGACTTCACCACTCGCGCTGCCGCGCAGCCCGCCACCAAGCCGTTGCGCGCTGTCGCCCGCTGGCACGCCGCCAGCGGGCGGTCCGCCCATGCCCGGCTTCTTGCCACCGCCACGCTGCGCGTCAAGGCTCGCGCGCGCGCTGTCGGGGTCGATGCCCACGAGCGCCGCCGCCGAGGCGATCTCGCGCACGCTGCGCACCGCATCGTTGGACACCGCCAGCACCCCGGGCTTCCGCTCGATCGTGATCGACACTTCGCCGTTCATGCCGGGCCGGAGCAACCCTTCGTTGTTGCGCAGCGACACGAGCACCGGGAACATCGTCACGCTCTGCTGTACCACGGCCTGCGGCTCGATCTTCTCCACCGTGCCCATGAACGGCCGGTCGGGGAACGCATCGATCGTCACCTTCACGTCCTGGCCCGGCTTCAACCCGCCCACGTCCGTCTCGTTCACGAGGGCGCGCGAGCGCACCTTCGACAGGTCGGCCATCTGCACGAGCGTCGTGCCGCCGCCCACCGCGTTCAGGCTCGACGTGATGATCGTGCCGAGCGACACGCTCTTGGTGATGATCGTGCCCGAGATCGGCGCGCGCACCACCGCGTCCTCGAGCCGCTGCCTGGCGATGTCCAGCGAGGCCCGCGCGCTCACGACCTGCGCCTGCGCTTGCGCGGCCTGCAGGTCCGCCGTCTCGTTCTCGGCGCTCGTGATCACCTTGCTCTTGAAGAGGTCGTCCGAGCGCTTGCGCTGCGCTTCGGCCACCGAGAGGCTCGCTTCGGCGGCCTTCGCGTTCGCGGCCGCCTGGTCGAACTGGTTCTGCACGTCGCGCGTGTCGATCGACACGAGCACGTCGCCTTCCTTGACGACGCTCCCGACCTCGACCGCCATCTTGATGATCTGGCCCGAGGCGCGCGACTTGATGTCGACCACGTTGATCGGCTCGACCGTGCCCGTGGCCGAGGCATCCACGATGATGTCGCGGCGCTGGATCGGCTCGGCCGGAACCGGCGTGGTCCTGGTTTCGCTCGCGCCGCCACAGGCGGCGAACGCGACGAATGTCGCGACAACGACCCGCTGCGGCGCGCTCACAGGTCGCGGCCGACCAGCTGCTCGAGTTGCGCCTTGGCGGAGCGGTAGTCGAAGCGCGCCTGGATGAGCGCGGCACGTGCCTGGTTGAGCGCCGTCTGCGACGTCAGCACGTCGAGCAGCGTCGAGGCGCCGAGCGTGTAGCGCTGCGTCTGGACGCGCAGGTCTTCGTCGGCTGCCGCCACCGAGGCGTGCTGGATGACGATCTGCTGTTCGGCCGTGCGCAGGAGCCCGAGCTGCTGCGAGAAGTTCGCGCGCGACAGGAAGAGCGCGTCGCGCAGCTGCGCCGACGCGTTGTCTTCGGCCACGCGCGTGTTCACCACGCCCTGCTCGCGCGTGAGGCCGTTGAGGATCGTGTACGAGAGCTGCAGGCGCAGCACGTTCTGGTAGGCCGCCGAGCCCACCGGTGCGTAGCTCTGTTGCGGATTGTTGCCCGTCGTGCCGTAGCTGAGCGCGAGCGACGGCAGGTAGCTGCCGAGCGCCACCTTCGCCGCGGCCTGTGACGAATTGAGCTGCGCCTTGGCGGCGCGAACCGCCGGTCCGTCCTCCGCGAGGGCGAGCAACGCGGTGGAGTCGAGCTTCACGAGAACCGGGTCGGCCGTGTCGGCCGGGATCGGCGTGACCGGCACCGACGACTGCACGAGGCGCGTCAGCGCCGCGTTGGCGTTCGCGACGTTGTTGCGCGCCGAGAGCAGGGCGAGCTTGGCGTTGCCCACCGTGATCACCGAGCGCAGTGAATCCGACTTGGTGGCGGCGCCGGCCTGCACCCGCGCGGCGGCAGCGCGGAACTGCTGGTCCGCCGCTTCGAGCTGCGCACGCGCGGCCGCCATCTGCTCGCGCGCCGCGAGGGCCGCGAAGTACTGCTGCTTGACCTGGAACGCGACGCTGTAGCGCGCCGCCAGTTCGTTTGCGTCCGCGGTGCCTTCGTCGGCGCGCGCACCGCGCAACTGGTAGAGCCGCGAGAACCCCGTGAAGAGCGGCAGCGTGGCAGTGAGGCCCACCGTGCTGTTCCACGGCGCGCCGCTGTAGGAGCCGATCACGCCGTTGGGGCTGATCACCTGCCCAACCGTGTTCGTACCACCCATCGTGCCGGTGACGGTCGGCGTGAACGCGCCCCACGCAGCGCGGGTCGCGGCCGACGTCGTGCGCAACGCACCGCGCGCCTGCACGGTCTGCGGCGCGTTCTGCTGCGCCAGCTGCACCGCCTCGGCGAGGGAAATCGCGCGGGCGTCCGGGGTCGAGGTCACCATGATCTGCGCCGCGCCCACCGTCGGGACGGCGAGCGCAATCGCGAGCAACACGCGCTTCATCGCCGGTTCCCCTTCGAGGAGTCGGCTTGCATCTCCTTGATCACCGCCTCGAACTCCACGTCCTGCGCCGGTGTGAGGATGCGGCGGATCTGCGCGCGCGCGTTGAGGCGGATCGAGTCCATCTTCGGACGCACCGGCTTGAGCACGTCCGAGACCTGGCGGTGGCGGTCATCGAGGATCGAGTCGACGCGCTCGCGCTGCGCCGGCGTGAGGTCGAGCCGGTCACCGAGCAGCTTGCGCATCGCGCGCTGCTGGTCGCTGGCCTTCAGCGAACGCCCATCGGCGAACACCCGATTGGCGGAAAAGCCGAGCACGCCCCCCGTGAGGAGGGCACCCAGCAGGAACATCGAGGCAGTCTGGCGGGAACGCATTCGCGAAAATCGAGCGAGAGGGAAGCGGAAGGTCGGTGGTGCGGTACTAGTAGTTGGTCATCAGGTAGCGCAGCGTTTCCTCGCGCGCCGGCTTGTCGCCCGTCTCGAGCGCCGCACGCACCGCGGGCTGCGGCGAGGTGAGCACGTTGCGGTACGCCATGCGCTCGTCGGCCGCGCGCGCACGCCATTCGAGGAAGCCGGCGGTCACCGCGAGCAATGCGGCCGCAGCCACCGTCCAGCGTGCCCATGGAATGAAGTCCGCGTACACACCGACATCGGCTTCGCGCAGCGTGCGCAGGATGCGGCGCTCGAGGCTGTCCCAGAAGTCCGCGGAGTGCGGCGCGGCATATTCCGCGCGCAGCAGGCGGGTCATCTCGTCGTTGTCACCGCCATCGCGGTGCAGTAGCAAGCGCTTGCTCATGAGTCGCTCCGAAGATCGCCGAGGCGCTGGCGCAGGTGCGCCCGGGCGTGGTGCAGGTCCGAACGGGCCGTCCCTTCCGGGATGGCGAGCATCTCCCCGATCTCGCCGTGGCGGAATCCCTCGACGTCGTGCAGCACGAGGACCGACCGTTGGCGGACCGGCAGGTGGCGCAGCGCCTCGGTGAGACGCTCGCGCAGGTTGCGCGCTTCCGCCGGATCGCGATAGGGCGAGGCGTGCACATCCGTCAGTTCATCCGCGTCGCGCACCTTGCGGCGGCGCGTCACGTCGAGCGCGGCGTTGGCCACGATACGGTGCAGCCAGGCGCCGAACGGCTGCTCCGGGCGAAACCGGTCGAGGGCGCGCCACGCATGCAGGAAGGCGTCCTGCACCGCGTCTTCGGCATCTTCGTGCGAGAGCACGATGGCACGGGCCACCGCGTACGCACGTCGCTGGTGGCGTCGCACCAACGCCGCGAACGATCGCTCGTCGCCGGCCTGCGCATCGATGACCAGCGCGCGCTCCGCCGTCGGATCGGCGGCGTCGGTCGGCATCGTCACGAGACGAAGAACGGGTGCGAGGTTGTCGGCCATGTGGGTGACTGGGGAATCTGCTGACCATACGCCTCCGGCGCACGGTCCGTTGACGCTCCAGTCAGCTGGCCGGTCATGCCGCGATGCCCGCCAGGCCGAGTTCCAGCGCGATGCCGCGCATGGCGCCAATCACCACGCCGATGTGCTGGTCGAGGTCCACGCCGAGCTCGAGGGCGCCCTGCAGCACGTCCTCTCGGCTCACGCCGCGCGCGAAGCCCTTGTCCTTCATCTTCTTTCGCACGCCGGCCGGTTCCACTTCCATGAGGCTCTTGCTCGGGCGGACGAGCGCGGTCGCGGTCACGAGCCCGCAGAGCTCGTCCACCGCGAAGAGCGCCTTGGCCATCGGCGTGACGCGCGGCGTGTTGCAGTAGTGGGCGTGTCCGAGGATGGCCTCGCAGATGTCTTCGGGATACCCGCGCGAGCGGAGGATGCCGACCCCCTGCGCCGGGTGCTCCTCCGTGGCGGAGTGTGTTGCGTTGGGCCACCGCTCGTAATCGAAATCGTGGAGCAACCCTGCGATTCCCCACCGTTCGACGTCGCCTCTCAAGATGGAGGCGTAGGCTCGCATCGCGGCCTCGACGGAATACATGTGTTTGCGAAGCGAGTCCGAGGCCGTGAATTCGTGCACTAGTAGCATGGCGTCGGAGCGGTCGGGGCACGGCGGTTGCGTCATGTTCCTTCTGGACACCTGTCCGGTGGATTTGGTTTGTGACCGGGGTCACCTTGCCCGGCCGCGACTCACCCTACAGAATAACTCCCTCCGGACCGCCTAAGTGGCGATCGGGCCACCTTTTCCAACCCGCATGCGCCAGCCGAAGGGTCTTGCTCGCCGACTCACCGTTCTTGGGGCGCTCTGTAGCGTCCTGCTGGCGACCTGTGAACCGTTTTCCACAAAGCCCACGACTCCGGGCACTGGAAATGGCGGCGGTTCGAACGTGGTGGTCAAGATCGACGTCTCCACCCTGGGCCTCACCCGAGCGGCCGTCGTGCCCGGCGGCCCCGATTCGCTCGTGTTGGTGCCGGTGGGATACGACCTGCCGAGCCTGCCGATCACGGCGACTGTCAACGGCGTCCCGATCCAGAACCCGACGTACGTCCTCGACTCGCGCGATCCGCTCTCGATCCAGACAAGTGGTGTGCGACTGACGGTGCTCAAGCGCACCGTCTCCACGGGCGTCTGGGTGCGCGCCGTGCTGCAGGCCGGCGTCAACACCGGTGGTGCCACCCCCACCGACTCGATCCTCGTTCGCGCGATCACCAAGACGGTCGTGACGCCGCGTCCGACGGTCATCATGGCCGCGCTCAAGGATAGCGTGCCGCTCCTGGCCTACGCGCTCGGCATTCCGAAGGCGAGCGGCGCGATCGACACCATCCTCGTGCCCGGCTTCACCTGGCGTTCGAGCAACCCGGCCATCGCAACGGTGGACGTGAACGGCCGCCTCGCCTCGATCGGCAACGGCACCACGACCATCTACGCCAAGTCCGACTTCGACTCGGTCGCCTTCACGCTCACCGTCAAGCAGCAGGTGGCCGCCTGGCGCCTGAGCCAGGACACGACCTCCGTCGTCGCCATCGGCGATACGGGCACGGTCACCGCCACGGCGCTCGACCTGCGCGGCCAGGTCGTGGACACGATCGTCACGAATGCGCAACCCTCGTGGACGCTCACCGATCCGTCGCTCGCCACGCTCCTCACGAACGGCAAGTCGGCCAGCATGGTCGCGCTCACCAACGGCTCGACCGCCCTCACCGCGCAGACCGTCACGACCGACACGTCGGTCATCCGCTTCCTCGGCGCCGGCGCCACGCAGGTCAAGAAGGTCGGGCAGTTGCGCGTGTCGCAGGTGGCCACGTCGATGCTCTCCGTCGGCGTCGACTCGACGACGATCGAGGCGCCGTTCCTCACCTTCAAGTTCCGCGCGCGTCCGCTCGATCGCCGCGGCGTCGACATCGTGGGCGGCGCCGCGATCACGTGGAGCTCCACCAACCCGGCCGTGGCGCGCGTCGACACCTCGGGCACCGTCGAGGCGCTCACCGTGGGCCTCGCGACCATCAAGGCGCAGCGTGACGGTGCGGTGCACAGCTTCCCCGTCGTCGTCACCAACCCGCCGAAGACGCTCGCGGCCGCGCCCAAGCCGATCAGCTTCGTCAGCCTGCTCGACACCGCGCGTATCATCGCCACCGTGCGCAACGCGCGCACCGATACGCTCTTCACGGCGCCCGTCACGTTCACGTCGGTCGATCCTGCCATCGCGACGATCACGCCGGTCGGCGCGACCGGCACCAACATCGCCCGCGTCCAGGGCGTCTCGACCGGCACCACGCGCATCATCGTCACCGCAGCGGCCGGCGTCGTCGACACCGTCGTCATCAACGTCGCCAACATCGCCACGCAGGTCACGCTCTCGCCGCGCGCCATCACGCTCGCCTCGATCAACGACTCGACCTCGCCCACCCCCGACGTGCGCAACGCGCGCGGTGCCGCGATGTCCGCGAGCGTCGTCACCTGGGTCTCGCGTGATCCGTCGATCATGACAGTCACCGCCACCGGCATCGTCATCGCGCACGCCCAGGGCACGGCGACGCTCGTCGCGACCTCGGGCACCGGCGGCGACTCGATCCCGGTCACCGTCACCAACGCGCGCGCCTCGGTGCGCCTCTCGCCGCGTGGGACGGTCACGTTCAACTCGCTGCCGCAGACGCTCACGGTCAAGGCCGCCACGTACAACGCGCGCGGCGACACGATTCCGGCCACCGCCGCCGCCACGTGGACGACCAGCAACGCCACCGTCGCATCGATCGCGACCTTCTCGGGCGACGTCGTCACCCTCAACATCAACGCCGTCGGCACCGCGCTGCTCACCGCCACCGTGCCAACCGGCGGCGGCGGCACGGTCATCGACACCGTGCGCATCAACGCGACCAACAGCATCGTCGCCATCGGGCTCAACCCGTCGGGCATCAGCTTCACGTCGGTCGGTCGCACGCAGCAGATGATCGCGACCGCCACCAACATCGCCGGCGGCACGATCCCGAGCGTCGCGTTCACCTGGGCCAGCTCCTCGCCCAGCGTCGCGTCGGTCTCGGTCACCGGCTTCGTGACCGCACTCGCTCCGGGCAGCACCAACATCACCGCCTCCTCCGGCGGACAGGTCGGCACAGCCGTCGTCACCGTCTCGAGCGCGCCGGACACGGTGCGCTTCACGTCGATCGACACCGTGCTCACGAGCGTCGGTGACAGCTACCAGCCGGGCGTCGTGTTCAAGGACGCGGCGGGCAACGTGCTCGCACGCGGCACCGTCTCGTGGGGCACCACCGACACCACGGTCGCCAAGGTCACCAACTCGCCCACCAACCCGGCCGGCCTCGTGTTGGCCACGGGCATCGGCTCGGTCCGCATCAGTGCCTCCTCGGCGGCTGCCTCCGGCCCCAACGACACGCTGCGCGTCCGCTCGATCCTCGTCACGGTCCGCAACGATCCGTTCCTCGTCACGCTCAACCGCACGACCAACACGCTCACCGCGCTCGGACAGACGCTTTCCTACACCGCGACCGTCACCAACCGCCTCGGTGCGCCGATCTCGAATCAGGCCGCGGGCGTTGTCTGGTCGTCGAGCAATCCGGCCATCGCCACGGTCGACGCCTCCGGGCTCGCGACGGCGGTCGACACCGGCACCATGACGATCACGGCCACCACCAACGTGGCGGGCGCCGCGACCCGCACGGCCACGGCGACGCTCATCGTCACCAACTCCGCGGCCAGCGTCACCGTCACGCCGCTGACCTTCACCATCTCGGGCGCGACGCGCACCCGCCAGCTCTCCGTGGCGGCCAACAACGGATCGGGTTCTCCGATCACCAATCCGGTGGTCACGTGGACCTCGTCGGCGCCGCTCATCGCGACCGTCTCGAACACGGGCCTCGTGACGGGCCTCGCCAACGGCACGGCCACCATCACGGCCACCGTCAACGGCGTCGCCGGTACCGCCACGGCCACGGTGCTCGCGGGTATCGCCTCGGCGGCCACCAGCACGATCACCAGCTCGGCCGCGACGGTCACCGCCAACGGCTCCTCGTCAGCAGCGATCACCGTCCAGCTCAAGGACATCAACGGCAACAACCTCACGACCGGATCCGACTCCGTCGGCGTCTTCACGTCGTTCGGCTCGGTGACCACCACCGCCGGCGGCAATGGCACCTACACCGCGTCGGTCACGGCCGCCACACCGGGCACCGCGGTCATCACGGCGCGCGTCAACGGCGCCGCGATCACCACCGCGTCGCCCTCGATCGCGTTCGTCCCGGGCCCGACGTCACCGCTCAATTCGACGCTCGCCGTCTCGTCCACCAACGGCGTCGCCGACGGTTCGACGATCACGATCACCGTGCAGGCCAAGGACGCGTCGGGGAACAACCGCGCGACCGCCGGTGACGCGGTCGTGATCACGAGCAGCGGCGCGGGTTCCAGCATCGGCACCGTGCTCGCCGCCAGCGGCAGCACCAACGCCTCGGGCGTCTACACCACCACCATCAGCTCGCTCAAGACGGGCAGCACGACCATCAGCGCCACCATCAATGGCAGCGCGGTGGCGGGCAGCGGCAATCCGGTCATCACGTATGCGCCGGGCGCGGCCGCCAAGCTCAGCATCAGCACGCAGCCCTCGGGTGCGGCCATCGGCGCGGCGTTCGGCCAGCAGCCGGTGGTTCAGGTGCTCGACGCGAACAACAACCTCACGACGTCCACGGCGACCGTCATCGCGGCGCTCGCCTCGGGCGGCGGCACGCTCAACGGCACGGTCTCGGTGGCCGCGGTCAACGGCGTCGCGACCTTCACGAACCTCTCCATCACGGGCACGGCGGGCGCGCGCACGCTGAGCTTCACGAGCGTGCCGCTCACGGCGGCCACCTCCGCGTCGGTCAACGTCAGCGCCGGTGTGGCCTCCAAGCTCGTGATGGTGACCAACCCGGCGGCCTCGGTGCAGGTGGGCGCGGCCCTCGGCACGGTGGCGGTCCAGTTGCAGGACGCCTCGAGCAACAACGTCACCACGATCGGCGTCCCGGTCGCGATCGCGATCTCGTCAGGCGGCTCGCTCCAGGGCACGCTCACCACCACGACCGACGGATCCGGCATCGCGACCTTCACCGGCCTCGTGGTGCGCGGTGCGACCGGCACGCGGACCGTGAGCTTCTCGTCGGGCAGCCTCACCATCGCCACGTCGACCAGCTTCAGCGTCACGACGGGCACGCCGGCCAGCCTCATCTTCGCCACCACGCCGTCGCCGACGCCACAGGTGGGCGTACCGTTCCCGGTGCCCGCCGCCGTCCAGCTCGCCGACGTTGACGGCAACCCGGTGCTCAACGCCGGCACGCCGATCACCGTCGCGATCAACTCCGGCCCGGGCGCGCTCGGCGGCACGCTCGTCGTCAACACGAACGCGTCGGGCGTTGCCACCTTCACCGACCTCACCGTCATCGGCAACCTCACCCCGCGCACCCTGCGCTTCACGCAGGGCGTCTTCACGCCGCTCGTGTCGGGCAACGTGACACCGACGGTCGGTCCCGCGGCCACGCTCGTCTTCGCCACGGCGCCCGGCGCCGCGGCCATCAACGGCACCAACCTCCCGACGCAGCCCGTGATCAACGCGCTCGATCCGGGTGGCAACATCTCGACCATCACGTCGGGCACGATGACGGCGTCGGTGATCTCGGGCAGCGGCAGCGTCACCAACAACGCGGTCGCGATCAGCTCCGGCGTCGCGACCTTCGGCACGCTCCGTCTCACCGGCACGATCGGCGCCTTCACGCTGCAATTCACCGACGGCACGCTCACGCTCTCGTCGGGCTCGATCACGCTCGGTGTCGGCGCGGCCGACACGCTCCGCGTCATCGGCTCGGCCGCCATCGCGGACACGGCCACGGCACAGAAGGCGCTCACGGCCATTGTCGTCGACGCCGGCAGCAACCCGGTGTCGGGCACCACAGTGACCTTCAACGCGCCGAGTGGTGGCACGCGCTCGCCGGTGTCGGCGGTCAGTGCGGGCAACGGCCAGGTCAGCACGACATGGACGCTCGGCACGCTCGTCGGTACGCAGACGCTTGTGGCCACGATCCCGGGCGGTTCGGTCACGACGCGCACATGGACCGCGACGGTCAGCAACGGCAACGCGTCGCAGATCGCCATCAACGCCGGCAATGCGCAATCGGCCACGGCCGGCAGCGCGGTGACCATCGCGCCGAGCGTCATCGTGAAGGACGCGTACAACAACCCGGTCAACGGCGTGAGCGTGACGTTCGCGATCGCCACGGGCGGCGGCTCGCTCACGGGCGCGAGCACGAGCACGAACGCGAGCGGCGTCGCCACGGTCGGTTCATGGACGCTCGGCACGACGGCGGGCGCCAACTCGATCTCCGCCACCAGCGCGGGCCTCACGGGCAGTCCGCTCACCATCACGGCCACGGGCACCGCAGGCGTCGCGACCCAGATCGCGATCAACGCCGGCAACGCGCAGACGGCCACGGCCGGTAGCGCGGTAACCACGGCGCCGAGCGTGATCGTCAAGGACGTCAACAACAACCCGGTCAGCGGCACGAGCGTCACCTTCGCGGTGGCGACGGGCGGCGGCTCGCTCACGGGCGGTAGCGCGACCACCAACGCGAGCGGCATCGCGACCGTCGGCTCGTGGACGCTTGGCACGAGCGCCGGCAGCAACACGCTGACGGCCACGAGTGGCACGCTCATCGGCAGCCCGGTGACCTTCACGGCCACGGGCACGGCGGGCGCGGCCACGCAGATCGCGATCAACGCCGGCAATGCGCAGACGGCCACGGCCGGCAGCGCGGTAGCCACGGCGCCGAGCGTGATCGTCAAGGACGCGAGCAACAACCCGGTGGCCGGTACGAGCGTCACCTTCGCGGTGGCGACGGGCGGCGGTGCGGTGGTGGGTGGCAGCGCGACGACGAACGCGAGCGGCATCGCGACGGTCACATCGTGGACGCTCGGCACGACAGTCGGCGCGAACTCGCTGACGGCCACGAGCGGCTCGCTCACGGGCAGCCCGCTCACCTTCACGGCGACGGGCATCGCCGGCGCGGCGACGCAGATCGCGGTCAACGCCGGCAACGCGCAGTCAGCCACGGCCGGCAGCGCGGTGGCCACGGCGCCGAGCGTGATCGTCAAGGACGTGAACAACAACCCGGTCAGCGGCGTGAGCGTGACGTTCGCGGCGGCCACGGGCGGCGGCTCGGTCACGGGCGGCAGTGCGACCACGAATGCGGGCGGCATCGCGACGGTCGGCTCCTGGACACTCGGCACCACCGCTGGCAGCAACACGCTCACGGCCACGAGCGGTACGCTCACGGGCAGCCCGGTGACGATCACCGCCACGGGCACGGCGGGCGCGGCTACGCAGATCGCCATCAATGCGGGCAATGCGCAGACGGCGGCGGTCGCGACGGCCGTGTCGACGGCGCCGAGCGTGATCGTCAGGGACGTGAACAACAACCCGGTGAGCGGCGTGAGCGTGACGTTCGCGGCCGCCACCGGCGGCGGCTCGGTGACGGGCGGCAGCGCGACCACCAATGCGAGCGGTATCGCGACGGTGGGCTCGTGGACCATGGGCAACACAGCGGGCGCCAACACGATGACGGCCACGAGCGGCTCGCTCACGGGCAGCCCGGTGACCTTCTCGGCCACGGGCGTCGCTGGTGCTGCGGACGTGTTGTCGAAGAACGCCGGTGATGCGCAGACGGGCACCGTTGGCGGAACGCTCGGCAGTTCGATCGAGGTGAAGGTCGTCGACAGTCACAACAACCCGAAGAGCGGCGTCGTGGTGACGTTCACGCCGGCCGGTGGCAGCGGCAGCGTGGGCAGCCCAACGGCGACGACCGACGTGAATGGCCTCGCGTCGGTGACCTGGACGCTGGGCACCACCGCCGGCGCGCAGAGCGTGACGGCGACGATGCCGAGCGGCACGACCGCGAGCGTGACGTTCAATGCGACGGCCAACGCCGGCGCCGCGGACGTGCTGTCGAAGAACGGCGGTGACGCCCAGACGGGCACCGTGGGCGGTCTGCTTGGCAGCTCGCTTGAGGTGCGCGTCGTCGACTCCTTCGGCAATG
>JANYHJ010000130.1 GCA_025359135.1 Gemmatimonadota bacterium | reverse complement strand
TCGGCGCCGTCCACAGCGCACTCGCCGCGAGCACGAGTGCTGCCGCGCGCGTGAGCGCGATCATTCGTGTCGTCATCGCGGTGATCATCACAGCCCGAAGATCGCGCCGCCCGGATACTCCGCCCGCTCGCCCAACTCCTCCTCGATGCGCAGCAGTTGGTTGTACTTGGCCACGCGATCGGAGCGCGACGCGGAGCCCGTCTTGATCTGGCCGGCGCCGGTGCCCACGGCGAGGTCGGCGATGAACGTGTCCTCCGTTTCGCCCGAACGGTGCGAAATCACGTTCAGGTAGCCCGCCGCGCGCGCCATCTCGATCGCCTCGAGCGTCTCGGTGACCGTGCCGATCTGGTTGACCTTGATGAGGATCGCGTTCGCCGTGCCCTGCTCGATGCCCTTGGCGAGAAACTCGGTGTTGGTCACGAAGAGATCATCGCCCACGAGCTGACAGCGCTCGCCGAGCTTGTCGGTGAGGTGCTTCCAGCCGTCCCAGTCGCCTTCGGCCAGGCCGTCCTCGATGGACACGATCGGATACTCCTTGAGCCAACCTTCGAAGAGCTTGACCATCCCTTCGGCGTCACGCGACTTGCCACCGCTCTTCTTGAAGACGTACTGCTTCGTCTTCTTGTCGTAGAGCTCGCTCGCCGCGCAATCGAGCGCGAGGCAGAGATCCTTGCCCGGCTTGTAGCCCGCCTTGACGATCGCCTCGAGCACGACGTTGATCGCTTCCTCGTCACTCTTGAGGTCCGGGGCGAAGCCACCTTCATCGCCCACGCCGGTCGACAGCTTGCGGCCGACGAGCACCTTCTTGAGCGAGTGGAACACCTCGGTGCCCATGCGAAGCCCCTCGGCGAAGCTCGACGCGCCCACGGGGATCACCATGTACTCCTGGAAGTCCACGGTGTTGGTCGCGTGCGCACCGCCGTTGAGGATGTTCATCATCGGCACGGGCATCGTGCGCGCGAGCGGTCCGCCCAGGTAGCGCCACAGGGGAAGGCCGACATCTTCGGCCGCCGCGCGCGCCGTGGCCATGCTCACGGCGAGGATCGCGTTGGCGCCCAGCTTGGCCTTGGTCGGCGTCCCGTCGAGCTCGATCATCGCGCGATCGATGCCCATCTGGTCCGTGGCGTCCATGCCGCGCAGCGCAGGCCCGATCTTTTCCTCGACGTTGCGCACCGCCTTGCGAACGCCCTTGCCCAGATAGCGGCCACCGTCGGCGTCGCGCAGCTCGTTGGCTTCGTGCTCACCCGTCGACGCGCCGCTCGGCACCGCCGCCCGACCGAACGCGCCCGACTCGAGGATGACGTCGGCTTCGACGGTGGGGTTGCCGCGCGAGTCGAGAATTTCGCGGGCGAAGAGCTGCAGGATGGGAGCCATGGGTCGACGCTGCGGTGTGAAGAGAGACGATCAGGTTTGTTCGACGATGCTCGGCGCGTCGGGGCTGACGCCGATGGTCGGGCGGATGCGCGCGCTGGGCACGCTGCGGATGCCGTACTCCGACGCGAGGCACTCGGCGATCGCGTCACGCGTGCGGTTCGCGAGGTCGTCGCGGTCGTCGTAGGAGAGTCCGGCCGTCGGAATCGGCGGCAGGAAGTGCAGGTGAATCGTACCGGGCTGGATGCGCACCGTGCCACGCGGATTCACCTCGCGCGCGCCGTAGATGAGCGTCGGCACCACGGGCACGCCGCTCGCGATCGCGAGCACGAACGGCCCCTTCTTGAACTGGCGCAGCTCGTAGTGATCGCCGCGCGTGCCCTCGGGAAAGACGGCCACGGAGACGCCCGCCTGGATGCGCTTGGCGGCCGCCTCGTATGCCGCGAAGGCGTTCTTGCGGTTTTCGCGCTCGATCCAGACGATGCCCCACACCGTGGCAGCCCACCCGAAGATCGGCACGCGCCGGAGCTCCGACTTGGCCACGAACTTCTGGTGTGGCAGCACCGGTGCCAACGCGAAGATGTCGAACCAGCTCACGTGGTTGGCGACGTAGACGTGCGGGTGCGCTTCGTCGATGTACTCGGCGCCGTGGATTTCGACCTTGGCACCTGCGACGCCGAGCAGCCACCGACACCAGCGGCGCGACGCACGCTCGTAGGGGCCGCCGGGGGTATCCGGGATGCCGCGCAGCCGCGCGATGGCGCATTGCATTCCGGACACGAAAGTGCCGAAGCCGAAAACGACGATCCCTGACAGGGTGCGGAGCATTATGTCGAAAAGTGGTCGTGCCCCCTCGGCAAATCAACGCGGGCGCGCCCTTGTTTCGCGCGAACTTCACTGGCGCCGGCGGACACCTCGCCGATGGCCGTGAGCAGGATGCCCGTGGCCGCCTCGAACGCCGCCGGATCGAGCGCACCGGAGGTCACGGCCAGCTCGTACTCCTCCCCGCCAGCGAGCGCATCCTCGAGCGTGACGCCGTCGAGCAGGGGCACCGCACTCACGTCCAACTCCAGCGTGACACTGCTGGCAGCCGCGATGTGCCGAAGGTCGGCGGCCAAGCCGTCGGAAATATCGATGGCGGCGGTGGCGCCGCGCTCCGCGAGCCAGCGAGCGGCAGCGAGCCGAGGCTCCGGGTGGGCGAAGCGCGCGCGATGCGCCTCGGCCGGCCGCTCGCCGAGCGCGAGCGCGCGCAGCGCGGCCGACGGTCCGCCAAGTCGCCCGGTCACATAGATGATGTCTCCCGGGCGCGCGCCGCGACGCGAGAGCGGTGCGCGTGCGGTACCGAGCACCGTGAGCGAGAGGGTGAGCAACTCTCCGCCCGTCGTGTCGCCGCCGACAATCGGCATCTGCGCAAAGCGCGCGGCAGCGGCCACACCGGCGCCCAGTGCGTTGAGGTCGTCCATCCAGCGCGGCGGTACGCTCAGCGCGAGCAGCAAGCCGAGCGGCTCCGCGGCCATCGCGGCCAGGTCGGAGATCGCGGCGGCCGTGGCGCGCCAACCGATTTCCTCGGGCGCGAGCCAGCCGCGCTTGAAGTGGACGTCCTCGACGCTCGTGTCCACGCTCACGACGAGGCGCGCGCCGTGCGGGACGTCGAGCAGCGCGGCGTCGTCGCCCAGGCCCTGCGCCGCGTCGCCCCACTGGGCGATGAGTGCGCGGATGGCGTCGAACTCGCGGCCGGGCCCGAGCGAGAGATGGCGCATCAGCCTTCGCGCACCGCGGGCAGCTCCGCCAACAGTGGCACGCGACGCACCGGCGGCGCCTCTTCCCACAGGTTTGGCAGCGCGACCAACACGTCGTCGAGCGTGATGGCGCGCGCGCTCCGTGGCCCCTGCGCGAGCTCCGCCGCCCGTCCGTGGAGCCACGCCGCCATCGCACCTGCGGTGGCGGCGCTATCGATCTGCGCAATCAGCGTGCCGGCGAGTCCCGCGAGCACGTCGCCGCTTCCGCCCGTGGCGAGCGCGGGCGTGCCGGTCGCGCTCACGGCAACGGAACCGTCGGGCGCCGTGATGATCGTCGGCACCCCCTTGAGCAGCACCGCGGCCTTGAGAATGCGCGCGAGCTCGCGCCCGATCTCGAAGCGCTCCGCGAGCACGCGCGCCGTGTCGACGCCAAGCAGTCGCGCGCACTCGGCGGGGTGTGGCGTGATGAGCGCGTGCCTTCGCCCAAGCGCACGCGCGAGCGCGCTCACGTCTCCGGCAAAGGCGTTGAGCGCATCGGCGTCGAGCACCACCGGCGTGGGTGCACTCGCGAGCAAGGCGCTGACGCGCCCACGCGCGTCGTCGCCACCGAGTCCGGGCCCGATGACCATCGCGTCGGCCCACATCGCGAGTGCGGCGGCTTCCGCGTCATCCGCCGGCCACGGCGCCGTGAGCGCCTGCGGCACGGCAGCCTGCACCACCGTGAGTGTCTCACGATGCACGCAGACCGTCACGAGCCCCGCACCAGCGGCCAGCGCGGCGCGCGCCGCGAGGATCACGGCACCACTCATGCCCGGCGCACCACCCACCACCAGCACCTTGCCGCGCATGCCCTTGTGGCTGGACACTGCCATCGGCGGGAGCAGTGCCTTCACGGTGCGCGCTTCGACGAGCACCGCACTCGTCGAACTTCGCGCCTCCGTTGCTTCTCCCGCAGCGCGCTGGTGGTGCGCGTCGGGCGCTCCGAGACCGATGTCGAGCGCCACGATGGCGCCCGCGTGCGCCCGTGCCACGAGCAGGCCGCGCTTGATCGTGCCGAAGGTGAGCGTGCAGTGCGCGCGCACGCTCGCGTCGCCGTACGATTCGCCCGTATCGGCGTCCACGCCGCTCGGGATGTCGAGCGACACGACGATGGCGCCGTGTGCCTTGCGTTCGCGGATCTCGGCGATCGCCGCGGCGATCTCACCCGCCGGTGCGCCGTGCGCGCCAACGCCGAGCAGCCCATCGACGATGATCTCCTCGCCGCCATGTGGCGAGGGAAGTTCGAGCAGCGCCACTTCGGCCCGCTCCGCCGCGCCGTCCGGCGTCCTGGCTTCGCCAACGGCGCGCACGCTCACCGCGATGCCGCTCGCGGCGAGCGCACTCGCGACCACCCACGCATCACCACCGTTGTTGCCCGGCCCTGCGTAGACGGCCACGCCGCGCGCGAGGTTGTGGGCGTAGCGCCTCGTGATTTCCGTGGCGGCCGCGTGCCCGGCCACGCGCATCAACGCACGCGACGGCACGCCACGCGCGATGGCCGTAGCGTCGAGCGCCCGCGCCTCGTCCGCCGTGGTCACGCGTACGCGCTCCAGCACAAACGACGAACGGCGGCCCGCGCGGGGACCGCCGTTGGGGGCGCCGCCCGAGGGCGCGCTGGCATCGCTCGCCCGGTGCGTCAGGCCTGCACGTCGTTGGTCCATGGATACGCCTGCACGAAGACGTGCTCGAAATCCACGACATCATCGAAGTCGGAGCGCGAGTCGCTCGGCAGCGCCATCAGCAACCCCGCTTCGACCATCGTGAACACCACGTCGCCGATGTCGCGGCTGTTGGTGATACCCCAGTGCTCGAGCACGAGCCGCGCGGTCACGCCGAAGCGCTCGAGCGCGAGGTCGCGCACCGCCTCGGCCAGTTCCCGCCCACCCACGTGTCGCCGCTCGGGCAATCCCTGCTGGCGGAACTCGAGCGACGCCAGCACGAACAGGTACGCGCGCTCGTGGAACCGCTGTTCGCGCAGGCGAATGCGGTCCATGATGCCGTCCCGAAAGGCGAGCTCGTTCACGACAGGCGCGGGGATTGGGGAAAGGGGACCCGGGGGATTGGGGAAAGGGGACCCGGACGGGGCCCCCTGACACCTGCAAAGGTGCGGGTTTGGCCGCCCTCGCGCAACGCCGGAGTGCGCCCGAACGCAGTGTGCGAAATGCCGCCAATGGAGTGGTTGACGCGCGCCGCGCACGACGCAGTTTGACCGGATGCGACTCCTCCCCGCCATCGCCCTCCTCGCCGCCGTCGCCCACGCGGCCGCCGCGCAGACCGAGACCTTCCGCACCCGCGGCCTCAAGGCCGCCGTCACGCTCGCGCGCGACAGCGCCGGCATCGTGCACATCACCGCCGCGAACGAGCACGACCTGTTCTTCGCGCAGGGATGGAACGTGGCGCGCGATCGGCTCTGGCAGCTCGAGACCTGGCGACGCCGCGCCACCGGCACGGTGAGCGAATGGATCGGCGCGCGCGGCGTCGCGATGGACGTCGCCGCGCGCCAGTTCCGCTTCAAGGGCGACATGAAGACGGAGCTCGCGATCTATCATCCGCATGGCGCCGAGATCATCCGCGCGTTCGTCGATGGCATCAACGCGTACATCGACCTCACGGCCAAGGAACCGGATCGCCTTCCGCCCGAGTTCGGCTGGCTCGGCGTCAAGCCGGGCAAGTGGACGCCGGCCATCGTGATCTCGCGTCACAACGGCCTCTTCCTGGGCGGCGTCTTCGGTGAAGCGGAGTTGGCGCAGGTCGTGGCGGCCATCGGTCCCACGGTGGCGCGTCCGCTCTACGATTTCGGTCCCGCCGATCCGCGCCTCGAAGGCGATCCGGGCGTCGACTACGCCAAGTTGCCGCACGCGGCGCTAGTCGCTCCCATCGCCGCGCTCCGCGGTGCGCTCAACTTCGTGCGCGAGGACCTCGCCGCACCGAAGCGTGCCGACGCCGGCGCACTGCGCTGGCTCACGATGGAGAACGCGACGTCGGCCGAGTTGGCGCGCGCGCGACTCTCCGGGCTCGCGCAGCAGGAAGGATCGAACAACTGGGTGGTCGCGGGTACGCGCACCGCGACGGGCAAGCCGATCCTCGCCAACGATCCGCATCGTGTCATCGCGTCGCCGTCGCTGCGCTACTACGTGCACCTCAAGGCGCCGGGCTGGAACGTCATCGGCGGCGGCGAACCATCCTTGCCCGGCGTCGCCATCGGGCACAACGAAGCGGGTGCATGGGGGCTCACGATCTTCGCCATCGACGGCGAGGACATGCTCGAGTACGAGACCAACCCCGCCGATCCGCTCAGCTACAAGTACAAGGGCGCGTGGGAGAAGATGAAGGTCGTGGCCGAGACGCTGATGGTGAAGGGCGAAGGGCGCGTCATCAAGCAACTCAAGTTCACGCGTCACGGCCCCGTCATCCACGAGGACGCGTCGCGCAACCGCGCGTGGGGCTATCGCACGACGATGCTCGAACACGGGACGTCGCCGTACCTCGGCTCGCTGCGCATGGACCAGGCGCGCAACTGGAAGGAGTTCCGCGAGGCCTGTTCGCACACGATGGCGCCGCCGGAGAACATGGTGTGGGCCGACACGTCAGGTGCGATCGGCTGGCAGGTGGTGGGCAAGGCGCCACTCCGCACCACGTACTCGGGACTGCTCCCCGTGCGCGGCGATGGCTCGCACGAGTGGCAGGGCTTCCTTCCCGTGCTCGAGCTGCCGAACCAGGGCAATCCCGCCAAGGGCTTCCTGCACAGTGCCAACGAGAACAACGTGCCCGCGGGCTACGCGCACAATGATGCGGTGGGCCACGACTTCGGTGACACGTGGCGCGCAGACCGCATTGCCGAAGTGCTTGGCGCCGCGCGCAAGCTGACGGTCGACAGCATGAAGGTGCTGCAGTTCGATGCGACGTCGTTGCCATCGCGCATCCTCGCTCCGCCGGCACGCACCGTGACGATGGCCGGCGCACTCGTGCAGGCCGCGCGCGACTCGCTCGTGTCGTGGAATCACGTCATGGCGCCCACCTCCGTCGGCGCGGGCATCTACAACGCCTACGAGAAGGCGATCGTGCGTCGCGTCTCGGCCCACCTCGTGCCGGCGCCCGCGCGCGCGATTCGCCCGCGACTCGAGCTCGTGGTGATCACGCGCTGGTTCGAAACGGCCGCGAAGGTCGGTGGCGACAGCGCGACTCGCCGCGACTCGCTCGTCGCGTTGGCGCTGCACGATGCCGTCAACGAGCTCTCGACGGCGCACGGGGCCGACATCGGCAGGTGGACGTGGGGCGGCCCGCGCGCGCATCACGCGGAGCTGCGGAACTCGTTCGCGTCGCTCCGCGATTCGTCGCAGCGTGCGGCGCTCACTATCGGGCCGATCGCGATGGGCGGCTACGGCAACTCGATCTGGGCGACGGGCGGCGGTGATCTCGTGACGGATGGGCCGAGCTTCCGCCTCATCGCCGATGTCGCCGACTGGGAGCGCTCGGTGGGCACCAACACGCCGGGACAATCTGCCGATCCGCGCAGCAAGTACTACCGGAACCTCTTTGAAGGCTGGGCCACCGGTCGATACTTCCCGCTGCCGTTCTCGTCGGCGCGCGTGAAGGACGCAACGCGCGAGACGACTGTGCTCCGGCGGTAGTCGTCCTGAGCGCAGCGAAGGACCTGCTAGTCGTCATGCCGGTTGCGGTCTGGAAGCGACGGGGTGTCACGCCCACGACGTCTTTCGTCACACCGCGCTGAATCACTCAACCACACTCCTGCCCCGCCGATACTGGCCGGCAGGAGGCGCGTACCCCCGGCGCGGACTGACTTCACCGCCCCGTTCGCGTGCCTCTCCTGTTCGTGGAGAAGGCCATGCGCGCACGGATGCGCGGGTTGGAACTGGCGGGTCTCGTGGCGGTGATGCTGACGGGCTGTGCCCTGCCCTCGGCGATGCCCGTGGCCCCGGTGCGAGTGGCACGTCGCGCCACGTTCACGCAGCGCGTCACGCTGCCCAGCTTCCGCTATGACACGCGCGAGACGCCCGAGCTCACGCTCGCCGGTCGCGTGCTCGATGACTCCACCGGGCTTCCGGTCCGTCTGCGCGCATCGGCCTGGCTCACGGAGCGCACCGACTCGACCGTGGCCGACGCGTGGGGCCACTTCGACCTCGCCAACGTCACCCCGGGCCGCTACACCTTGGTGACGTGGGCCGAGGGCTACGAACCGCGCGTGGATGCGGTGGACGTGCGCGCCGATGGCGGCGTGGCTGTCGAGCTCCGCCTCAAGCGCGCGAGCGCCACACTGGCGCAGCGTGCGGTTCCCGCGCGTGGCAGTGCGGTGCGCGTGGTCGCGGCCGGGGGAAGCGGACAGTAACGCCGCTCAGCCCGTGACCGGATAGAGCGGGAAGTGATCGGTGAGCGCCTTCACGTCGGCGCGCACCGTGGCCGCCACGGTCGCATCGTCCGGAGCGGACAACACGCGGTCCATGAACACGGCGATCTGCGCCATCTCGCCCACGCCCATGCCGCGCGTCGTCACCGCCGGCGTGCCGATGCGGATGCCGCTCGTCACGAACGGACTCTGCGTCTCCTTGGGCACCGTGTTCTTGTTGACGGTGATCGCCGCATGGTCGAGCGCCTTCTCCGCCACCTTGCCCGTCAGCCCCTTGCTGCGCAGGTCGACGAGCATGAGGTGATTGTCGGTGCCGCCACTCACGATGTGATAGCCCTTGGCCAGGAGGCCGGCCGCGAGCGCGCGCGCGTTGGCCACGACTTGCGTGCTGTATTCCGCGAACTCCGGCTTGAGCGCCTCGAGGAATGCCACTGCTTTCGCTGCGATGACGTGCTCGAGAGGTCCGCCCTGGATGCCGGGGAACATGGCCTTGTCGATGGCCTTGGCATGCTGCGCTTTGCAGAGGATCAACCCGCCGCGCGGACCGCGCAGCGTCTTGTGCGTGGTGGTGGTCACGACATCCGCGAACGGCACCGGATTGGGATACGCGCCCGTGGCCGACAACCCGGCAAAGTGCGCCATGTCCACCATGAAGATCGCGCCCACTTCCGCCGCCACGTCCGCGAAGGCCTGGAAGTCGAGCACCCGCGAATAAGCCGAGAAGCCGGCGATGATCATCTTCGGCTTGTGCGCGCGCGCCTTGGCGCGCATGTCGTCATAGTCGATGAGCCCCTGCTCCGTGACGCCGTAGTGGATGGCGTTGTACAGGAGGCCGGAGAAGTTCACCGGTGACCCGTGCGTGAGGTGCCCGCCCTGGGAGAGGTCGAGCCCCAGCACCGTGTCACCCGGCTTGAGGAACGCGAGATAGACCGCCGCGTTGGCCTGCGCACCCGAGTGAGGCTGCACATTGGCGTGATCGGCGTTGAACAGCTGCTTGGCGCGATCGATGGCCAGCTGCTCGGCCTCGTCCACCACTTCGCAACCGCCGTAGTAGCGCTTGCCCGGCAGTCCCTCGGCGTACTTGTTCGTGAGTGGCGACCCCATGGCCTCCATGACCGCGGGCGAGACGAAGTTCTCGCTCGCGATCAGTTCGAGTCCTTCCGACTGGCGGCGGATTTCGCGGCTGATGATCGCGGCGATGGCCGGATCAGTTGCGGTCAGCGCACGGCCCGGTGGGGTGCGGTCCCACGTGTTCCACGTGATCACTTGGTGTCCTCGCGTTCGATCTTCTCGACGCGGCGCCCGTGGCGCCCGCCTTCGAAGGGAGTGTTGAGCCAGGTCTCGAGGATCTTGACCGCTTCCTCGTCGGAGACAAAACGCGCGGGCAGCACGAGCACGTTGGCGTCGTTGTGCTGTCGCGCGAGCGCGGCGATCTCGGGCGCCCACGCCACCGCAGCCCGCACGTGCGGATAGCGGTTGGCCGTGTAGCTCATGCCGAGCCCCGTACCGCACATGAGCACGCCGCGCTTCACTTCGCCGTCGGACACTTCCCGTGCGAGCGGATGCGCGTAGTCGGCGTAGTCGGTGCTGTCGGTGGAGCTGGTGCCCAGGTCCTGCACGTCGAACCCCAGCGCCTTGAGCTTTGCTGCGAGCACCTGCTTGAGCGGGAAGCCGGCGTGGTCGCTGGCAATGGGAATGCGTTCAGCCATGGCGCGAAAGGTAAACGCCCCGGAGCCGCAGCGAAGCGGTCCCGGGGCGTTTGCATATCCTCGATGTCAGCTCTTGCGCGGATACACCGGCCACGGGCGCATCATGCCGCCCACCGCCTTGATGCGCAGCTCGGCGAGCCGGTCGGCGGCCACATACGTCGGCACCCCCGACTTCTTCGCGATGTCGAAGACGCCCAGGATCGTGTCGTAGATCTCGCCCGCCTTGCGGTAGGCACGCGCCTGGTCCCAACCCGCCAGCTCACGGTAGACGTTGATGACGCCACCCGCATTCGCCACGTAGTCCGGCGCGTACGTGATGCCGCGCTGCTCGAGCTCGTCGCCGTGGCGCGCCTCGAGCAGCTGGTTGTTGGCCGCGCCCGCCACGATTTCGCACTGCAGCTTGGGCAGCGTCTGGTCGTTGATCACACCGCCCAGCGCGCATGGCGCGTAGACGTCCACCGGCGCCGCGTGGATCTCCGTGGGATCAACGGGCGTGGCCGTGAACTCGTGCACCACGCGCTTGACGCGCTCGGCGTCGATGTCGCTCACGACCAGTCGTGCGCCGGCAGCGCCCAGCTCCTTGCAGAGTCCATAGCCCACGTGGCCCAGCCCCTGCACCGCGACCTTCTTCCCCTCGAGGTTGGTCGACCCCCAGCGATGCATCGCGCAGGCTTCGATGGCGCGGAACACGCCATGCGCCGTGACGGGGCTCGGATCACCCGAACGCGCCGCGAGTCCGGCCACGTAGTCCGTCTCCATGTGCACATAGTCCATGTCGGCGGGACTCGTGCCCACGTCCTCGGCCGTCACGTAGCGGCCGCCGAGCGTTTCCACGAAGCGACCGTGCGCGCGGAAGATCATCTCGCGGCGCGTCATCCGGTTGTCGCCGATGATGACCGCCTTGCCGCCGCCCAGGTTGAGGCCGGCCACGGCGTTCTTGTACGTCATGCCGCGCGCGAGGCGCAGGGCATCCACGAGCGCGGCCTCGTCGCTGGCGTACTGCCAGAAGCGGGTGCCGCCCAAGGCGGGACCCAGCGTCGTATCATGGATCGCGATGATGCCGCGGTAGCCGCTCTCCTTGTCGTGGCAGAGCACCACCTGTTCGTGGCCCATCTCGGCGATCGTATCGAATAGCTGCATGCTTCGGTTGGATTCTGGTGTGGGTGGCGCGAAGGCTCGGACGAACCGGCCCTACGCCGACAACGCGCGCGCGATGACGATGCGCTGGATTTCCGAGGTGCCCTCGTAGATCTCCGTCACCTTCGCGTCGCGGAAAAAGCGTTCCACGGGATACTCCTTCACGTACCCGTAGCCGCCGAACACCTGCACCGCCTGTGTGGTGACCCACATGGCGGTCTCGCTCGCGAGCAGCTTGCTCATCGAGCCGAACATGCCGACGTTCTCGCCGCGGTCCTTGGCGGCCGCCGTCGCGTGGAGCAGCGCGCGGGCGCTCGCGATGCGCACCGCCATGTCCGAGAGCTTGAACTGGATGGCCTGGAAATCGAGGATCGGCTGGCCGAACTGCGTGCGCTCCTTCGCGTACGCCATCGCGGCCTCGAAGGCCGCGCGGGCTATACCGATCGCCTGCGCCGCGATGCCCAGCCGTCCGTGGTCGAGCGACTGCATCGCGTAGATGAACCCCTGCCCCGGCTCGCCGAGCAGATTGGCCGCCGGCACGCGCATCTCGTCGAAGCGGAGCTGCACCGTCGGCGACGCCCGCAGCCCCAGCTTGTCTTCCTTCTTGGCTACGCTGAAGCCCGGCAGGTCGGGCGTGACGATGAAGGCCGAGATCCCCTTCGCGCCCTTGCGCGCACCGGGCTGGTCGGTGCGCGCCATCGCCACGATCGCACCCGCATGCGTGCCGCTGGTGACCCACGCCTTGGTGCCCGTGAGCACCCAGTCGTTGCCATGCTTCACGGCCTGCGTCGAGAGGCTCGAGGCATCGGACCCGGATTCGGGCTCCGACAGCGCGAAGGCGCCGAGCAGCTCGCCGCGCGCCATGGGCCCTAGAAACCGCGCCTTCTGCTCGTCGTTGCCCCAGCGCAGGATCATCTGCGTCGGCAGCGAGTTGTGGACGCTCATCAGCACCGCCGCGCTGGCGTCGGCCACGGCCACTTCCTCGAGGGCGAGGAGATAGCTCACGGTATCGAGCGCGAGACCGTCGTGTTCCTCGGGCAACAGCATGCCGAGGAAGCCGAGCTGGCCGAGCTTGCCCACGAGTGCGGGCTCGAAGTAGGCGTCGCGGTCCCACTGGTCGGCGTGCGGAGCGATCTCGTTGGCAGCGAACTCGCGCGCGAGTCGCTGGATCTCGCGCTGCGTCTCGCTGAGCGGAGTGAGCAGGGTATCAGTCGGCATCTCAGCCCTTCGGGGCAGTGTCATAGCGGTAGAAGCCGCGGCCGCTCTTCTTGCCGAGCCACCCGGCGGCCACGTATTTGCGGAGGAGCGGACACGGGCGGTACTTGGGGTCGCCCAGCCCATCGTGCATGACCTCGAGGATCGCGAGGCAGGTGTCGAGGCCGATGAAGTCCGCGAGCGTGAGCGGGCCCATCGGGTGATTCATGCCGAGCTTCATGACGGTGTCCACCGCCTCGGGCGTCGCGACGCCCTCCATGACACAGTAGACCGCTTCGTTGATCATCGGCATGAGGATCCGGTTGGCCACGAAGCCGGGATAGTCGTTGACCTCGACCGGTACCTTGCCCACCGACTTGGCGAGCGCGAGCGTGCGCGTGGTCGTCTCGTCGCTCGTGGCAATGCCACGGATGACTTCGACCAGCTGCATGAGCGGCACCGGATTCATGAAGTGCATGCCGATGACGTCGGCCGGCCGCCTGGTGCGCGCCGCGATCTCGGTGATCGCGATCGAACTGGTGTTGCTCGCGAGAATCGCGCCCGCGGGTGCGATGCCGTCGAGGTCAGCGAAGATCTTGAACTTGAGGTCGACGCGCTCGGTCGCCGCCTCGATGACGAGACTGGCGTCGTGCGCCGCGCCCATGTCGGTGGCCAGCGAGACGCGGCCGAGCGTCGCATCGCGCAGCGCCTGGTCGATCGTCCCCTTCTTCAGCTGGCGATCGAGGTTCGACGTGATCGTCGCCTTCCCCTTGTCGAGCGCGCCCTGCGCCACGTCGATCATCGTCACGGGAAAGCCGTGCTGCGCGAACACGTGCGCGATGCCGTTGCCCATCTGGCCGGCGCCGATGACGGCGACACGGTCGGTCATGTGCGAATCTCCCCGCGGCCATGCGGCTGCGTGAACAGGGCGCGCCCGTGAGGACGCGCGAGCAGGGCCGCCATCGCGGCCATCATGCCGAGCGCGGCAAAGACGCCGCCCTCGGGTCCCCACGAACCACCTGTGGCCCACGCGGGCCCGGTGTCGATCATGCGGTACGCGGGCGTCGCGAACGCGAACCCGCTCACCGAGGCGTGCAGCACGAGCGCCATCGACGCGTTCCAGGCAAAGTGCGCCGCGAACGCCGCCCAGAGGCTGCCCGTCACCACACGCACCACGCCGAGCCAGAGCCCGGCGATGGCCACGAGCGCGATCGACTGCACCGTCGCGCCGGGATTGAGCACGTGAATGAACGCGAACAAGAGGCTCGTCACCACCAGCGCTGTCCGCGCACCGAATCGTTCGCCAAGCACCACGAACCCGTAGCCGCGGAAGAAGAGCTCCTCATACAGCGCCGCTGGCACGAGCACGCACGCCGCCGTGATGCTCGGCAGCAACCACGCGCCCGATTGCGCGGGCACGAAGGCCAACCAGCCGAGCGCGAGCAGCAGTGCACACGGCGCGAGGATGGCCGCCGCTCCCAACGCGAAGCCACGCGCAACGCGCGCCGGCGCGAACGCGTCGCGACCGAGCCCCAATTGCGCCCACGTCATGCTCGGGTCGACGGAGCGTCGCACGAGCAGGTGCGCGACCGCCAGCGCGAAGAGCGAAATCCACGGCCACGCCACCACGCGCGTGCCCGCCAGCGTGAAGACGCCCGCGATGACGGGATAGACCACCATCAGCGCCACGAGGTACGCGGCCATCGAGAAGAAGCCGAAGGCCGCGAGACGCCACGGCCAGTGCATCCGGCCGCGGTCGTCCACCAGTGCGCGTTCCACGAGGGCAGCGTCCATCACCGCTCCTGGCGTCTCAGGGCTCAGCCCGCGCGCTCGACCTCGAGCGCCACCGCGTCACCGCCACCCAGGCAGAGCGTCGCGAGTCCGCGCTTCACCTGGCGGTCGGCCATCGCGTGCAACAGCGTCACGAGCACGCGGGCGCCGCTCGCCCCGATCGGATGACCGAGCGCGGTGGCGCCGCCGTTCACGTTGACGCGCGACCAATCCCAACCGAGTTCGTTGCCATCGGCAAGCGCCTGCGACGCGAACGCCTCGTTCGCCTCGATCAGGTCGTAGTCGTTGATGGTGCGACCTTGGCGCTGCATGAGGCGCTGCACCGCGACCACGGGCGCGAAAAACAGGTCGCGCGGGTGCGTCGCGCCGGTGCCGTATCCGGTGATCGTGCCGAGCACGTTGAGACCGTGCGCTTCCGCGTACGCTGCGGAGGTGACGACGAGCGCGGCGGCGCCATCATTGAGCGAGCTGGCATTGCCGGCCGTCACCGTCAGGTCGGTCGCGTCCTTGGACGGAAACGCCGGACGCAACTTGGCGAGCGACTCCGCGCTCGTGTCTGCGCGCGGGCCTTCGTCGGTGTCGACGATCGTCGGTCCCTTCTTGCCCGCGATCTCCACCGGCACGATCTCGGCCTTGAAGCGACCGGCCAACTGCGCCGCGATCGCCTTCTGGTGCGACCCGGCGGCGAACTTGTCCTGCGCCTCGCGCGAGACGTGCGCCTTGGTGGCCGTGTACTCGGCATGCGAGCCCATGTGCACGCCGCAGGTGGCGCACCAGAGACCGTCCTTGATCATGCCATCGACCATCGTCTGGTCGCCGATCTTGACGCCGCCGCGGATGCCGTAGACGTAGTGCGCCGCGTTCGACATCGACTCCTGTCCGCCGGCGATGATCACCTGCGCGTCGCCCGCCTTGATCGACTGCGCCGCGAGCATCACGGCCTTGAGGCCCGAGCCGCACACCTTGTTGATGGTGAGGGCGGAGACCGTGGCGGGAATGCCGGCCTTGAGTGCGGCCTGTCGGGCGGGGGCCTGTCCCGTGCCGCCCTGCAGCACGTGGCCCATGATCACTTCCTGGACCGCATCCGGATCGACGCCACTGCGCGCGAGCGCGGCCTTGATGGCGATGGCACCGAGCTCGGGGGCGGACAACGATGCGAGTGCGCCCAGGTACTTGCCGACCGGCGTTCGTGCGGCGCCGACGATGACGGGAGTGCGAGCGGGATCGGACATGTATGAACCGTCAGGAAAGCGAGAAGGCTGGTTGAACCCGCCCAAACGGGCGGGGCCCTCTAAGATAGCAGGGAACGCGGCGACACCAGCCGGGCGAGCGCGCGCGGCGCAACCTCGTGCCACTTGATCTCGCCCGTGAGCAGCCGGCCCATCGTGCGCGTCGCGCTCGGCCGCGTGATGCCGACCGAGTACGCGAGTCGCGGCATGGCGTAGAACGCCTTGGCCACGCGCGCGGCCCACTTCATGTCGCGGCCATGTTCGTTGGCCACGCGTTCCGAATACGCCGCCAGCGCATGCGCGTCGCCCGTGAACCAGGCCGCGGCCGCTTCGGCCGCCAGCATGCCGGTGAACAGTGACGGACGAATCCCCTCCGCGGTGAACGGATCGACGATCCCCGCGGCTTCACCGCAGAGCATCGCGCCGTCGGCGTGCAGCGTGGAGTTGCCTTGCCAGAGCAGCAGCGGATGGCCGTGCTGCTTGACGCCGTCCATGCTGAGCCCGAAGTAGCGCGTGTATGCCGCGAGCGGCGTGCGCAGGTCCACCGACTTCTGTCCCCACGCGCCGATGCCGATCGAGTGGCAGTCCTTCTTGGGGAAATTCCACAGGTAGCCGTTGTTGACCATGCCGAACTCGAAGTGCGCGACGTTCGGCTCGGGCACCGGCGCGTTGACCTCGATCTCGATGGCGCCGCCGATCACGACCTCGCGCTTGGCGAGTCCGAGCCACTTGGCGGTCTGGCCCTTGGCGCCGTCGGCGCCGATGAGCAAGCGCGCGTGGTGCACGCCCTGGTCGGTGGTGACGGTCCAGCGGCCGCCATCGCGCGCGATCGACTGCACCGACTCGCCGGTGCGGAGCGTGGCGCCCTGATTCACCGCGTGCGTGATGAGGTGATGATCGAACTCGTCGCGCCGCACCATCCAGAGCGGCTCGCGCAGCTCGAGCGGCGCGTCGACGCGCTCCCCCATGTTCCAGGTGTAGCGCACCGCGTCGACCATGGCGGAGACCGCGGGCGTGAAGTCGATGTCGAACCAGCCGCGCACCTCGGGACCGACGCCGCCCCCGCACGGCTTGTAGCGCGGCAGCAGCTGTTTCTCGATCACGAGCACGGAATGGCCGCGTCGCGCCAGGTGCCACGCAGCCGAGCCGCCGCCGGGGCCGGCGCCGATGACGATCGCGTCGTGAACGAGGGGCATGGCGGCAAAGCTAACGGGATGGTTTCGCGGTCACTTTGCCGCCCGTGGATTGACGCCGGGGCTCCGGAGCGTTGACATTGCGTCATGCCTGCTGCGTCGCGCGCCGCCAAGGAACACAAGGAAGCGGTCGAAACGCCCCGCTACGATGAGCGCGAAACGCGCGCCCTCGGACTGTGGGTGGTGCTGTCGCGCGCGGCGGCGTCGGTGTCGTCGCTGTCCACCGCCGACATCGCGCTCTCGGAGCTGACGCCGGCGGAGTTCGGCGTGCTCGAACTGCTCTACCACAAGGGGCCGCTGCTGCTGGGCGAAGTGCAGAAGAAGGTGCTCGTCTCGAGCGGCGGCGTGACGTACATCGTGGACCGGTTGGCCGATCGCGGGTTGATCGAGCGCCGCTTGTGCCCGAACGACCGGCGCGCGCGCTACGCCGCAGTGACGCGCAAGGGGAAGGCCTTGATGAAGCAGGTCTTCCCGCGCCACGCGAAGGCGATGGCGGATGCGTTGGCGTCGCTCAACCCCGAGGAGCAAGCGCAAGCGCACGAGCTGCTGCGGAAGCTCGGATTGGGTGCGGCTCGCGCGATGGGCCCCAAGGCCGTCAAGTAGCGTCCAGCGCGCCGGGGGCGCCAAGTGCGCCTCCCTGCTCCACTTGGGTCCAGTCGGCCGCAGGGCTTGACATTTTGTCTTAGCACTGAGAGACTTAGTGCAGAGATACAGGCGCCCCCTTCCGAGGCTGCCTCCCACACCGAGATCCCGAGGATCAGACCATGACCGCCACCGCCATCCTCCCCGCCACGCAGTCCTTCACCATCGATCCGACCCACACGACGGTCGGCTTCGCCGTCAAGCACCTGATGTTCGCCACCGTGCGCGGCCAGTTCGGTGACGTCGCCGGCGCGATCACGATCGACCACGACGACCTCCGCACCACCACGGTCGACGTCTCGATCGGCATCGCCTCGATCGACACCCGCGTGGCGCAGCGCGACGAGCACCTCAAGTCCGCCGACTTCTTCGACGCCGCGAACTTCCCCAAGGCGACCTTCGTTGGCGCGGGCGCCACGAAGAACGGCAACGGCTCGTGGGCGCTGCCGGGGACGCTCACCCTCCATGGCGTCGCGAAGCCGGTGACGCTCACCGTCACGCCGCAGGGCGCGGGCAAGGATCCGTGGGGCAACCTGCGCTCGGCGTGGACCGCGAGCGCGAAGATCGACCGCCGCGACTTCGGCCTCGGCTGGAATCAGGCGCTCGAGGCGGGTGGCGTGGCCGTCTCGCACGATGTTGAGCTCACGTTCGACATCCAGGCGATCCAGGCCGTGCAGGCGTAACGGCTGTCGTCCGGAACGAAGTGAAGGACCTGCTTTTCGCGGTTCACTCCGCGTGAAGCAGGTCCTTTGCTTCGCTCAGCCCGGCTTGGGAAATCCCTCGGGCAGGGCGCGACTGTCGTTTTCGTGGCGCAACTTCTCCACCAGCTCGGTCACGCTCATCGACGCCTGCTTGGCGCCTTCACCACGCGCACGCAACGCCACGGTGCCCTCCTCCGCCTCGCGCCGCCCGACCACGCCAAGGTACGGAATCTTCATCAGCTCGCCGTCGCGGATCCGGTAGTTGAGCGTGTCGTTGCGATCATCGAGCGACGCGCGCAATCCCGCCGCCTTGAGCGCATCGACCACCACGCGCGCCTTGTCGGCGAGGTCATCGGAAATCGGCAGCACGCGCACCTGCTCGGGCGCCAGCCAGAGCGGGAAGGCGCCGGCGAAGTGCTCGATCAAGATCGCGATGAACCGCTCGAAGCTGCCGCTCACCGCGCGATGGATCACCACGGGGCGATGCATGGCGTTGTCGGCTCCCACGTACTGCAGGTCGAAGCGCTCGGGGGCGTTGTAGTCGAGCTGGATCGTGCCCAGCTGCCACTCGCGCCCGATCGAATCCGTGACGTCGAAGTCCACCTTGGGTCCGTAGAACGCACCGTCGCCGGCCTTGAGCACGTACGGGCGCCCGGTGGCCTCGAGGGCGGCCTTGAGGCCCGCCTCCGCCTTGTCCCACAGTTCATCGGAGCCGATGCGGGTCTCCGGACGCGTCGCGAACTTGAGCGTCGCGGTGAGCCCGAACGTCTCGTAGTAGCCGAGGATGAAGTCGGCGAGAAACTTGACCTCGCTCGCGATCTGGTCCTCGGTGAGGAAGACGTGACAGTCGTCCTGCGCGAACTGGCGGACGCGCGTCAGCCCCGACAACGCCCCCGAGAGCTCGTTGCGGTGGAGTGGATCGAAGGTGACGAACCGCTTGGGCAGTTCGCGATACGAGTGCTTGCCGACGTTGTAGTAGACGTAGTGCGACGGGCAGTTCATCGGCTTGAGCGACGCGTCATGTTCCCCGGTCTCGTTGTCGAGGACGAGGAACATGTTCTCCTTGTACTTGCCCCAGTGTCCCGACTGCTCCCAGAGCGACTTGTGGTACATGAGCGGCGTCTTGATCTCGAGGAACTGTTCGGCCTGCCGCTCGCGCACGAACTCCACGAGCGTGTTGTAGAGCGTGGTGCCGCGCGGCGTCCAGAAAGGCGCGCCGGGCGCCACGGGAAAGAAGTGGAAGAGGTCGAGCTGCTTGCCCACGACCCGATGGTCGCGCTTCTTCGCCTCTTCCATCTGGTGGAGGCGCGCGTCCAACTCCTCCTTGCTGAAGAAGGCCGTGGCGTAGATGCGCTGCAGCATCTGCCGCTTCTCGTCGCCGCGCCAATAGGCGCCCGCGGTGCTCAGCAACTTGAAGTGCTTGAAGTAGCCGGTGTCCTGCACGTGCGGTCCGCGACAGAGATCGATGAACGGCCCGTCGGTGTAGGTGCTGATGATCTCGTTTGCGCCAAGGTCGGCAATGCGTTCGAGCTTGAGCGGATCGTCGCTGAAGCGCTTGAGCGCCTCGTCGCGGCTCACCTCCTCGCGCACGAACGGATACTTCTCCTGCACGACCCTCTTCATCTCCGCCTCGAAGGCGGCGAGGTCATCGGGAGTGAACGGCTTCTCGACCTCGAAGTCATAGTAGAAGCCGTCGTCGATGGCCGGACCGAAGCCGATCTTCGCATCGGGACGCAGGCGACGCACCGCGGTGGCGAGGATGTGCGCGCCCGAATGCCGCAGCACGGGGAGCGCGCGCGGGTCCTTGTTCGTGATCACCGTGAACCGGCCACTCTTGCGAAGCGGCGTCATCAGGTCCTGCACCTCGTCATCCACCGACACGGCGATGGCCGCGCGCAACAGGCCGGCGCCGATCGACGCAACGACGTCCTTGGGCAGGGTGCCGGGCGCGACTTCGCGAGTCGCGCCGTCCGGGAGAGTCAGGATGAGCATGGTCAGGTGATGCGGCATGGCCGGCGGACGGCCGCCGGGTGAGGAAGGGGGCGAGCGGTGGAGTGACGCGGCGCTGCTAGCCGCGCGTACCGAGCAGCGAGGCGACCGCAGACCCGTTCCGGAACGCCAGGATGATCCCGAACACGACGATGGCCACGAGCGCCGCCCATAGTGCGAGGCCGCGGGTCGGGTGGACGTCTTCGTCGCGCTGGAGTGGAGACATGTACGCGGGGGTCGGCTGGCGCGGATCCCGAACGGGACCAGTCACGTCGCCCCGCAAGCTACCGTGAGCCCGTCGTGGCTGCCACGGAGGAGAGAGCGTCCGGTTACCTTCCCGTTCCCCATGACGAGCACGTCGCCCACCTCGCCGGAGCTGCCGGCCACCTACGACGCCGCCGCCACCGAGCGCGCGCTCTACGAGCGTTGGGAAGCGGCGGGGGTCTTCAAACCGGCCGGTGGACGCACCGCAGGCCTGACGCCGTTCACGATGGTCATGCCGCCGCCCAACGTGACGGCGATGCTGCACATCGGCCACGGCCTCAACGACACGGTGCAGGACGTGATCGTGCGTTGGCGCCGCATGGCGGGCGACGACGCGCTCTGGGTGCCTGGCACCGACCACGCCGGCATCGCGACCCAGAACGTCGTCGAGAAGCTCATCGCCAAGGAAGGCAAGACGCGCCAGGATCTGGGACGCGAAGCCTTCGTCGAGCGCGTCAAGGCGTTCGTGGCCGAGACGGGCGGCGTGATCCTGCAGCAGCTGCGCGCCATCGGCGCGAGCGCCGACTGGAGCCGCACCGCGTACACCTTCGACGCCGAGCGGTCACGCGCGGTGCGCGAGGCGTTCGTGCGCCTCTACGAGGATGGCCTCATCTACCGCGGCCACCGCGTCATCCACTGGTGCCCGCGCTGCCTCACGTCGCTCTCGGATGAAGAGGCCGAATCCCACGAGACCAGCAGCCAGCTCTGGCAAGTGGCGTATCCGGTGGTGGGACAGCCCGGGCGCTCGCTCGTGATCGCGACGACGCGGCCCGAGACGATCTTCGCCGACACGGCCATCGCCGTGCATCCCGAGGACGAGCGCTACGCCGATCTCGTCGGGCAGAAGGTGCTGATCCCGATCGTCAACATCGAGATCCCCGTGATCGCCGATGCGTACGTCGATCGCGCCTTCGGCACCGGCGCGCTCAAGATCACGCCGGCCCACGACCCCAACGACTTCGAGGTGGGCAAGCGACACGCGCTCGCGATGCCCGTGGTGATCGACGAGACCGGCGCCGTGCGCGAAGTGGCCGACGCGGCTGGTCGCGTCCCGGAGGCGTTCCGCGGACTCGACCGCTTCGTGGCGCGCAAGAAGTTCGCCGCCGCGCTTGAAGCCGCGGGCTTCCTCGTCAAGGTCGAGCAGCACCGCAACGCGGTGCGGCGGTGCTATCGCTGCGACACGGTGGTCGAGCCGCGCTTGTCGGACCAGTGGTTCGTGAAGATGGCCCCGCTCGCGGCGCCTGCCCTCGAGGCCGTGCGCGATGGTCGCGTGCGCGTGCTGCCCGAGCGCTGGGAAGCGGTGTACGTGAACTGGATGGAAGGAATCCGCGACTGGAACATCTCGCGCCAGCTCTGGTGGGGACACCGCATTCCGGTGTTCTACTGCGACGCGTGTGGATGGACCAACGCGCTGCGCGACGATCCCGCCGATTGCCCCACGTGCCACGGCCAGCTGCGCCAGGACGAGGACGTACTCGACACGTGGGCCTCGAGCTGGCTCTGGCCGCTCAGCAC
>JANYHJ010000127.1 GCA_025359135.1 Gemmatimonadota bacterium | reverse complement strand
ACGACTCGGGTGGCGGAATCCGCGCCGACGACCATCAGCAGGACGTGAACTTCTTCGCGAACCTTGGCTGGCGTCACCGGTTCGGCGAGACGAACGGTGCGTCTGCAGCCACGCCCGGCAGCGAGCTCTTCAGCGCGCTGTTCGTGCGGTACGGCAGTCTCGACTACACGCCGGGCGCCAACGATTCGGCCCAGTTCATCTTCTATCCCGACACGCTGACGCCGTACAACTTGACCGAGCAGCGCAACTTCAGCACGATCGGCGCGAAGGTGGACTTCACCAACCAGGTGACGCCGCACATTGCCTTCAAGACCGGCGCGCTGGCGCAGTTCACGAGTGGTCACGAGGACTTCGTGGCACGCACGCAGGCGGGCGCGGTCGGACCCGCGTCGCAGTCGCCGCTCGAGGGCAGCGACGTGAGCGCCTACGCGCAGTCCGCGTGGCAACCGGTCGAATGGATGGAGTTGCGCACCGGCGTGCGCTTCGATGCGCACGTGGCGCCCTTTGCGCAGACCCAGTCGGAACTGTCGCCGCGCCTCCGCCTCAACTTCTTTCCCGACGCGAGCAACACGCTCTTCGCGTACTATGGCCGGCAGTTCATTCCCACCAACGTCGAGGACCTGCGGGCGATCACGAGCGTGGCGCAGGGCGGCGTGGTCGCGGCGCCGACCTTGCCGGAGCGCGACGACGTGTACGAGCTCGGGTGGATCCACCGCTTCGGCTTCGGGCTCGTGAGCAAGCTCTCGGGCTACTACAAGCGGTCGACGCCCGGCATCGACGACAACACGGTGCCCGGGTCGTCCATCGTGACGTCGGTGAACATTCAGGAGGTGCGCGTGAAGGGGCTCGAGGCGGTGTTCGAGCTGCGGCCAACGGGTCCGCTCTCGGGCTATCTCAACCTGTCGATCAATCATGCGTACGGCTTCGGCACCATCACCGGCGGCTTCTTTCCCGACGCGCCGCCCAGTGGTGCGTTCGACCTCGATCACGACCAGCGCGTGTCGGCCGTGCTCAACGCGACGTACGCGCCCAGCCAGTTCTTCGTCAGCCTGACGGGCATCTACGGCAGCGGACTGACCAACGGCGTCGACCCGTCGGCGTGTGGGTGCCGCTACGGCACGGGGCTGTTCGATTTCAATCCGGGCATCAAGGTCGCATCGAACGCGATCCTCAACCTGTCCACGGGCTACGCCTTCGTGCTCGGCCGCACGCTGGTGGAGCCCGAGCTGTTCCTGGACAACGTCTTCGACAACCGCTACCTGCTCAAGGGCGCGTTCTTCAGCGGTGCATCGGTGGGTCGTCCGCGCACGCTGCAGCTGCGCGTGAAGGTGGGCGTGTAACGGCGCGTGCCCTAGCCCGGCGGCGGCGCGGTCGCGAACTTTGGCGACATGCGCCGCCGTTGGCTGGTCCGCTCGTGCTGCTCGATGCTGCTCGCAATCGCCGGGTGCTCGGGGAGCACGTCGTCGAGCGCGGGAACGCCGGCGCAGCTTGTCGTGACCGTGGTGAGCGGACTCGGTTCACCCGTGACCAACGTCGGCTTCCCGGCTGCCCTGCAGAACAACACGACGCTCCAGATCAGTGCGCTGGATTCCGTCGGCCGACCGATCCAGCTGGATGGTGCGCGCTACCGGTTCGACCTCGCGCCGCTGACTGTCGCCGGCTTCTACGTCGTGACACCGCAGAGCAACACCGTCCTCGGCGTGGCCGTCATCCAGGCCGCCAGCAGCAAGCCGATCACCTGGAAGCTGACCGACCTCTCGCTCGGCCGCGTCGTGATCGGGCCCGTGACCACGAACGTCCAGCTGCAGTAGCGGTCGTTGATCCTGGCGCCGCCTGCGGCGAACGTTGCGGCGATGACGGCGATGTGGAGGTCCTACTCGCCCGCAGCGAAAGCGCGCAGCTTGGCCAACGCACGGCGATCGAAGGTCACGAGGTCATCGCCCTTCGGCGTCTCGAGCAGCTTGGGAATGTTCGCGAGACGCGCGTCGGTCATGATGCGGCGGAACGGGGCGTCGCCGAGCGTGCCGAGCCCCAACTGCTCGTGGCGGTCCTTGCGCGATCCGAACGGTGTCTTCGAGTCGTTCAAGTGGAGCACGCCGAGCCGCTCGCGTCCGATGATGTCATCGAAGCGTGCCCAGACGCCATCGTAGTCCTGCACGAGGTCGTATCCCGCGCTGTAGGCGTGGCAGGTATCGAGGCAGACGCCGACGCGGCCCCGCACGGACGCCGGCAGCCGCGCAATGATCGCGGCGATCTCCTCGAATGAGGCGCCGAGCGCGGTGCCGCTCCCGGCGGTGGTCTCGAGAAAGAGGCGCGACGATCCCGGTGCCCGCTCGAGCGCTTCGGCAATGCCGTCGGCATTGCGGGACAGGCCGCTCGCACGGTCATCCATGAAGTTGCCAGGATGCGAGACGACGCCGAGCAGCCCGAGCGCCTCGGCGCGCTCCATCTCGCCGACAAAGCTCGCGATCGAACGGGTGCGGAGGTCGAGGTCGGGCGAGGCGAGGTTGATCAGGTAGCTGTCGTGGGCCACCACGGCCGCCGACGGGAACTCCGCCAGCGCTGCACGAAAGGCTGCGGCTTCGTCGGGCGTGACGGAGCGATCGGCCCAGCGATTGCCCTGCTTGGTGAAGAGCTGGAAGCAGCGCGCGCCGATGTCGGCCGCGCGGAGTGGCGTTTCGAAGGTGCC
>JANYHJ010000117.1 GCA_025359135.1 Gemmatimonadota bacterium | reverse complement strand
GCGAACGCGCCGACCGGCCCGCGCCGCGTCTGGCGCCCCAGTGCGAACTCGGCCATCAGCGCCGGAATGCCGATGACCACCGACACCACCGTATAGAAGAGCACGAACGCCGCGCCGCCGAACTTCCCGACCATGTACGGGAAGCGCCAGATGTTGCCGAGTCCTATGGCGACGCCGATGATGACCATCAGCGAGCCGAAGCGCGAGGCGAATGTTTCGCGTTGCGCGCTCATGCGTGCACGCCTTGCGCAGCCGGCGGCGCGACGGCAGCCAGCGCGTCGAGCGCTTGATCGACGTCATCCAGGCTATTGTAGAAGTGCGGCGCGAGCCGGATCACGGGACCACGTGCAGAAGCGATGATGCCGCGCGTGCGCAGTTCGGCTTCGACCTGATGACTGTCGTCAACGACGAACGCGGTGTTGGCCGTCTTGCGCGCGAGGTCGGCGGTGCCGTGCAACGTGAGTCCGCGCGCGCGTCCGCCGTCGATCAGGCGCGCGCCGAGCACTTCGTGCCAGGCGCGGATCTTCGCAGGCCCGACGGCGTGGATCATCTCCATACCGGCGCGCGCAATGTAGGCATTCATGATCGGCGGCGTGCCCGCGTCGAAGCGACTCGCGGTCGTGGACCAGTCGAGCGTGCGCGCGTCGAAGGCAAAGGGATTGGTGCGGCCGAACCAGCCGGTGACGGTGGGCCTGAGCGTCTCGATGAGAGCGCGCTTGACATAGAGAAACGCGACACCGGGCACGCCCATGAGGAACTTGAGGTTGCCCGTGGCGAGGAAGTCCACGTCCATCGCCTGCACGTCGACCGGCGTGGTGCCGAGCGTCTGGTAGGCGTCGACGAAGCAGAGGGCGCCACGCGCGTGCGCGGCTGTGGTAATGGTTGCCACATCCTGCATGAAGCCGTTGAGGTAGTAGCCATGGCACGCGGAGACGAGCGCCGTTTCGTCGGTGATGAGCGCGGCGTATGTGGCAGTGTTGATCGCGCCATCCACCGCGGGCACCCACGACACGCGTGCACCGCGTGGCTGTTGCGCGAGCCAGACGTGCGACACCGTCGGGAATTCAACATCGCTCACGAGGATGTGACGGCGCGCGCGCATGAAGTCGAGCGCGCTTGCCACGGCGCTGGCCGCTTCCGACACCGAGCTGAAGAGGGCCACGTCGTCGGCCGACGCGTTGATGAGCGTGGCGAACGCCTGCTTGGCGCGCGTGACCTCATGCATCCACGCATCCCAGTCCATCCCGCTCGTGTTCCACGACTCGAGGTACTGCTCGGCGGCCGCGCGCGTGGCCAGCGTCTGCGGCGCCTGCGAGCAGTTGTTCATCGGGATGTGCGATGCCAGCAGCGGAATCTGGCGCCGCCAGTGCTCGAGATCGTAGGCGGGCGTGGAGGGAAGCCGCATCGGGGTGATTCTACGGGTGGTCACGGGTTTGGCAATGATGCCACCGACGGCACTTTTCGCTCTCGAACTGCGTTATGATCTCGACGCCATGACTTCGCCGATCTCCGACTTTCCACCTGCCGGCACCAAGGGCACTACGCGCCGTCCGCCCGGTCTGCTCGGGGTGCTGGGGCTGCTCTTCACGCTGCTCGCGGTGTGCTGGGGCACGGTCGGCGCCTTGCTCGAGCCGATGCTGCCCGGCGGTTGGCAGTTCGTGCTCGCGGCGGCGTTCGTGGTGACGGTGACCCCATTCGGCGCGTTCCTCATCTCGCGGGCGCTCGGCATCTATCCGGGCAAGCTGTTCCGGTTGACGGTGTTCCGCTTCCTCTGGTATTCGCACTTCCTGCTGCTGCTGGCGATGCTCACGGGGATCGCGGGTGCGCTCGTGGGCGGCGTGGCCGCGCTCTTCGGGCTCGGCTGGGACGCCGTGGGTGATGGCGGACGTCTCGCGATGGGACTCGCCGCCGCGGTGTACATCGTGGCGATGATCGCGGGATACTGGGGCTCACGGCAGCTCGTGGTGACGGAGCTGGACGTGCGACATCCCGAGTTGCCTGCTGCACTCGATGGACTGCGCGTCGTGCAGGTGAGTGACGTGCATGTCGGCCCGCACACGCGCGCGTCGTGGCTGGCGGGCATTGCGAATGCCGTAGCGGCCGCTGACCCGCACCTGATTGCCGTCACCGGCGACCTCGTGGACGACTTCGACGAGGACGTGACGTACTACGCGCGCGGCCTGGGCGCGATGCGCGCGCCACTCGGCGTGTTCGTGATCGCGGGCAATCACGATGTCTACGCCAACTGGCCCAAAGTACGCGAACGGTTGCGTGCGCTACCTGTGCGCGTGCTGGTGAACGAGCACGTGGTGCTCGAGCACGCCGGTGCGCGGTTCGCGATCGCGGGCACGGGCGACCCTGCGGCCGGGCGTGGTGCGGGCAGCGCGGCCGGCGCGCCCGATATTCCGGCGACGGTAGCAGCCATTCCGGACGAGACCTTCGTGCTCGCACTCGCGCACAATCCGGTGCTGTGGCCCGCGCTGGCCGAGCGACGCGTGCACCTGACGCTCTCGGGTCACACGCACTGGGGGCAGTTCGCGATTCCCGCGCTCGAGTGGTGCATGGCGAGCCCGTTTCTCGAGCACGCGATGGGGTGGCACGAGCGCGCGGGCTCGCTCTTGTACATCCACCCGGGGACGACGTGGTGGGGGATTCCGTTCCGGCTGGGAACGCCGCCGGAGGTGGCGGTGCTGACGTTGCGGTCAGCGGCGGCCGGTGCAGCGGCGACGATCGGAAACCGGCGGTCGCGGCAGGTGGCGTGTTAGTAGCTATTCGCTACGAACCAACGTCATCGCGCTGCGCGCACTATTTCCCGAATACGCCGACAGCACCCAGCAAGACCGCCAATGCGACCAGCACTCCCCGCATCGTCGTATCACTTTCGATCGCGGCGAACCACCCCGTGTTGCGGACAACGCGGTAAACCACGTTTGGCCTGCCGACTGCCGCAATCAGGAAGAGCAGCGCACCCTCGAAGGTGACGATTCGTTGCGCGTCCACGTGAAAGTGATTCCCACCCCAGATCGCCACCGTCACGGCGATGACGAGAAAGGACACGTATCCGAGGATGAACGTTCGCCAGTTCATGTCGCCGACAAATCGTGGCATGCGTTCTACCCCAGAATGAAGATGTGCCCCCCTACTTCCCCCCGATCACCTTCATCGCCTCGGCATCGTACGCCTGCTCGTTCCGCGACAACACTACCGTCGCCACCGCATTGCCGATGAGGTTCGTGATCGCGCGCGCCTCGCTCATGAACCGGTCCACGCCGAGCAGCAGCGCCAATCCCTCCAACGGCACCACCTTGAGCGACGCCAGCGTGCTCGCGAGCACGATGAACCCGGAACCCGTCACTCCCGCCGCGCCCTTCGACGTGATCATCAGCACGCCCAGCACGAACAGCTGATCGCGGATGGGCAAGTCGATCCCGAAGGCCTGCGCCAGGAAGATCACCGCCATGCTCAGGTAGATGCTCGTGCCATCCAGGTTGAACGAATACCCGGCCGGCACCACGAGTCCCACCACCGAGCGCGAACAACCGGCCTTCTCGAGCTTCTCCATCAACCGTGGCAGCGCCGCCTCCGAGCTCGACGTGCCGAGCACGAGCAGGATTTCGTCCTTGATGTGCACCAGCAGCTTCCACAACGAGAAGCCGCTTGCACGCGCGATCAACCCCAGCACCACGAAGACGAACACCGCCATCGTCGCGTAGACATCGAGCATCAGCCGGCCAAGCGGCAGCAACGTCTTCAACCCGAAGTTGCCCACCGTGTATGCCATCGCGCCGAACGCGCCGATCGGCGCCACGACCATGATGAACGCGACGATCTTGAACATCACGTGCAGCAGCTGGTCGAGCAGCTTCACCAGCACCTCCGCGGCGTCGCCCATCGTCGCGAGCGCCGCACCGAAGAGCACCGCGAAGAACACCACCTGCAGCACGTCGCCCTTCGCAAACGCGTCCACCACGCTCGACGGCACGATGTGCGTGAAGAACTCCATGATCGAGAGCTGCTGGCCAGCCTGCGTGTACTTGCTGATGTCGCCGCCCGCGAGCGCCGCACGATCAATCCCGGCGCCGGGCTTGCTGACGTTCACGATCACGAGCCCGATAGCGAGCGCCACCGTCGTCACCAACTCGAAGTAGAGGAACGCCTTCCCGCCCACGCGCCCCACCTTCTTCAGGTCGCGCATGTGCGCGATGCCCAGCACCACGGTCAGGAAAATCACCGGCGCGATCACCATCCGCACCAGGTTGATGAACGTGTCGCCGAGCGGTCGCATCTGCTTGGCCGTGTCCGGCGCCATGATCCCGAGGATCACGCCGATCGCGACCGCGAGCAGCACACGGAACGTCAAATTCCCCCACAAACGACGCATCACCCTCTCCTACTCGGCGGCTGGCATGGGTCGCGACGCCGAACGGCTCGCGAGTCGGACATTGGGCAAACGACTCGTCACGACGACCCCGATGATCGCCATCACGAAGCCGGAGAGGAAGAGGAGACGGATGCCGTGCGTGATCGCTTCGCGACCGGCCGGCGTGGCCGCGAGCGCGCCCACCGCCGACATGCCACCCTCTACGCCGATGCTTGCGGCAGCGTTGCCGAGCACGGCCGCGAAGATCGAGCCCATCACGGCGACGCCGAGGACCTGGCCGAGTGCACGCGAGAACGTGACCGACGCGGTGGCCACGCCGATCTGCTGCACGCTCACCGCGTTCTGGATGGCCATCGTGAACAGCGGCAGCGTGGGGCCCATGCCCAACCCCACGAGCGCCATGCGCAGCGCCACCGCCGGTAGTGAGCTATCCGCCGAGAGCGTGGTGGCCATGATCAGGAAGCCCACGAGCAGCACGCACAGCGCGCCCATGAGCACGGGCTTGTAGCGTCCGCTCTGCGCGCCCATGCGCCCGCCCAGAGCCGCGCCGATCACGATGCCGAAGGTGAGCGGCAGCATGCCGAGCCCGGCCTTGGTCGCGCTCACTCCCACGACGTTCACGAGATAGAGTGGCAGGAACACCGGCCCCGCGAGAAAGCTCGAGCCGAGCAGGAGCGAGCCCGCGTTCGACACCGCGTAGGTGCGGTTCGAGAAGAGCGCAAACTCGACGATGGGCTCCTTGGCGCGCCGCTCCTGCCACACGAACAACACGGCCGCCACCACCGACACCGCGAACAGTCCGATGATGATCGGCGATGACCACAGCTGGCCCGCCTCGCCAGACACCACGCGCACGCGCCCGAACGAGAGCGCGACGAGGAACGGCGCGATGCTCGCGATCAACAACAGCGCGCCCGGCCAGTCCACGTGCAACGGCTCACCCGCCGCGCGCTGCCGGATGTTCGGCATGCGGCGCCAGATCAGCGCCAACGCGATCAAGCCGAGCGGCAGGTTCACGAAGAAGACCCAATGCCAGCTCAACCGGTCGGTGAGGAAGCCGCCGAGCAACGGCCCGATCACGCTGCTCAGGCCGAACACCGCGCTGAAGAGTCCCTGGTACTTCCCGCGCTCCGCGGGTGGAAAGAGGTCCGCGATGACGGAGAACGCGCTCGTGTACAACGCCGCTGCGCCGAGCCCCTGTGCTGCGCGAAAGCCGATCAGGCTCCACGTGCTGTAGGCGAAGCCGCACAGCATCGAGCTGCCGAGGAAGAGCACGATGCCCGCGAGCAGCACCAACTTCCGACCGAGCTGATCGGAGAGCTTGCCGTAGACGGGCACCATGACCGTCGTCGCCACGAGATACGCGGTCGTCAGCCACGGATAGAGCGCGGGCTCGATGTGAAGATCGCGCTGAATGGCCGGCCCCGCGGTGCCCACCACGGTCTGGTCGAGCGCCGCGAGGAAGAGCCCGATGAGCGAACCCGCCATCGTCACCATCTTGTCGCGATGCGGCAGGTCGAAGCCGGGCGACCTCGGCGGCCCGCCCGGGGGCGGTGTGTCGGCGGGACGCGGCGGGGTGGCGGACGGAGCGGTCATCGAGGTCGTGGAGGATAGCACGCGGCCACGGGGCACGGTATGTTCGCGTGAAGCCCCTTCGCCTGCAGGACACGCATGAGCGAACCAGCGAAAGCGCCTTCCCGTTCTTCCGACATCCGACCTCACGGTCGGGAGATCGATGTTTTCGGGACGAGCCACGTGGGCAAGAAGCGCGAGGACAACCAGGACTCGTACCTGGTCGCGAGCCTGCACCACGCGCTCGTCGTGCACGACACCTCGCTCGACGATTCCGATCCGGCGCTCGTGACGTCGTCGCGCCGCGGCATGCTCTTCCTCGTGGCCGACGGCGTCGGTGGGGGCGTGGGCGGCGCCGAGGCGAGCCAGTCGGCGCTGCGCGCGGCCGCGCGCTACGTGACCGAGGCGATGGACTACTACGCCCGCGACGAGCCCGCCTCGGAACGCGCCTTCGTGGACGAGATGCTCAAGGCGGTCGAGCGCACGCACTTGCTCGTGCGCGAGGCTGGTGAGCGGGACGGCGCCACGCACGGCATGGCCACCACGCTCACGATGGTCACCATCGTCTGGCCGCGCGCCCACCTCGTGCATGTCGGCGACAGTCGCTGCTACCGGCTGCGCGATGGCCAGCTCGAGCGACTGACCAAGGACCAGACGATGGCGCAGAAGTTCCTCGACGCCGGCACGATGTCGGCCGAAGAGATCGAGAACTCGCGCCTCAAGAACGTGCTCTGGAGCGCACTCGGCGCGCAGGAGCTCGAACCCGATGCGTTCGTCACCGACGTGCGCTGGAACGACCGCATGCTGCTCTGCACCGACGGCCTCACCAAGCATGTGAGCGACAACGAGATCGCGGTCTGGATGGCCAAGGACGAACCGTCGGAGATGATCGGGCGCGGGCTCATCAACCTCGTGCTCGAGCGTGGCGCCAGCGACAACGTCACGCTGATCCTCGGGCAGATGACCCCGAACCCGGGCTGATCGCCCGCACTCGCGCACCGCTAACTTCCCCGCATGCATCCCGCTGCCCTGCTCGCCCCGATTGCGATCTTCGCGCTGACCTCGGCTGCGCCGCATCGTGCGCTGCCGGCGTGCGCCGCACCGGCCACCATCGCGGCGCCCGACTCCACGCCGACCCCTGCTGCGCTCTGGAAGGACGGCGTGACGTTCGGCGAGTTCACCGGACGCATGAAGAATCGCAAGGACGACTGGGCCAAGCGCAACGAGTGGGGCGCGGTGCCCGACCTGCTCGTCGCGCGCATGCGCGCCATCACCGCGCCGCTCCGCGTCCTCATGGTGGCGGAAGAGGAATGCAGCGACTCGATGAACTCGATGCCGTACCTCACGCGGCTCGTGCAGCACGCGCCCAGCATCGAGGTGCGCGTCATCAACTCCACCGTCGGGCGCTCGATCATGGAAGCGCATCGCACCCCCGATGGCCGGGCGGCCACGCCAACCGTCGTCGTGCTGGACCAGAACGATCGCGTGGTCGCGTGCTGGGTCGAGCGTCCGCTGACGCTGCGCAGCTGGCTCAAGGCGCCGAAGGATTCGCTCCCCCCGGATCAGCGCTTCGGCGGGCGTCGCGAATGGTACGAGAACGACAGGGGCGCCTCCGCGATGGCCGAATGGGTGCCGCTCCTCGAGAGCGCCGCGGCGGGTCGCGTGAGCTGCGGCAGCTAGCGCGCACGTGAGCGAGCCCGCACCCGCGAGTGAACTGCGCTGCCCGTCGTGCGGCGCGCCCGCCTCCGAAGACGCGGGCACCTGCACGTACTGTCACGCGAACCTCGCCGTCGTCGGTTGCCCGAGCTGCTTCGCGCACCTCTTCGCGGGCATGCGCTACTGCCCCAAGTGCGGCACCGAGGTGTCGCGCACCGAGGAAGGTGACTCGGGCTTCAGCTGCCCGGACGGACATGGCGTGCTCACCAAGGTGCGCGTCGGGATTCTCACCTTCGGCGAGTGCAGCGGCTGTCACGGCCTCTGGGTGGATGCCGAGCAGTTCGCGCGGCTCATCGACAGCCAGGAGTCGCGCGCGACGATGCTGCGCTGGCACGAGCAGTCGGATCGCTCGCTGGTGGTCGCGGAGCAGACCGTCATCAAGTACCGGCCGTGTCCGCGCTGCACCAAGTTCATGAATCGCGTCAACTTCGCGCGCGTCAGCAAGGTCATCATCGACGTCTGCAAGTCGCACGGCACCTGGTTCGACCGCGACGAGCTCGCCCGCGTCGTCACCTTCGTGCAGGACGGTGGACTCGAGCGCTCGCGTGAACTCGACCACGAGCGCGCGGCCGACGACCGGCGGCGGCAGGCCGAACAGCAGCACATGGTGGCCGATCTCAAGCGCGACGCATTGAGCGCGCCCTTCATGAGCCAGCCGCGTGGTGACGATTCTCCAGCCCGCGATCCGATCAGCCGCTTCCTCGCCCAGTTCCTGTCGTAGCCCGATTCCCTCTGGACGTCCGGAGGCGCGGGCGTCATCGTTGGCCCATGACCACATCCCGACGCGACTTCGTGCGTGGCGCCGCCGCGCTGCTCGGCGGCTCTGCCCTGCTCTCCCCGAGTGAGCGGCTCGAGCAGCTCGCGAGCGCGCCCGGTGACCGCATCAAGCGACTCGGCCTCGAGCTTTACACCGTGCGCGACCTCATGCAGCAGTCGCTGGAACGGACGCTGGCCCAGGTGGCCGCGGCCGGTTATCACGAGGTCGAATTCGCCGGCTATTTCGAGCGCACACCGGCGCAGAACGTGGCGGCACTCAAGGCCAACGGACTCACGGCGCCGTCGGTGCACATCAGCATCGAGGAACTGCGGAGCCCCGACTTCGCGAAGACGCTCGACACGGCCGCACAGATCGGCCACGAGTGGCTCATCGTGGCCTCGTTGCCGGATGCGGACCGTGCCTCGCTCGACGCGTACAAGCGGGTGGCGGACTCGCTGCTCAAGGCGGCGGACGTGGCGAAGGCGTCCAAGCTCAAGGTCGGCTTCCACAACCACGACCAGGAGTTCGCGAAGTTCGGCGCCACGCGCGGGCTCGATGCCATGATCGAGCACACCACAGGCTCCGACGTCGCCTTCGAAGTTGACCTCTACTGGATGACGCGCGCCGGCGGTGACCCGCTCGCGTACTTCGCCAAGTACCCGGGCCGCTTTCCGCTCGTGCACGTGAAGGACGCCGGGCCCGCGCCGCAGTACGTCATGAGCGACGTTGGCCGCGGGCGGATCAACTGGTCGGCAATCTTCGCGAAGCATGCACAGGCGGGCATCCACCACTACTACGTCGAACACGACGAACCCGCCGATCCGCTGCGCTCCATTCAGGCGAGCGCGGCGTACCTGCGCACGCTCAACTTCTGAGGCGCGCATGGCGCAGAACCGTCGCGAGTTCCTCGGCACGAGCGCAGCAGCCGCAGCCGGCGTTGCGCTTGGCGGCGCGCGCAGCGACGTGTCACCCAGCATGAGCGCGCACGTGGCCATAACGGGCCGCATCAAGCAGTCCGTCTCGCGCTGGTGCTACGAGCAGATTCCGCTCGTGGAGTTCTGCCGCGCGAGCAAGGCGATGGGGCTCGTCGCCATCGACCTGCTGCAGCCCGCCGATTGGGACG
>JANYHJ010000108.1 GCA_025359135.1 Gemmatimonadota bacterium | reverse complement strand
TTCACCGTCGCGCACTCGATCACGCTCGCGGCATCCGCGGCGGGCATCGCGCCCGACATGAGCTGGTTCCCACCCGCGGTGGAGTGGTTGATCGCGCTGTCGATCGTGGCGATGGCGATCGCCAACATCCTCGGGATCGCGGGGGAGAAGCGCTGGATGGCCGCCTTCGCCTTCGGCCTCATCCATGGGTTCGGTTTCTCGTTTGCGCTGCGCGAAAGCCTGCAGTTCGCGGGCGGACATCTCGTGAGCGCGCTCCTCGGCTTCAACCTCGGGGTCGAGGTGGGGCAACTTGCGGTGCTGGTGGTGCTCGTGCCCGTGCTCAACATCGTGCTCGCGCACGTGCCGTCCGAACGTGCGGCGGTGGTTGTCCTGAGTGCGCTCGTCGGACACAGCGCGTGGCACTGGATGACCGAGCGCTGGGAGGTCCTCCGCCGCTATCCGATCGACCTGCCGGTTCGCGATGCGGCGTTTGTGGCGAACCTCATGAAGGGCGGCATCGTCGTGATCATCGCCGGCCTCGCGGTGTGGGCACTGGGTCGGCTCGCGACCTGGCTCAGGGTCGAGCCGCAGGAGGCGACATGAACGGGATTGGGCACCGCATCCTGTGCGCGGTCGCCGTGACCGCGCTCGCCGTCGTCCCCGCCGACCTCATCGCCCTCCGTCCACAGGAGGGTGCGAAGGCCAGTGCGCAGTCCGCTGCGCTCAAGGCCAAGCCCGACCCCAAGGCGCCCACCACGCTCCGTGGTGTTTTCAGCAACGGCCAGGCCGAGCGCGGCAAGGACCTGTACCTCGCACTTTGCCAGTCGTGCCACGTCGCCATCGCCCACACCGGCCCGGTCTTCCGCGGGCACTGGGCTGGACGACCCCTGTCCGACCTCTACACATTCGTGGCCACGCGAATGCCCAAGAATGAACCGGCGAGCCTCGCGCCGGAGACGTACGCCGATCTGCTGGCGTACATCCTCAAGCTCAACCAGATGCCGGCAGGAGGCGCGGACCTCGCGCCGGACCTCCCGGCCATGCAGCATGTCCGGATCCAGTTCGCTCCACCACTGAAGAGGGCCAAGCAATGACACGTCAGGCAAGACGATGGAGTGTGGGCGGCGTTGCCGCCGCGATCCTGCTCGCGATCGGCGCCGTGGTGCTCGCGCGCCCGGGCATCTCGAGCGCGCACGAGGGCGTCGCGATGGTGCGCGGCAACGCACCGGGTGAATGGCGCTACTGGGGTGGCGATGCATGGAGCACGCGCTATTCGGCGCTCGACCAGGTCAACGCATCCAACTTCAGCCAGCTCCAGGTGGCATGGGAGTGGAAGGCCGGCCAGTTCGGGTCCGACGAGTACTATCGCACGACGCCGCTCTTCGCGAATGGCCGCATCCTGACCGTCGCCACGACGCGGCGCGGGGCCTACGCCATCAATCCGGTTGACGGTTCGACGCTCTGGAAGTGGCAGCTCGACGAGGGGATCCGCTGGCAGAAGGCGCCGAGGCACTTCGCCGGTCGCGGACTGTCGTACTGGAGCGACGGCGTCGAGGAGCGCGCGATCATCGTGACCACCGGCTATCACCTCGCCTCGCTTGACGCGAAGACCGGCTTGCCGGATCCCAAGTTCGGCACGAACGGCGTCGTCGACCTCGAAGACGGACTCGGCTATCCGCTCGTCCCGCTCGCGGTGGATGACACCAACGAGCTCATCATCTCCGAGGCCGCGCCGCTCAGAAAGGCGAAGCCCGGCGAGAAGTGGAACGCCGCGACGCGCACCGGCGCCGATGGGTCCGTGGGCATCGATCCCGCCAATGGCCAGATCGCCAACAGTTCGCCCGCGATCATGGTCGGTGACGTGATCGTCGTCGGCAACTCGGCCATGCACGGCTACTGGCCGCTCAAGATGTCCAACATCGGCGGCATCATCCGCGGCTTCGATGTTCACACCGGCAAGCAGCTCTGGAAGTTCAACCTCATTCCGCAGCCCGGAGAATTCGGCGCGGAGACGTGGAAGAACGGCACCAAGCCCGGCACGCCGGGCACGGGCAAGAACGATGCATGGGCCACGTACACGGCCGACCCGGAGCTGGGCCTCGTCTACATCCCCGTCGGCATGCCGCTCTCCGATGAGTACGGCGGCCATCGTCCCGGCGACAACCTCTTCGGCAACAGCGTCGTCGCGATCGATGCCAAGACCGGCAAGCGGAAGTGGCACTACCAGTTCGTGCACCACGACATCTGGGACTACGACACCCCGATGGCGCCGAACCTCATGGACGTCACCATCGGTGGCAAGCCGCGCAAGGTGCTCGCGCAGACTACCAAGCAGGGATGGATCTACACGCTCGATCGGGTGACCGGTGAACCGATCTGGCCGATGCCGGAGACGCCGGTGCTCGCGAGCGATGTCCCGGGTGAGGAAGCTTCGAAGACGCAGCCGATCCCGAGCCGGCCCGTGCCGTACTCGCAGCAGGGCCTCCTGGAGACCGACCTTATCGACTACACACCGGCCCTCCGGGACTCGGCGCTCAAGATCGCGCGCCGCTGTCGCATGGGACCGTACTTCATCCCGCCGGCGATGGAGGAGCCGCATCGCGAGGGCAAGCTGCCGTGCTCGTGGTATGCGCCGGGCGCGTCGGGCGGCGTCAACATCGATGGCGGCGCCGCGGTCGACGTCGAGACCGGCATGATCTACGTCGGCAGCCAGACCGGCCTTGCCACCATCGAAGTCGCCAAGGATCCGTGCTCGGAGCATCGCTTCAGCCAGGTCCACGACAGCTGCGGACTGCCGGGCGCCCTGCCGGCACCCGCGGGCTACAAGAAGAAGGAGATGCGGCAGGCGTTCGCGCCCGCGGTGCCCACTACCATCGGCGGCATCTCGATTCTCAGGCCGCGCGAGTTCGGGGGCCTCACCGCGTACGACATGAACACCGGCGACAAGAAGTGGTGGATCCCGAACGGCAATCTCTGGCGCCAGCTCGCGAGCACCGACCCGCTCTTTGCCGGCGTGACGCTGCCCAAGGTGCCGCTGCTGCCCGGCGGCCAAGCCGAGGTGATCGTCACGAAGACGCTCGTCATCCACGGCGTCGGTCGGTCGGGGACGGGCCGCGTCGTCAAGTCGCCCACGTCACCCGGGCCGCAGCTCTACGCGCAGGACAAGGCGACGGGCAAGATCGTGGGCGCGGTCAATATTCCCGCCGTCAACACCGCCGTGCCGATGACCTTCATGCACCAGGGCAAGCAGTACATCGTCTTCGCCACCGGTGTGGGTGACAAGACGAGCCTTGTGGCGCTGACGCTGCCGGGCAAGCCGTAGCAGCTCCGCTCTCAAAACGAACCGGCCGCGTCCCACATCGGGACGCGGCCGGTTTCGCGTTGCGACTGCGCGAGCAGCATGCGCTACACCACGACGTCGCCCCACGCATTGAGGAACCGCTGCATCTCCTCCGGCGCGCCCACCGACACGCGCAGGAAGTCCGTCATCGGCGCGAACGGCCGGCCCACCAGCACGCCCTTGGCCTTGAACGCATCGATGACCGGCCGCACGGGTCGCTTGATGTGGACCATGAAGAAGTTGGTCTCGGACGGAATCACCGCGAAGCCGCGCCGCTCAAGTTCCGCGGTGGTCTTCCGGCGCAGTTCGAGCGTCACGGCCCGCACCTTGGCCTGCGAGTCCAAGTCCTTGAGCGCCGCCGACCCCGCGTACTTGGCCAGCACGTTGATTGTGCCGGTCATGCGGAGCCGCACCTGCTCGGCGAGCGCCTTGGGCGCGATCGCATAGCCAAGGCGCACGCCCGCCAGCGCCGCGATCTTCGAGAAGGTGCGCGTCACGATCACGGAGCGTCCCGCAATCGCCTGTGGAATCGAGGTCGCGTACGCGGGATCATCCACGAAGTGGTGATACGCCTCGTCGATGAGCACGGGCAGGCCGGCGGGAATGCCGTCGAGCAGCTGCTGCACTTCGCGCGCGGGGATCGTGCGCCCCGTCGGGTTGTTCGGATTGCAGAGATAGAGGAAGCCGGCATCCTTGGCGTGCGCGTTGGCCGCGCGGATCATCCCGGCAATGTCCTGCGTGTGGTCCGCGCGGAGCGGCACCTTGATCGCTTCCGACTTGATGCGCGTCGCGTGCTGGTAGACGTCGCCGTACGACGGATCGCACCCCACCACGACCTTGTCCGGCGCGAGGAAGGTGTTGCCGATGGCTTCCAGTAGCTCACCGGAGCCGGACGCCAGCACGACCATGTCCGGCGTCACGCCGTGCAGCGCGCAGATCTGGCCGACGATCCCCGGATCGGGATAGCCATAGCGGTTGGCGTACTTGAACGCGTCGTTCATCGCCTTCATCACCGACGCCGGCGGCCCGTACGGATTCTCGTTGAAGGCGAGCTTGGCGTAGCTGTCGTAGTCATCGGCCATCGCGAGGTGACGGGGCCGGGCCGGGCGATGCGCCGCCGCCCATGTCGCGAGATCCGGCGAGATCGCCAGCACGCCCACCGTCCCTGCCACGTTGCCCATGAAGCCGCGCCGCGAAAGGCGCTGTCCGTCGCTCATCAGTCCCGCTCCCGCACCGCGTCCGCGGTGCTCGTGATCGTGATCGTTGTCGTGCTCGCTACGTGCCCGACTTCTCGTATCGCTTGAGCGCCTTCTGGCCGACCTCGGCGCCGTACACGTTGCCCTTCCGGTCGACGGCCACTCCTTCCGCAGAGCTCGTGAGATTGGCTGGTGGCGTCGTGGCAGGATCGGGAATCAGGTACTTCACGATGCCATCCTTCGTGCTGCCGATGCGGATGCCGCGCGTCCAGTCGGCGTGCTTGGGCTCCACCCATCCCGACTCCGAGTCCGCCACGTACAGCATGTCGTTCGCATCGATCCAGACGCCACTCGGACGCGAGAACTGCGTCCAGATATCGACGAGCTTCATCTCGCTCGAGTAAATCTTGACGCGGTTGTTGCTGCGGTCACCGATGAAGAGGCGTCCCTTCGAGTCCATGGCAAGCGCGTGCGGTTGGTCGAAGTCGTCGGGGCCCGAACCACGCTGCCCCCACGCACGCTTGAACGTGCCGTCCTTGTTGAACTCGACGATGCGCGCGTGCGTGTTGCCGTGCCCCTCGGCCAGGATGATCGTGCCGTTGAGCGCCACGAGCACGTCGTTGGGCTGGAAGCAGCACGTGGTCGTCGAGCCGCCGGGAACGCCGAGCGTCAGGAGCAGCTTGCCCGCGGGGCTGAACTTGAAGACCTGATGTCCGATTTTCGCCGCGGGCGCCGGGAGCGGCGCGGACGACGTATCGCCGCGCGCGCGACGCGGCGTATTGTCCTGGCCGTCCGTCACCCAGACGTTGCCGTCGCGATCGACGTGGATGCCGTGCGGGAAGATCATCAGCCCCGCGCCGAAGCTCGTCACCATCCGGCCGTTGGCATCGAACTTCATGATCGGATTGCGCGTCGAGCCGAGGCAGCTGTTGACGCCGCAGCGCTCCCCCACCCAGATGCTCGTGCCATCCTTGTCGATGTCCACGGCACTGGTGGAGCCCCAGGTGAGGGCGTCCGGCAGCTTGGCCCATCCCTCGATGGTACGATAGGGATTGGGGAGGTCGTTGGTCGGCCGTTGGGCCGACGCGATGGAGCCGGTTGCCGCGAGCGTCAGCAGCAGGGCGAAAGGGAGGGCGGGGCGCATCGCTGGAATGTGCAGCCGCTCGCGCCATGGCGCGAGTGGAGCGAGAGCTGCGTCGTGTCTCCGACGCGCGCCTCCACCGCGGACGCGCGCGCCGCTACGGGCGCACCGGTACCGCGATCACCGAGCCCGCGTGCAGCGTCACGCGCAGCGGGCGCGTCGCGTCCGCTATCGTCTCGTCACTTGGGTCGCGCCCGGAACCGTAGTTGAGTTGGCTCGCCGAACTCTTCTGCACGCGCACGAGGACGACCAACCGGCTACCGGCTGGGATGACGCGGCTGACGATGCGCGACGGCGGAAGCGGGAGCCGCTCGACCGCGTCGCTCGTGAGCAGCTGCCGGCGCGTCGGGTCACGCATCAGGCTCGAGCGGCCGAGCGCGTACGAGAGCTGGCGATAGCGCCCATCGGCACCCCGTTCGTGGAGTTCGACCGCGACATCCACGTCGCGTCCGTTCACCGAGACCGCGACCGTTCCCGTGAACGCCCCACTCAACGTCATCGGGCGCGCCAGCACGGGGCCGTCAAAACGCGCGGCGCAGGTCACGTCGAGCGTGGTGTCGGCACTGACCTCGATGAACGTGCCGCTCTCATGCGCACGATCACGAAAGTCCGTCTCGACCACGGCCACAACGGCGTTGTCGGCCGGCCCACTGGGAGCCACCACGAGCGAGGGCGCAGCGCCACCGGCCAGCGCATAGCGCAGCGTGTCCGTGGCCATCGCGTCGAGCGACGCCACATGCTCCCAGCGGTTCGCACCCATGACCTCGAAGTTGACGCGATCTGCGAGCAGGGCCGGCCGCGGTGCGCCGCGCAGCACGTGGGCCATCCAGTCGTAGATGAGGCCGATGATGTCGACCCGCGCGGCCGCGTCGATCACATGGCTCCCCAGGACCGGCACCGGACGGCGCTGCGAGCCGAAGTGGTCCCATGGGCCGATCAGCAGCGTGTGATTCGCGTTCGGCAGCGCGGCCTGGTGCGCGCGCATGTAGTGCAACGCACCGAGCTGCGCGCCGTCGAAGTACCCCGTGATCGAGAGCACCGGGATCGTGATGGCCGCGTACTCCGCGCCCTGCGGCACCATCGCCTGCCAATACGCGTCGTAGGCTGGATGCTCGAGCCAGCGGCGGAAGATGGGATTCGGCGCGCCGTCCATCAGGTCGAGGTCACGATAGGCCGTGCCGCGCGCAAACCAGCTGCTGTCGAGCGCGGCCCAGCGCGCGCGGTCACCATACGCCGCCTCGTCGTTGAGCGGCGCGTTGCCCACGTAGCGCGTCCACGGATACTGGAAGTTCTGCACGATCCCGTGTTCGCGCGGCGAGTCCACGCCCGGCACGATCGCGGCGGCGGGCACGATCGTCTTGAGCGCGCGCGGCATGCGCTTGGCGGCGGCCCACTGCGTGAAGCCCGAGTAGCTCCCGCCGATCATGCCCACCGCGCCCGAACTCCACGCTTGCCTGGCGATCCATGCGATCAGGTCGTAGGCATCGGCCGCATCCGGTGCGAAGGGCTCGATCGGACCGCGGCTCGCGCGCTTGCCACGCGTCGTTGCCACGATGCCCACGAACCCGTGCGCGGCCGCCTCGAGCGCCACCATGTGGTTCTGCTCACCCGCGTAGATCGTCAACTCGAGCACCGCCGGCTGCCGGCCGCCCGGCTTCCGTGGCCGCACGATGACCGCCGACAGCGCATTGCCATCGCGCAGCGGCACGCGCACCGCGCTGTCCACGACATACCGGGCGGACTCGGCGTCCCTGAGCGCCAGGCCCATCACGGGCAGCAGCGCATCGTACACGGACCACGTGTGGAACGCCCGGCAGAGCGCGACCGCATCGGCGAGCGAGAGCACCTGGCCATCGCGGGCCGGAGCGAGCGCGCGCTGCAGCGTTCGCTCGCCTCCGCCCAAGTCGAACACGAACGACCCTGCCATCCGGTACGCCGCGACATCGCCCGCCGGGCGTTCGATGCGCGCGTACGTGGCACGCACGACCCGCGCGCGGGCGCTCGGTTGTTCGGCGCCGGCCAGGCGCGCGCGCAGGAAGAGTTCGTACTGGGCGTACTCGAACGGGGACGAGACGGGATCGCGTGGTTGGCGCAGCAGGCGAAGCGCGGCCAGCGCCTTGAGCGCGTCGCGGTCGCGCTCCGCGACTGACTCGAGCCGGAAGCGCGTGTTGAGCTCCGTGTCGCGATCGTCGTTCCGCCATTGGGCGAGGACAGCGCGCGCGAACGCGGGCATGGCCTTTCGCAGCGCGGCACGATCAGTGGCAGCGGCAGGCGGCAACACCAGCGTCTGCGCACGCGCGGCGGGCGAAGCCGTCGAGGCCAGGACGAGCACCAGCAGGACACGATGGAGACGTCGCATGATCGTCCGTACGGCGCGCGTCGTCGGCCGTTTCACGTGATTCAGATCGCGAGTCCGAGCTGCCGCTCGACCATCGAACTCGATCCCACCTCGAAACCACTCGTGAGTCCGTCCGGTGCCGCGATCGCGAGCTTGCCGCGCCACCCGGCCTTGCGCAGTGCCCTCGCCGCACTGGCCCGCGCCATCTCCGGCGTGTTGTTGACCTCGCTCAGGTGCGCGAGCACGATGTGCGAGAGCCCCCGGTGCGCGAGCGCTTCGAGCGCGCTGCCGCAGTCGGCGTTGGACAAGTGTCCCGTGCGTGCCGCGATGCGTTGCTTGAGGTACGGCGGATACGGTCCGCTCGCGAGCATCTGCAAGTCGTGGTTCGACTCGAGCACGATGGCGTCCGTCCGCGCGAACGCGGCCAGCACGCTCGCGGAGAGTTCGCCGATGTCGGTGGCCACCGCGACGCGCGCGCCGCTCGCACGACAGGTGACGACGAAGGCCATCGGTTCGCTGGCATCGTGCTGGATGCGCACCCCCATCACGTCCAGCGCGCCATGCGACACCGTCTGACCGTTGACGAGCACGATCCGCCGCGCGCCGCCCCCTGCGCTGCCGCGTACTCCCTTGGCGCCGAGCGCGGCGTGCGTGCCCGTGCTGGCCAGCACCGGCCAGCGCCACTTGGCGCAGGCCTTCTTGAGTCCGTGGATGTGGTCCGAGTGTTCGTGCGTGACCGCTACGCCGCCCACAGACTCCGGCGGAATGCCCACGGCGCGGAGCTTGCCCGCCAGCGTCCGCGGCCCGAGGCCGCAGTCCACCAGCAAGCGCTCGCCGGCGGCCTCGATGACGAGGGAGTTGGCGGTGCTCCCGCTCGCGAGCACCCAGACCTTCATCGCGCGATGCGGCCGTGCGCCGTCACGTCGTGCGCGCCCAGCGCGCCGCCACGGCCGGATCGAGCGCGCGCGCGTGCGCGGCCGCCAGTTGCGCCCGCGCCGATGCGCCCAGGTCGACCTTCCGACGCCCCATCATCCGTTCGGCGACGGCGAGGAACTTCTCGAGGTCGTACGTCGCATACGGTGCGCCGCTGCCCCACGCGAATGGCGCCACCATCTTGGGCGGCATGGCGTCGAACACGCTGGCGCCGGCGCCCAGCACGCAGCCCGTCGTGAGCCGCACCCCGATGCCGGTCTTCACGTGATCGCCGAACATCGTGCCGAGGAACTGCAGCCCGCTGTCGCGAATGCCCTCGGGTGTCCAGAGGGCCACGGTGCCGTACGTGTTCTTGAGGTTGCTCGTGATCGTGCCCGCACCAAGGTTGACCCAGCGACCGAATACCGAGTGGCCGACGAAGCCGTCGTGTCCCTTGTTCGAGTGACCGGTGACGATCGTGTGGCTGACCTCGCCGTGCACCTTGCACGTCTCGCCGATGCTCACGCAGGCGATCCGGTCGCCCACCACCGACGAGCCCTCGCCCACGTACGCCGGACCGACGAGTCGCGTGAACGACTGCACCGTCGCGCCCTTCCGCAGCAGGATCGGACCCGCCGTCGCGTCGAGCACCACGTACGGTTCCACGTGCGCGCCGCCCTCGACATGCACCTCGAACTGGCCCATCACCGTCGCGTGCGCCGGCGGACGGCTCGTCATCAGGTCCTTGGCAAGCAGCGGGATGTCCGAGGTGAGCATCGCTGGCAGGTGGCCGACCAGGTCCCACACCGAACGGAGCCAGTGGCCGCCGAGCTCGCGTACCACGGCGCCCGACTTCACGAACGACGCCAGCGTGCGCGTCCCGTCCGCGAATGGCGCCGGTGGCGTGGCGATGCTCAACCGCACCGCGACGATCTCGCCCTCGCACGTCCACGCATCCGCATCCGCGGCGCCCGGCACGAGCGTCGGTGCAAAGCGGCTGTTCGCGACGATCGCGCCCGCGACCAGCGTCTCGAACTCCAGCACCCCCGGCGCCCAAGGTTCCGCGAAGCCCGCCAGGTGCGGTGCCGCGAGATGTCCGCGGCAGGCCACGCCGAGGGCGAGTTCCCAGCGCCGGCGAATCAGCTCGGCACCCGCGCGCATCTCGCCGAGCGGGCGCGTCAGTGCGAATGGCTCGAAGCCGCGGGCGGTCGCGTCGTCGTAGAGCGCCAGCATGCTCAGGCGCTCCCGTCGGGCCGGGTGCGCAGCTCACGCACCGAGGCGGGCAGGGCATCGAGCAGCGTCTTCAGGTCCGCCGACTGCTCGCGCGTCGTCACGAGCGTCAGCCCGGGGCGCGTCACGACCACGAGGTCATCCACGCCATAGAGCACCACCGTGCCGCGCTCGCAGTGCACCACGTTGCCGCGCGAGTCGACGACATGCGTCGGACCGTTGGATGCGTTGCCGTGCGCGTCGAGCGAGCGCACGCGATGCAGCGCCGCCCACGTGCCCACGTCGTCCCAGCCGAAATCGCCTGGCACCACGAACACGCGACCCGAACGCTCGAGCACGCCCACGTCCACCGCGATCGGCTTGGCCACGGCGGCAAAGAAGGCGTTGGCATCGTCGGGATGCGCCGAGAGTGCGGGTCCCACTTCGGGGCAGTGCGCCTGCAGCTCCTCGAGAAACACCCCCGCCTGCCACACGAAGATGCCGGAATTCCACAGAAAGCCCTGCGCCACGAATTGCGTCGCGAGCTCGCGCGTCGGCTTCTCGACGAACTTCGCCACGCGACGCGCCCGTCCGCCCTCGGCGTCGGCAGGCTGGATGTACCCGAAGCCCGGGTCCGGGCGCGACGGCACGATCCCGATCGTCACGAGCGCGCGTTCCAGGGTCGCGATCTCCCCGGCGATCTTGAGCGTCGCCTGATACGCCGGGATGTCCCCGATCGCCCAGTCGGCGTGCACGCTGTACATGAGCGCATCGGGACCCGCACGGCGCGCCACGACATGCGCCGCCCACGCGAGCGCCGCAGCGGTCCCTGCCGGGCGCGGCTCCGCGATCACGTTTTCCGCCGGCAGCTGCGGGACGAGGGCGCGCACGTCCTGCACGAGTGTCGCGTTCGTCAGCACGAGCGTTGCGCTCGCCGGCGCGAGCGGCGTCATGCGCTCGAGCGTGTTGGCCAGCATCGGATGCGCATCCACCAGCGGCAGCAGCTGCTTCGGGCGCTCGGGCGAGCTCACCGGCCAGAAGCGCGAGCCGGTCCCCCCGGCGAGGACCACGGTCCAGGCGTTCATGCGCGAAACGTAATCGGCCCGCTCATCGCTCGAGTGCGGCGTCCATCGGTGCGCCCGCGAGCGCCACGGCGGTCGCGAACAGCTTCTTCGGACTGAACGGCTTGGTGAGGAACTCGTTCGCGCCGAGGTCGAGCGCCTGGCGCCGCGCGGCCTCGTGGCCCGTGGCAGTGAGCACGATGCACGGGAGCGAGCGCGTCCGCGGATCGCGGCGGATCGACGCCAGCACCTCCAGGCCGCCTAGCCCCGGCATCATCAGGTCGAGGATCGCGAGCGCGATGTCGCTCGAGGCCGCGAGTGCGTCGAGCGCCGCGGCGCCATCGCCCACCCGCGTGACACGGAACGGGCCCGTCTCGAGCTTGAGCGCGATCAGCCGTGCGATGTGCGGCTCGTCCTCTGCGACGAGCACGTGCAGCGGCGCCACCGGCTAGACCAGCGAGGCCATCTGCTCGCGATTGCGGCGCAGCTCGTAGAGGAGCGACGCGATGTGCGCGTCCGGCGTGGCCAGCACGAGCAGCACGGCCTCGCTCGAGAGCGCACAGACCACGCTGACGCCGCCGGGATGTTCGATCACGGCCGTCGACAGCGGTCCGCGCGATGCGGAGCTTCCGAGATCATCGCCCCCGGTCAGGATCGAGGGGATGTGGGCCGCCAACCGCTCCGCGTCGAGCGTTGCCGCTCCCGCGCTGTCGATCACGAGGCCATCGCGGCCGAGGACGATGGTGGCCTCGACCCCTTCACGCTGGCTGATGGCCGCGACAAGTTCGCGGATGCTGGGCATGGAATTTCCTCCGTCGCGAAACGCTAGGCCACGGGCGGGGTACAGTCAAGCGCCTAACCGCTTGAAGTCGGCCCGCTTAGCGGGTATCCTGCATTTCTCAAATGCCCATGCTGAATCTTCGTCGACGCCGCGGCTTCGCCCGCACAGCCGCTCTCGCCTGCGCACTCGTCGCTGCGCTCTGGGCTGGTGCCTGTACAAGGGCGACCGGCAACCAGACCGGTTCGCTCACGCTCGCCATCGAGGACACGGGGCAACTCTTCGCGCTGACTGGTTCGCGGCCCTACTTGCCGTCGGGCATCAACCTGACCACGCGCAACGTCGTGGTCGTCACGGTCTTCGACGACGGCTCCGTCGCCTTCGACGTCGCCTTCGACATCATGCCGAATGGCCAGGTGCGCGTCATGCCGCCGCGCACCGTGGCCATCGGGCCGAACGTGCTGCCGCCCAGCCTCGACCTGCAGGTTCCGGCCGCGGGCACGGCGTGGAGCGCGATCACGGTCGCGCCGCAGACGGGCTACATCCGCGACACCGCGCAGATCATCAGTGTCGGCCAGCCGATCCTGATGCAGGTGCATCCGACGCTCTGCTCGCTCCAGGTGCTGAGCGCGCTCTCGGCCAAGTTCGTGGTCGACAGCGTCAACGCGACCACGCGCAAGATCTTCTTCCGCCTGCTCGCGAACCCGAACTGCGGGCAGCGCGGCCTCGTCTCGCACCAGTACTAGGAAGCCACCGTGCACGACCTGCGCACGCTGCGTGATGACATGCCCATGCTGCGCGCTGCAATGGAGCGGCGCGGCAAGATCGACGTACTCGGTCCCGTCCTTGAGCGCGCCGGGGCCCTCGACAAGGAGCGCCGCCGCCTGATCCTCGGCGTCGAAGAGCAGAAGGCGGCTCGCAATGCCAACGCGCAGGATGTCGCGCGTCGCAAGAAGGCCAAGGAATCGGCCGACGAACAGATCGCCGCCGGCCGCGCGCTCGGCGAAGCCATCAGCACCGCCGAAGCCGCGCTCTCCTCGGTCGAGTCGGAACTGGGCGAGCTCATGTTCGAGCTGCCCAACGCCACGCGCGAGGAAGTCCCGGCCGGCGACGAAACAAACAACGTCATCCTCCGCAACTGGGGGACGCCGCGCATGGACGCGGGCGTTCCGCCGCATTGGGAAACGGGCGCCGCGCTAGGCGTCCTCGACCTGGAGCGCGGGGTCAAGGTCGCCGGATCGGGCTTCATCGCCTATCGCGGCATGGGCGCGCGGCTCCAGCGCGCGTTCATGCAGTTCATGCTCGACCTGCACACGCGCGTGCACGGCTACGAGGAAGTCTGGGTGCCGTTCGCGGTCAATCGTGCCTCGATGATCGGCACGGGGCAGCTTCCCAAGTTCGAGGAGGACATGTACCGCCTCCGCGACGACGAGCTCTACCTGGTGCCGACCGCGGAAGTGCCGGTCACGAACCTGCATCGCGACGAGATCCTCGACGCGAGCGTGCTCCCCGTCGCGATGACCGCCTACTCGCCCTGCTTTCGCCGCGAAGCCGGCTCGGCCGGCAAGGACACGCGCGGCCTCCTGCGCGTCCACCAGTTCGACAAGGTCGAGCTCGTTCGCTACGTCGCGCCCGATCGCGCCGAGGCGGAGCTCGAACTCCTGCTCGCTCACGCGGAGAAGGTGCTGCAGCTCCTCGAACTTCCGTACCGCGTGCTGCTCCTCGCCGCGGGCGACACCGGCTTCGCATCGTCGAAGACGTACGATCTCGAAGTCTGGTCGCCGGGCACGCAGAAGTGGCTCGAAGTGTCGAGCTGTTCCAACTTCGGCGAGTTCCAGGCGCGCCGCGCCAACATCCGCTATCGCCCCGCGCCGGGTGAGAAGCCGCGCTTCGTGCACACGCTCAATGGGTCGGCGCTCGCCTTTCCGCGCACCTTCGCCTGCCTGCTCGAGCATCACTGGCAGGCGGATGGCACCGTGCGCATTCCCGTCGCGCTCCAGCCCTTCCTCGGCGCGTCCCAGCTGGGCTAGCGATGCGCCAGCGCGCGCCCGTCATCCTCGTCGCCCTCGCGGTGCTGGCGCTGGTCGGCTGGTACGTCGCGTTCACGATGGGCGTCGTCGATGAGTTGCGGCGCGAGACGCGCATCTCGGGCAAGATGTACGCGCGCATCTACGGGACCTTGGGCGACACCAGCGACCAGGCCGGCACGTCGGCGCTCTTCGACCTCAGCAAGGAGATCATCGATCTCGGCGTCCCCGTCATCGTCACCGACGAGAAGGGACGCCCCACGGCGGCGGCCAACCTGCCGTTCGAGGCGCGCTCGATGGATGATCCGCGCGTCGTCGAATACCTGGAACAACTCGATGCGCAGAACAAGCCGGTGGCTGAGCGTGGCGCGGGCACCGTGCACTTCGGCAACACCCCCGTCGTGCAGCAGCTCCGCATCGTGCCCGTGCTGCAGATCCTCGTGCTCGGCCTGCTGCTCGGCATCGCGTTCTGGCTGCTCCTCTCGCGGGAACGCGCCACGCGCGAACGCGTCTGGGCCGGCATGGCGCGTGAGGCGGCGCACCAGCTCGGCACGCCGCTGTCATCGCTCGCGGGGTGGCTCGAGGTGCTCGGCGAGAGCCGCAGCGAGAAGACGCTCGACGCCGCGCTCGTGCAGATGCAGAACGATCTCGTGCGACTCGAGCGCGTGGCCCATCGCTTCGAGCGCATCGGGCGACCGCCGCGACGCGAGGAAGTCGACGTGCGCGAGGTGGTCGCGCGCGTCGCCGACTACTTCCGCCTCCGCGTCCCGACACTCACGCACCCGATCACGATCGAAGTCGAGACCGTCGCCGGCGGCCCGGTCATCGTGCCCGCGGATGCGGTGCTGCTCGAGTGGGTCTTCGAGTCGCTCGTCAAGAACGCCATCGATGCACTGGCGGGACGCGGCGGCACGATTCATCTCCGCGTGGCGCCCGAGCCCGAGGGTGGCGTCCGCGTGCGCGTCGCCGACAATGGCCCCGGCGTTCCGAACAACCTGCGCAGCCGGATCTTCGAGGCGGGGTTCTCCACCAAGCAGCGGGGCTGGGGCATCGGACTCTCGCTCGCGCGTCGAATCATCGAGGAGACACACGAGGGCAAGCTGGTGCTCGGCCAGGGCGGCGGTGGCGCCGTCTTCGACATCATCCTGCCCGCCTGACGCACGCGCGAGAACGCGCGGGCAACGCGCGTGGAGCTGCACACCGTTGCCGTTTTGTCGTGCTTCGCCGCCGTGTATCTTTCCCCGGTGAATCACACGCTCGTGGCCCCTGACGCGCTCGCTTCCCTCAACCCGGCCCAGCGGGCCGCGGTCGAGCACGGCGATGGACCGTTGCTCATCCTCGCCGGTGCCGGGTCCGGCAAGACGCGCGTGCTCACGACGCGCATCGCGCGACTGATCCGCGAACGCGGCGTTCCCGCGCACCGCATCCTCGCCGTCACCTTCACCAACAAGGCGGCCGGTGAAATGCGCGAGCGCATCGCGCGCCAGCTGGGCGCCGAGCCCGCGGGGATCTGGGCGGGCACCTTCCACGGCATCGGGGCGCGCATGCTCCGCGCCGAAGCCGCACGCGTGGGTCGCACCTCGACCTTCACGATCTACGACGAGGACGACACGCTCGGCCTGCTCAAGCGCGTCATGGAACGGGTCAAGGTCTCGCCACGCGAGTGGACGCCCAAGTCGGTTCTCTCGACGATCTCGTCGGCGAAGAATGCGCTCGTCGGGCCGGCCGAGTTCGAGTCGCTCGCACGTGATCCGCTCGCGAAGGCGGTGGTGCCCGTGTATCACGCGCTCGAACCCGCCCTGCGCGAGAACAACGCCGTCACCTTCGATGACCTGCTCATCCTGCCCGTGCAAGTGCTCGAGCAGTACCCCGATCGCCGCGCGGCGTATGCGGGCCGCTTCCAGCACGTGCTCGTGGACGAATACCAGGACACCAACCGCGCGCAGTACAAGTTCGTCACGCTCATCGGCGCCGAGCACGGCAACGTCGCCGTCGTCGGCGACGACGACCAGTCCATCTACGGCTGGCGTGGCGCGGACAACAAGAATATTCTCGACTTCGAGCGCGATTTCCCCGGCGCCGTCGTCGTGCGGCTCGAGGAGAACTATCGATCGGCGCCGCCCGTACTCGCGCTCGCCAACGTCGTCATCGCGCTGAACACCAAGAGGCGCGGCAAGGTGCTGCGCGCCACGCGCACGGGCACCGACAAGGTGGTGAACCTGCGCGCGCTCGATGAACGCGACGAAGCCGACTGGACGATCGAGGAGATGCGCGTGCTGCGCGCGGGCAAGGCGTCGCTCAACCTGCGCGACATGGCGGTGCTCTATCGCACCAACGCGCAGAGCCGCGCCTACGAAGAGGCGCTCCGCCGCGCCGGACTGCCCTATCGCCTCGTCGGCGCCGTGCGCTTCTACGATCGCCGCGAGATCCGCGACCTCATGTCGTACCTGCGGCTCGTCGCCAATGCCGCGGATGACGAGGCGTTCCGTCGCGCCGCGGGCGTGCCGAAGCGCGGACTGGGCGAGGCGACCATCGAGCTGCTCGCCGAGCGCGCGCGACAAGCAGGCATTCCGATGCTCGCCGCCGCGACGCGCGACGACTGCGTGGCCGGCGCACGGCCGGCCGCGCGCTCGGCGTTGGTTGCCTTCGCGACGCTCATCGCGCGGCTGAGGGCCATGGCGCAGGAAGCGCCGGTTGACGTGCTGCTACGCGAGCTGATCGCGAGCATCGCCTTCGACCAGTCGCTCAAGGGAGAGCCGGACGCCGAGGACCGGTTGCGCAACGTGGCTGAACTCATTGCGGGTGCCGCTGAAACGGTGGCGGATGAAGAAGGGGAAGTCGGCCTCACGCCCCTCGACCACTTTCTCCAGAAGGCGACGCTCGTGGCCGCGGTCGACCAGATGGACAGGGACGCCGACGCGATCACGCTCATGACGATGCACAACGCCAAGGGGCTCGAGTTTCCGGCGGTGTTCATCGGTGGACTCGAGGACGGCCTCTTCCCGCTCGCGCGCGCCTACGACGATCCGGCGATGCTCGAGGAGGAACGCCGTCTGTTCTATGTGGGCATCACGCGCGCCGAAGACCGGCTCTACCTCACGCGCGCCGAACAGCGACGTCGCAACGGTGAACTACTCGCGTCACGCCAGTCGAGCTTCCTCGATGGCATCCCCAAGGGCATGCTCGACGAGAAGGTCACCCCCAAGGCGCGCTCCATGGGACGCGCTGGCTTGGGCCTCGCGTCGGGCACCGGCGACGACTGGGCGCTCCCCACGTGGTCGAGTTCGTCGGCGAATGCTCGCGCGGCCGCGCGCAGGCCCGGTTCGCCCGTCGCGCCACGCGTCAACAGCGCCGCCTGGCACGATCCGGAGCACGAATCACAGGATGCCGCTGAGCTCCGCATCGGCGAACGCGTCAAGCATCGCAAGTTCGGTGCGGGCACCATTGCCGAGTTGAGCGGGTTGGGCAGGGAAGCGAAGGTGAAGGTGGACTTCGACGACGAGGCGGTCGGGCGCAAGACGCTCGTCATCGCGCTCGCGAACCTCGAACGGGGCATCGCCTAGTGGCCATCAGCGACGACGACGTACGACACATCGCCAGCCTTGCGCGCCTCGGGCTCGACCCGGCGCGCGTGTCCCCCCTCGGGCAGGAGCTCAACGGCATCCTCGGCCACATGGCCGTGCTCCAGCGCGTGGACGTCGGCGCCGCGCAAGGTGACACCGACCAGCGGCTGCCACTCGTCGCGCGCCCCGACGTCCGCAACGCGGACCCGCTCCACCGTCCGCTCGAGACCATGGCGCCCGAGATGCGCGAGCACTTCTTCCTCGTGCCGCGCCTGGGCACGCACGACGCGGAGGAGTCATGAGCGCCGCGTCATCGTCGTTGCTGGACATTCGCGCCGCTGATCTCGCCGCGAACGTCCGCGCCGGCACGACGGGCGCGAGCGATGCCGCGAACGCCGCGCGTGAGCGCATCGCTGCCGTCAAGGCGGGGCCCGAGTTCCTGAACGCGATCCTGCATCAGGATCCTGCGGCGGAGAGCGCGCCCACCGATGCCAGTGCTGCCCTCGCCGGCGTTCCCGTTGCCCTCAAGGGCAACTTCTCGACCGTGGTCATGCCCACCGACTGTGGTTCGCGCATGCTCGAGGGTTACATCGCGCCCTACGAGGCCACCGCCGTGCGCAAGCTGCGAGCCGCCGGCGCCGTGATCATCGCCAAGACCAACATGGATGAGTTCGCCATGGGCTCGTCCAACGAGCACTCGGCGTTCGGGCCTGTGAGGAATCCGCTCGATCCGGAGCGCGTGCCGGGCGGATCATCCGGTGGTTCGGCGGTCGCGGTGGCCGCAGGCGTCGTGCGCATCGCGCTCGGCTCCGAGACCGGTGGCTCCGTGCGCCAACCCGCGTCGTTCTGCGGCATCGTCGGCGTGAAGCCCACCTACGGTCGTGTCTCGCGCTATGGCCTCGTGGCCTTCGCGAGTTCGCTCGACCACGTCGCCGTCTTCGGCAAGGAAGTCGATGACGCAGCGCTCGGCCTCCAAGTCATCGCCGGCCACGACGAACGCGACAGCACCTCTGCTGATCGTCCGGTGCCCGACTACCGCGCCGAGTCGGCCAAGCCGCTCAAGGGACTCGTCGTCGGCAGGCCGCGCGAGTACTTCCCGAGTTCGCTCGATCCGCGCGTCGTCGAACTCTGCGACCGCGCCTTCGACACGCTGCGCGCGCAGGGCGCCCAGGTGCGCGACGTCAGCTTGCCCAACACCGACCTCGCGATCCCGGTCTACTACATCATCGCGCCCGCCGAGGCGTCGTCCAACCTCGCGCGCTTCGACGGCGTGCGGTATGGCCCGCGCAAGACCGGCGACGGACTCGTCGGCATGTACGAGGCGACGCGCTCGCAGGGCTTCGGCCCCGAGGTCACGCGCCGCATCCTGCTCGGCACTTACGTGCTCTCAGCCGGCTACTACGACGCGTACTACAAGCGCGCACAGGAGGTTCGCGCGCTCATCACGCACGACTTCACCGCGGCCTTCGCGAGCGGTGTGCACGTCATGCTCACGCCCACCACGCCAACGCCTGCCTTCCGCTTGGGCGCCGTGTCCGACCCGTACGAGATGTACATGAACGACATTTTCACGGCGACGGCCAACCTGGCCGGCGTGCCCGCGATGTCCGTGCCGATGGGCCGCATCGGTGGCCTGCCCATGGGAGCCCAACTCATCGCCGGCTCGTTCGACGAAGCGACGATGTTCCGTGCTGCCTATGCGCTCGAACGTGGCCTTGGCGCTGAGGCCCACCGATGAGCGCCACCACGTGGGAGATGGTCGTCGGCCTCGAGGTCCACGTCCAGCTCAAGACGACGACCAAGGCGTTCTGCGCCTGCTCGACCGAGTTCGGCGCTGCGCCCAACAGCAACACCTGTCCGGTCTGCCTCGGCTTGCCCGGCGCGCTGCCCGTGCTCAATGAGCACGCCGTCGAGCTCGCGATCCGCGCCGCGCTCGCCACCGGCTGCGAAGTGCACGAGACCTCGATCTTCTCGCGCAAGAACTACTTCTACCCCGACCTGCCCAAGGGCTACCAGATCTCGCAGTTCGACCGGCCACTCGCGACGGGCGGCGGACTCGACGTGCTCCTCGGCGACCAGCCCATGCGTATCGGCATCACGCGCATCCACATGGAAGAGGACGCGGGCAAGTCGGTGCATGACCGCTTCCCCAACGCGACGGCCATCGACTTGAACCGCGCCGGCGTTCCGCTCTGCGAAATCGTCAGCGAGCCCGACATGCGCACGAGCGCCCAGGCGGGGGCGTATCTGCGCGCCCTCAAGCAGGTGCTCGAGTACGCGGCGGTCTCCGACTGTTCCATGGAGCTCGGCTCCCTGCGCGTCGACGCGAACGTGAGCGCGCGTCCTGCAGGATCGAAGGATCTCCGCACCCGAACGGAAATCAAGAACGTCAACTCGTTTTCCAACGTCGAGCGGGCGTTGGATCTCGAGTTCGCGCGCCATGTGGCGACGTACGAGGCCGGCGGCACCATCGTGCAGCAGACCATGCTCTACGATGGCGCCAAGCAGGAAGTACGCCCCGCGCGCAGCAAGGAGGGGAGCCACGACTACCGCTATTTCCCGGAGCCCGACCTGCCGCCGCTCGTCGTGCCGAAGGCGAGGGTCGAACGCATTCGCGGGGCGCTCCCCGAATTTCCCGCCGCCAAGGTTGCGCGCTATCAGGCCGAACTCGGGCTCGGTGCCGTCGAGGCCAATGTGCTGGCGTCGAGCGCACACCTCGCGCGCTACTTCGAATCGCTGCTCGCCAAGGGATCGCAGGCCAAGAGCGCGGCCAACTGGGTCACCGGCGCCGCCATGCAGGCGCTCAACGAACGCTCCCGTGAGCCGTCGGCACTGGACGGCCTCATCCCGGTCGACACGCTCGCGCGCATTCTCTCGCTCGTGGCTGCTGGCGCGATCTCCTCGAGTGCGGCCAAGACCGTGTTCGCCGCCGTGCTGGCCGATCCGTCCACGTCACCCGATGCCGTCGTGGCCGCGCAGGGGCTCGCGCAGGTCTCCGACGATTCCGCCCTCGTGAAGTGGATCGACGAAGTCTTCGCCGAACTCCCCGCCGAAGCCGCGCGCTTCGTCGGCGGCGAGCGCAAACTGCAGGGCGTCCTCATCGGCGCCATCATGAAAAAATCCAAGGGCAGCGCCGACCCCAAGAAGCTCGCTCAGCTGCTCGGCGCGCGCGTCACCGGGTAGAGCGGCTCGGCCAGCTTCGACGCAAAGTCGAGCGGCGTGGGCTGCAGTCCGAATGCCCGCTCCGCCTCGTCGAGCACGAGTGCATCGCCGCCGTCACGATACGCCGTGCGGCGCAGGGCCTTCGCCTCGCCCAGCGACACCGCGCCCGACGGGTCGAACTGGCACGGCTCCGAGCCCGTGCGGCGCGACAACAAATCCATCACGTACTCGAACGACCGCAGCAGGTGCGCATCGACCTCCTGCGCGCGCAGCGACCAGCGGCTGTTGTCCGCCACGGTGCGCATCACGGCCTGCCACGAGTCCAGGTCCGTCACCATCACCATGCCGCGGAAGAAGCGGCGGTTGGTGCCCGTGCTGAACAGGGTCGGCGAGAGGATGCGGTCGAGTAGCGCGTCGGCAGGGCTGTGGTCGCGGAGGATCAGCTCGCGCGCGCGCTTGGCGCCGCCGTCACCAAGCTCCGCCTCGAAGCGGCTCTCCCAGTACGAATGGCCGAGCGCCACCGTGCTCGACGTGACCGCGAGTCGATACGGCACGAAGTGGTTGTGCGCGACGACGTCGGCCGCGAGGTGCGCGAGATACCCCAGGCCGAACGCGGCCAGCGGCTCGTCGTCTGCTTGGTCGTGAATCTCGAACCCGACCTGCCACGAGTGGCAGTGTCGTCCCTCGGGCACGTATTTCTTGGCGATCGACGTGTCCGCCGCGATCGAGCCGTACAGGAAGTCGATCGGGTAGCGGCTCAGCAGGGCCGCGGTGGCGGCCGGCAGCAGGTCGAGCGAACGTAGCACGGCCTCCCCGAGGACCACGTGCGTCCCGGGGGTCCAGGCGAAGGCGTCCGAAGGAGTTAGGGCCACGGCCAGGAGCGCCAGCCCGAACAAAAACCACGGTGACCGCATCGGCCTACGCTACCCCGGGGGGCTCTCAATCGTCAACCGAGTCCCTACCCGGCCCGCTCAGTATTTTCTGGTGGCCGGCACCCTCCACCTCGAATCGACGTCCACGCGCATGCCCCAACTCCAGTTCCACGTCGAGGGAGGTCATCGGCTGTCGGGTTCCATCCGACCCTCCGGCAACAAGAACGCGGCGCTGCCGATCGTCGCCGCCGCGCTCCTCACCGACCAGCCGGTCACGCTCACCAATGTGCCGCGCATTCGCGACCTCGAGACGCTCGTCGATCTCGTGCGCACCACGGGCGTCGAGGCCGCGTGGGTGGAGCGCAACACGCTGCGCATTCATGCGAAGGAGGTTCGCGCTGCCGACCTCGATCCCGTGCTCTGCGCCAAGATCCGCGCGTCGATTCTGCTTGCGGCGCCGCTGCTCGCGCGCTGCGGCGAGGTCAAGCTGCCGCCGCCGGGTGGCGATGTCATCGGTCGCCGTCGTGTCGACACGCACTTCCTCGCCCTCGAACAGCTGGGCGCTACGCACGAGTACACCGATCGCTTCGAACTCTCGGCCAAACAGCTGCGCGGCGCCGATGTCTTCCTCGACGAGCCGAGCGTCACGGCCACGGAGAACGCGATCACGGCCGCCGTTGCCGCCATCGGCACCACGATCCTCCGCAACGCGGCCAGCGAGCCGCACGTCCAGGATCTCTGCCGCTTCCTCGTCACGCTCGGCGCGCGCATCGATGGCATCGGCACCAACACGCTCACCATCGAGGGCGGCCGCACGTTGGGTGGTGGCACGCACGCCATCGGACCCGACCACATCGAGGTCGGCTCGTTCATCGGCCTCGCGGCCGTCACGCGCAGTTCGATCCGCATCGAGAAGGCCGGCGTCGAGCACCTGCGCTCGGTGCGCATGGGCTTCGAGCGCCTGGGCGTCGAGTGCGAAGTCGACGGCGACGACCTGCTCGTGCCCGGCGGACAGTCGATGCGCATCGTCGATGACTTGGGTGGCCACGTGCCGAAGCTCGAAGATCAGCCCTGGCCCGCCTTTCCCGCGGACGTCATGTCGATCGCGATCGTCGTCGCCACGCAGTGTGAAGGCGTGATCCTCATGCACGAGAAGATGTTCGAGTCGCGCATGATCTTCGTCGACAAGCTCGTGGGCATGGGCGCGCGCATCGTGCTCTGCGATCCGCACCGCGCCCTCATCGCGGGCCCGAGCCGTTTGCGCGGCGCGACGGTCGAGAGTCCCGACATCCGCGCTGGCATGGCGATGGTGCTCGCCGCACTGTGCGCCAAGGGGCCGAGCGTGATCAACAACATCGGCCAGATCGAGCGCGGGTACGAGCGCATCGATGAGCGGTTGCGTGCGCTTGGCGCGAAGATCGAGCGCGTCGAGCGGCCCTAGTATCGGCGCATCGTTCGTCTTGACGTTGGCGCTCCACTCGCTACTTTAGAAGTGCTGGGCGCCCCACTTGGCGTCACGGGCAGAATGTGGGGATTCCCCCACATTTTTTTTTCCAGTGAGGCCGCAGTCCCGACATGATCGCCGACGTGGAAGTGGTTGTCACGCAGACACTTGGCTCACTTGATCTCGACCTGGTCGAGTTCAAGCGCCGGGGCTCGTCCGCGCGACCCATCTTCGAAGTTCGCCTCGACCGTCGCGACGGCGAGAAGGTCACCGTCGAGGACTGTGCCAAGGCCAGCCGCGCCATGGAAGCTGCACTGGATGTCGGGCTCCTCGCCGGCAAGCGCTACGTGCTCGAAGTCTCATCGCCGGGGATGGATCGCCCGCTCAAGAAGCTCGCCGACTGGCGTCGCTTCTCGGGCCGGCTCGCCTCGGTCAAGAGCGAGGCCGTGGGTGGCCGCGCTGAACTCACCATCGTCGGGGTCGAAGGCGACGCCGGCGCCGAAGTCATCGTGCTGCAGGACGCCAAGGGGCAGCACCATGTGCCGTTCGACCGGATTGACGAGGCCCGCCTCGCCTTCCACTGGACCCGCTGAGAGAAAACCCGATGTCCGGCTCGACTGAAATCCTCACGGCCATCCGTGAGCTCGCCAACAGCAAGCAGCTCGATCGTACCGAGCTGCATGGCCTCTTGCAGGACGGCATCCATGCCGCCCTCGCCAAGAAGCATGGGCCCACGGTGCAGGCCGAAGTGACCATCGACGAGGCCAAGGGCGCGATCCGCATCGCGCTCCTCAAGACCGTCGTCGAGGAAGTCACCGACCCGGCGCGCGAAGTCACCGTCGAGGAGGCCCGCTATGAGGACGAAGCCTTCGAAGTCGGCGACGTCATGGAGGTTCCGGTGGACTTCGCCGAGTTCGGGCGCTCCGCCGTGCAGGCCGCCAAGCAGCGCATCGTCCAGCGCGTGCGTGAAGGCGAGCGCACCCGCATCCGCGACGAGTTCACCGACAAGGTCGGCGAGCTCCTCTCCGGCGAAGTGCAGCAGATCGAGCGCGGCAAGCTCGTCGTCATGCTCAACAAGTTCCGCGAAGCGGAGGCGATCATGCCCTACCGCGAGCAGAACCACCGCGAGCACTACCAGCAGGGCGAGCCGATCCGCGCCGTGCTCAAGCGCGTCGAGGAGACGCCCAAGGGCCCGCGCCTCATCCTCTCGCGCGCCGATGCGCTCTTCGTGCAGGCCCTCTTCAAGCTCGAGGTTCCCGAGATGCAGCAGGGAATCGTCGAGGTGCGCGCGAGTGCGCGTGAAGTCGGCAGCCGCACCAAGATCGCCGTCTTCTCGCGTGACGACGCCATCGATCCGGTCGGCGCCTGCGTGGGCCTCAAGGGTTCACGCGTGCAGGCCGTCGTCAACGAGTTGGGTGGCGAGCGCATCGACATCGTGCCGTGGTCGGGCGATCCCGAGCGCTTCGCCAAGCTCGCGCTCGCGCCCGCCAAGGTTGCGCGCGTCTTCTCCGATGCCGCCGCCAAGGCCATCCAGGCCGTCGTCGACGAAGACCAGCTCTCGCTCGCCATCGGACGCAACGGACAGAACGTGCGCCTCGCCTCCGAGCTCACCGGCTGGAAGATCGACCTCTACTCGAGCCGCGAGTGGATGGAGCGCGGCGGCGAGGGGAACATCTTCGCCCCGCTGCCCGAAGAGCAGGACGCCGCCGCCGACGTGCCGCTCGCCGACATCCGCGGCCTCGAGGTGGCGACCGTTGCGGTGCTCGAGAACGCGGGCTTCAAGACGCTCAACGACATCATCGACCTCGAGCGCGAGGACTTCCTCAAGCTCCCCGGCATCGCGCCGGCCGAGGCCGATCGCATCATCGCCATTCTCGACGAACTCACCACCGACGACGGCAGCGCCGCGGCGGGTGAGGGCGCGGCGGAGGGCTAGCACCCGATGGACACGCACCTCACCCGTCGTCTCGCAGGCCTCCTCGGGCTCGGCGCCCGCGGCCGCCTGCTGGTCGCCGGCGTGGAGATGGTGCGCGACGCACTCCGGAATGGCACGGTCGAACTCCTCATCGTCGCCGAGGATACCGCCGAAAACAGCCGGGAGAAGTTGCTGCCGCTCGCAACGGCCAAGCACGTGGCGGTGCTCGAAGGACCGAACGCCGTCACGCTGGGTCGGGCGATCGGGAAGGAACAGGTGGCGGCCGTCGGCGTGACGGATCGCCGGCTCGCGAAGGGGATTCGCGAGCTCATGGAATCGGGACCGGCGGCGCTCGCGCCGACGGTCCAGTAGGAGGATGCGGTGAGCAAGCTGCGCGTGAACGATATGGCAACCGAGTTCGGCGTCTCCGCCGACGAGGTCATTGCGATGCTCCGGAAGATGGAGGTGACGGCGAGAACGCCGGCCACGCCACTCTCCGACGAGCAGGTCGCTCGCGTACGCGCGCGCTGGGAGGTCGAGAAGCGCAAGCTCGCCGCCAAGGGCGCCGCGCCCACCGCCGCGCCATCGCGCCGGCGCAAGACGACCGGACCCGACGCCGCGCCCGCGCCGGCACCCGTCGCCGAAGCGGCCGCGCCCGAAGCGCCGAAGCCCGCCGCCAAGAAGAAGGTCGCCGCCAAGAAGGTGGCGCCCGAGCCAGAGCCCGCGCCCGTCGTCGATGCCAAGGTGGTGCGTCGTCGCAAGGCGGCCGACATCGTCCATCCGGAGCCCGAGCCCGAGCCGATTGCGCCGCAGGCCATCGCAGCAACGGAACCGGAAGTCGCGCGCCCCGTCATGGCGGCGCCAACGCCAGCCGTCGCGGTGCAGGCCAGTCTCCCCGCCGCGGAGCCGGTCGCCACGTCAGCGCCGGCCGCGCCCGCTCAGCCCGTTGCGCCCACGACTCCTGCGGCGCCGTCAGCGAGCGCGCGCGATGAGCGGCCCGAGAGCGCGCAGCCCGTCACTTATTCCAGCGGCGCCGGTTCGACCGACAACCGTCCGCGCCCGCGGCCGATCGTGCCGGGTGCGCCGCGTCCGCGTCCCGTGGCCACGGGACTACCGTTCCCGCCGCGTCCGATCGCGTCGGCGCAGCCGGGCGGCAGCAGCGCGCCGCGTCGCGATGATCCGCGCCGCCCCGGTGGCGGCGCGCCGGGTGGTGGCGGTGGCATGGGCGGTGGCATGGGTCTCGGCGCGGGTGGCGCCGCCGGCCAGCGTCGCAAGAAGGGCAAGCGCGGAGCGGTCGATCAGGAAGCGGTGACGGCCAACATCTCGCGCACGATGCAGAACATGCGCGGCGCACCCGCGCGCCGTGGCGGTCGTCGTGACGAAGCCATCGATCGTGAGGAGATGGCGGCCATGCGCGCGGCCGACGCCGAGCGCGAGCGCACGACGGTTCGCGTCAACGAGTTCATCACGGTCAGCGAGCTGGCGCAGATCCTCAAGGTGCCCGCCCCGCAGATCGTCGGCTTCGCCTTCAAGAACCTCGGGTTGATGGTCACCATCAACCAGCGCCTCGACTTCGACCAGATCGAACTGATCGCCAGCGAGTTCGGCTTCCAGGCGGTCAAGGAAGAGGAGTACGCCGCGGCCGCCACCGAGGACACGATCGTCGACGAGCCGGAGACGCTCAAGGCCCGTCCCCCGGTCGTGACCATCATGGGTCACGTCGACCACGGCAAGACCTCGCTCCTCGACTACATCCGCAAGGCCAACGTGGTCGCCGGCGAAGCCGGCGGCATCACGCAGCACATCGGCGCGTACCACGTCACGCTCCCCGGTGGCAAGACCATCACCTTCCTCGACACGCCGGGCCACGAGGCCTTCACCGCCATGCGCGCGCGCGGTGCGCAAGTCACGGACATCGTCGTCCTCGTAGTCGCGGCCGATGACGCCGTCATGCCGCAGACGATCGAGGCCATCTCGCACGCCAAGAATGCCGGCGTGCCGATGATCGTCGCGATCAACAAGATCGACCTGCCGCAGGCGAACGTCACGAAGGTCAAGCAGGACCTCCTCCAGCACGGCGTCGTGCTCGAGGACTTCGGCGGCCAGACGCTCGCCACCGAGATCTCCGCCAAGAAGGGCACCAACATCAACGTCCTGCTCGACCAGCTGCTGCTGCAGGCGGAAATCCTCGACCTCAAGGCCAACCCGGATCGCAAGGCCGCCGGTTCGGTGGTCGAGGCCCAGCTCGACGCGGGCAAGGGACCGGTCGCCACCGTGCTCGTCTCCGCCGGCACGCTCCGCGTCGGCGACGACTTCATCTGCGGACTCTTCTCGGGTCGCGTCCGTGCGCTGCTCGACGAGCGCGGCAAGCCGGTCAAGTCCGCGGGGCCCGCCATTCCGATCCAGGTCCTCGGCCTCACCGGCGTGCCTCAGGCCGGCGATCAGTTCATCGTCGTCGAGGATTCGGTCGCGGCGCGTGACATCGCGCAGCGCCGTGAACGCCTCGACCGCGAGGCGCGCTCGCGCCGCACGTCCAAGGGCGTCGTCTCGCTCGAGGATTTCATGTCGCAGGCGGCCGCCGGCGAGAAGCGCTCGCTCAAGCTGCTCATCAAGGCGGACCAAGGCGGTCCGGCGGAAGCGCTCGCCGACGCCCTCGGCCAGCTCTCCAACAGCGAAGTGTCGGTCGAGGTCATCCAGCGCTCGGTGGGCGCGATCACCGAGGGCGACATCCTGCTGGCCAAGGCGGCCGGTGCGATCATCATCGGCTTCCACGTGCGCCCCGACAACAAGGCGCGTTCGGCGGCCGATCGCGAGGGCGTCGACATCAAGCTCTACCGCATCATCTACGAGGCCGTCGCCGACGTGCGCGCCGCCCTCGAGGGCATGCTGCGGCCGGAAGAAAAGGAAGTCGTGCTCGGCGAGGCCGAAGTGCTGGAGATCTTCAAGGTCGCGCGCGTTGGCACGATCGCGGGCTGCGCCGTCCGGTCGGGCGTCATGTCCCGCACGGGCCGCCTGCGCGTGATCCGCGAGGGCAAGGAGGTCTACGAGGGCGCCTTTGCCTCGCTCCGCCGCTTCAAGGACGACGTCAAGGAAGTGCGCGACGGCTTCGAGTGCGGCCTCGGTGTCGAGAACTTCAACGACCTCAAGGTCGGTGACCGGTTCGAGTGCTATCGCGTGGAGTCGGTCGCCCGCACGCTCCAGCCGAACGCCACCGCATAACCAACTGAGGCCCGCCGGTGTCCCGTCCACGGGGCATCCGGCGGGTCGTCCTGTCTCATGCCGCCTGACCACCGCCGCAGCGATCGTGTGGCCGCCGCCATCCGCGAGGAAGTGGCCGGCGCTCTCGCCGCAGGCGTGAAGGACCCACGCATCTCGCGCCTCACGACCGTCACGGGGGTCGAGATCACGCGCGACTTGCGCCACGCCACCGTCTTCGTCTCCGTGATGGGCGACGACAGCGCGCGCGCGGCCACGCTCGAAGGGCTCGCCAGTCTCGGCCACGGCCTGCGCGGACGCATCGGGCGTGCGCTGCAATTGCGCGTCGCGCCCGAGCTGCACTGGAAGTACGACGAGTCGCTCAAGCGCGCCGCTCGCATCGAGGAGCTGCTCGCCGGACTCAAGCATGACGACGAGACGCGCGCAGCATCGGAGCCGGACGCCGATGTGCCACGAGGCGACGGTGACGAGCGAGCCTGAGGGGCTCCTCCTCGCCGACAAGCCGGCGGGACGAACGTCGCACGACGTGGTGGACCTCGCACGCCGCGCCTTGCGGACCAAGCGCGTCGGACACGCCGGGACACTTGATCCGTTCGCCACCGGGCTGCTGGTCCTGCTCGTCGGACGCGCCACCCGGCTCGCACCATACCTGGACAACGAGCCCAAGGTGTATGAGGCCACGATCCGCTTCGGGAGCGAGACCGACAGCGACGACGTGACCGGTAGCGTGACGCGCGAGGCGGCGCCGCCCGACGAGGCGCAGGTGCGTGATGCCATCGCCGGGCTCACCGGCGCCATCACCCAGCTTCCGCCCTCGGTGAGCGCGAAGCAGGTCGGTGGCGTGCGCGCGCACGTCGCCGCGCGACAGGGCGCGCCGCTCGAGCTGTCGCCCACGTCGGTGATGGTCCACGCCTGGGACGATGTGCGCTTCGAGGGCGACGAGCTCTTCGCCACGATCACCTGCGGTGGCGGCACCTACATCCGCGCGCTCGCACGTGATCTCGGTCGCGCCGTGCAGAGTGCGGCGCACTGCAGCGCGCTGAGGCGCACGCGCGCCGGACGCTTCGACGTGGCCGACGCCGTATCAGCACTCGAGTTCCGGGAGCGCGCGCCCGGCGCCCTGCGCGCACCCGCGTCGGGAATGGATCGCACGCTCGCGCGCGAACAGCTCGACGATGCCGGCGTCCAGCACGTGACACGCGGACGCACCGTGCCGGCGCACGCCTCGGGAGCGCGCGCCGCGCTCATCGCGCCCGACGGTTCGCTCGTGGCCATTGCCGAACGGCAAGGCGCATGCTGGCAGCCGACGGTGGTGCTGCGCGATGCCTGAGGCCGGCACCCTGCACGACGAGAGCGCGCTGCCGAGCGACGTGCTCGGCACCGCGATCACGGTCGGATCGTTCGACGGCGTTCACCGCGGCCATCTCGACATCCTCACGCGTCTCGTGCGCCACGCGCGCAACCGCACACTTGCGAGCTTGCTCGTCACCTTCGATCCGCATCCGCTCGAAGTCGTGAACCCGGCCGCCGCGCCGCCGCTGCTCACGGTCGGCAACGAGAAGCTCGAGGTGCTCGCCGAGAGCGGCATCGACTACGTGGCCGTGCTCCCGTTCACCCCCGCCCTGCAGCGACTGAGCGCCGAAGAGTTCGTCGACCAGGTGCTCCGCGACCGCTTCCGCATGCGCGCCCTGCTCATGGGCCATGATCATGGCTTCGGCCGCAATCGCTCGGGTGACGTCGGCACGATGCAGGCACTGGGTGTCACGCGGGGATTCGAGGTCGAGGTTATCCCTGCCGTCGCGACGCCGACTGGCCGGCTGATCTCGAGCACGGCCATTCGGCGCGCGGTGGCGGGCGGCGATCTCGACCATGCTACCGAGGGGCTGGGCCGTCCCTACGCCATTTCAGGCACGGTCGGTTCGGGCGATGGGCGGGGGAGGGCGCTCGGCTTCCGGACCATCAACCTCGCCCTGCCGCATCCTCGCAAGCTGCTTCCGCCCGCGGGTGTCTACGCCGTGCGCGCACAGACCCCGCGCGGCGCCTTCGGCGGCATGATGAACCTGGGCCCGCGGCCCACCTTCGGGGACCTCGCGCTGTCGGTCGAGGTACACCTCTTCGATGCCGACGCGGACTTCTACGGGTTGCCGGTCCGGGTGGACGTGATCCGCTGGCTGCGGGAGACACGGAAATTCGACGGACCGGCTCACCTTGTGGCCCAGCTCAAGGAGGACGAGCGGCAGGCCCGCGCCGCGTTGACCCTCCCGCTGCCTCCGGCTACGTTGCAAGGCTCCCCGGACCTGAACCCTGAAGGGACCTAACCGCTTTGCGGACAATCGCATGACGAACCTGCGTTCGCGCCTCGTGTTGATCCTCGGCTTGCTGCTCGCCTCGGCCTTTGCGCTCTTCCCGCGCAACACGGTCGAGCGCGTCAAGCGCAACGGCGAATTCGTGCTCGACACCGTGCGTCGCGTGCCGATCAAGTACGGCCTCGACCTGCAGGGCGGCATGCATCTCGCCCTCGAGGTGGACGAGTCCAAGGGCGCCGTGGCCAACAAGAGCGAGGCGCTCGATCGCGCGCTCAAGGTCGTCCGCACCCGCATCGACGAGTTCGGCGTCTCCGAGCCGGTGGTCCAGAAGGCGGGCAATGATCGCATCATCGTCGAGCTGCCGGGCATCGATGACCCGCAGCGCGCGCAGGATGTCGTCCAGAAGTCGGCCTTCCTCCAGTTCCAGATCACGGACAAGTCGCAGGCGCTCGAGAAGGCGCTGCCGCGTCTCGATGGCATCCTCAAGGCCAAGGGCGCGGCGCTCACGGCCCTTGCCCCCGGCGCCGCGGGCAACGCGGCCGCCCAGACGGCTTCGGCGTCGCCGATCTCCGGTCTCTTCGGCAAGGACACCGGCAAGAAGGCGGATTCCGCGCGGAAGGGCGCCGACACCACGAAGAGGGACACCACCAACGCCGCGCTCACGGGCGGCAATCAGGGTGGCCCGCTCTCCAAGCTCCTCGCGAACGGCCAGACGCCGGGCGAGTTCTTCGTCAAGGCGGCTGACGTCGCCACGGTGCAGCGCTACCTCGACTTCCCCGAGATCCAAGGCGCGCTGCCGCCGGGCAAGATGATCCGCTGGAGCTCCGACACGACCTCGCTCGGCACCGACGCCTATCGCTCGCTGTACGTCGTCGACCAGCGGCCCATCATCACGGGTGAGTATCTCACCGACGCCAAGCCCAACACGGTGCCGGTCGAGGGCACGGTCGTCGAGTTCACGCTCAACAACGAGGGCGGCCGCAAGTTCAAGAGCGAGACCGCCAAGCACATCCGCGACTACATGGCCATCGTCCTCGACGACAAGGTCATGGGGCGGCCGCCGATCATCCAGAGCGCGATCGGCACGCGCGGACAGATCACGATGGGCAACCGCGACCTTCAGGCCGCGCAGGACCTCGCGCTCGTGCTGCGCGCCGGCGCGCTGCCGGTGCCGCTCAAGATCGCCGAAGTCCGCACCATCGGCGCGTCGCTCGGCCAGGACTCGATCAAGGCGGGCATGTTCGCCGGCGGGGTTGCGGTGCTGCTCATCGTCGGCATCATGGTCGGCTACTACCGCTTCTCCGGTGCACTGGCGGTGGCGGCGCTCATGCTCTACGTGATCTACACGCTGGCCGTGCTGGCCGGATTCAACGCCGTCCTCACGCTGCCCGGCGTCGCGGGCATGGTGCTCACGCTGGGTATCGCGGTGGACGCCAACGTGCTGATCTTCGAGCGCATCCGTGAGGAACTCGATCGTGGCAAGACGGTGCGCATGGCGATCGACGAAGGCTTCAACCACGCCATCAGCGCCATCGTCGACACGAGCGCCGTGACGGTGCTGACGGCCGCGGTGCTCTACCAGTATGGCACCGGTCCGGTTCGCGGCTTCGCGGTCACGCTGATCGCGGGCATCGTGGCCTCGGTGTTCACGGCCATCTTCGTGACCCGCACCTTCTACCTCCTGTGGCTCCACCGGTCCGCCGGCACGGCCCAGACGCTGAGCATCTGATGCTGCGCATCTTTCACGACACCAAGTACGACTTCATCCGCTGGTGGCGCACCGCTGCCGCCCTGACAGTCGCGTTCATCGTGCTGGGACTCGGTTCCTTCGCCTTCCGGGGCGGCATCAACTTCAGCATCGAGTTCACCGGCGGCACGCTCATGCAGCTGTCGTTCAAGAACCCGACCGACGCGGGCACGCTGCGCAGCACGCTGAACGCGGCCGGCATCAACGGCGCCGAGATCCAGGAGTTCGGGTCGAACAAGGAGTACACGGTGCGCGCCCGGGACGAGAAGAACGGCGACACCAAGGCCGGCGCCGCGGGCGCGGACTCCATCAGCAGGCGCATCGAGACCGCCCTCAAGGGCAAGTATGGCGCCGACTTCAAGGTCGAGCGCAACGAGTCGGTCGGCGCCAAGGTCGGCGGCGAGCTGTTCCGCGGGGCGATCATCGCGATGCTCCTCGGCTCGCTCATCACGCTCATCTACCTCGCGATCCGTTTCGAGTGGCGTTTCGGGCTCGCGGCCGTGCTCTCGACCGGCCACGACATTCTCGTCACGCTCGCGTTCATCAAGCTGTTTCACCTCGAAGTCTCCCTCACGGTGGTCGCGGCCATCCTCACGCTGCTCGGCTACTCGATGAACGACACGATCATCATCTTTGATCGCGTCCGCGAGAACATCAAGAAGGGGAGCAAGCACTCGTTCTACGACCTGCTCAACCGCTCGGTCAACGAGACGCTGCCGCGCTCGATCATGACGCACGCCACGACGCTGGCAGCGACGCTGGCGCTGCTCGTCTTCGCCGGTGAGGTGATCCGGCCGTTCGCGTGGGTCATGTTCTTCGGCATCTTCGTCGCGACCTTCTCGTCCATCTACGTGGCCTCGCCGCTGCTCATGTGGATCGAGAACAAGTGGCCGCGCGCCGACGGCGCCGGCCGCCCGGGGGTGTCCGCAGGTCGCAACCCGACCGCGAACTCCCCCGCGCGTCCGTCGCGCCAGCCCGCCGGCGCCACGCGCTAGCCGCGTGCTGCCTCGGGCGTGGCGCCCTTTCTCGACTCCCACGCCCACCTCGCCGATCCGGCATTTGACGCCGATCGCGAGGACGTGATCGCGCGCGCTCGCTCAGCGGGCGTCCGCGCGGTCATCTGCATCGGCGAGTCGCTCGACGCCGCAGGGCGTGCCGAGCGGCTCGCCGAATCGCATCCGGGGTTCCTCTTTCACACCGCCGGCGTGCACCCGCATGACGCCGCCGACTTCGAGCACGCGCGCGACCTCGAGGCCATGCGCGCCCACGTGGCGCGCGGCGCGGTCGCGATCGGCGAGTGCGGGCTCGACTACCACTACGACCACAGCCCGCGCGACCGGCAGCGCCGCGCCTTCGCTGCACAGCTCGCCCTCGCGCAGGAGCTGGGGAGGCCCGTGGTCGTGCACACCCGCGAAGCGGACGACGACACGCGCGCGATGGTGGTGGAAGCCGGCGCCGCCGGCATTCGCGGCGTCCTCCATTGCTTTACGGGCCCCGCGAGCCTCGCCGAGGCCGCGCTCGCCGTCGGATGGTACGTCTCGTTCAGCGGCATCGTGACGTTCAAGAAGTGGGACGACGTCGCGCTCTTGCGGCTGGTGCCTGACGACCGCCTGCTCGCGGAGTCGGATGCGCCGTACCTCGCGCCGGTGCCGAACCGCGGGAAGCGCAATGAACCGGCGTGGGTGGCGCGGACCGTCGCTCACCTGGCCTCGGTGCGTGGTGCCGATGTCGATGCACTCGGACGCTTGACGATTGCCAACGCGGCACGCCTTTTCGGGCTGCCGAATGCTGTTCTCAACTCTCCAGCCGGAGCAGACGCATGAGTGTCGCCCCCGTCCATACCGATGGCGCCCCCAAGGCCATCGGCCCGTACGCGCAGGCCACGATCGCACACGGCTTCCTCTTCACCGCCGGGCAGATTCCGCTCGATCCGCAGACGATGCAGGTCGTCGAGGGCGATGTCGGCGCGCAGACGCGCCGGGTGCTCGCCAACCTCACGGCCGTGTTGGCGCAGGCCGGCGTCGAGTGGCGTCACGTCGCCAAGACCACGGTCTTCCTGCGCACCATGACAGACTTCGCCGCGATGAACGAGGTCTACGCCGCGGTGCTCGGCGACGCGCGTCCCGCGCGGTCGACCGTCGCGGTGGCGGGCCTGCCGCGCGATGTGCTGGTGGA
>JANYHJ010000096.1 GCA_025359135.1 Gemmatimonadota bacterium | reverse complement strand
GGCGATCATGCGGGCTCGAGCGAGGTGGACGGCGCGTGAGCGAACACCTCTCTGTACTCGGCGCCGGGCCATCGAGTTTCACTGCGAGACTTCAACCCGGCCGTGCGCGGCGACAAGAACGCGGGCACGGCGCCCGGGCGTGGCATGCGAAGCCTGATGCTGCGGCTGCTCGGCGGCGACAAGAAGACGGTGGAGACGCGGAGCGTGACGTTCAGTCCGCAGTAGGCGGCTGCCTACCAGTTGTTGACGCGCGCGATCGTGCCGATGACCACCGGACTCGCGCCCTCGACCTGCACGTAGCGCTCGTGCGCCGCGGCCGTGGCGCAGGCGTGGTTGGGCAGCACGCGCAGCAGCGTGCCCACGGGGAGCTCGGGCACGGGCCGCGTGTCGCCCTTCCGGCGACCGACGATGCCATGCTCCTGGCTGCCGGAGAGCATTGCGAGATCGTCGAGCGGCTTGCCCGCGAGATCGCAGACCACGCCGTAGGACTGGTCGATGGCCTGGACGCTCGTGCCGCGATCGCGCGACATCGACATCCAGCCGCCGTCCGTGATGATCCAGCCCTTGGAAGGCTGGTGGCCGATGACGCTCACCAGCACGCTGATCGCGATCTCGTCCACGGTGCAGACGCCGATGCCCGCCATCACGAGATCCTGGAACACGTAGACGCCGGCGCGCACCTCGGTCACGCCGGTGAGTTCGTCGGCGAAGAGCGCGGTTGGCGTCGAGCCCACGCTCACGATGTCGCAGTTGTGGCCGTCGGCACGGAGCCGGCCGGCCGCGAGCACCACCGCGTCACGCTCGCCGTGCGAGGCCGCACGGCGTGCATCCGGCGTGCGCGCGTAGTACGACTCGCCCGCGTGCGTCATCACGCCGCGGAGGCGCGCGCCCGAGTCCTTGAGCGTGCGGGCGATGTCGAGCAGCGCGGCGGAATCGGGCGCGACGCCGGCGCGGTGTCCGTCGGCGTCGATCTCGATGAGCACGTCGAACGGGTCGCGCGATGCACGCGCCGCTTCGCCCACCGCCTGCGCAGCGGCCACCGAGTCGAGGATGATGATGACCTTGGCGCCGCGACGGCGCAGGTCGTGCACGTGCGGCAGCTTGTTGGGCGCGATCCCCACGGCATAGAGGATGTCGGTCATCCCTTCAGCGAAGCACGCCTCGGCTTCACGCAACGTGCTCACCGTGACGGGTCCGGTGGCGGCTCCGAGCATGGCGCGCACGAGCGGAGCGGACTTGGCCGTCTTGACGTGCGCACGGAGCGTGACGCCAAGCGGGGCCAGATGCGTGCGCATGCGCGCGCAGTTGTGGTGCATGCGCGCCATGTCGAGCAGGAGCGCCGGGGTTTCGAGGTCGCGGAGTGTCGGCATGGCTCAAATATGGAGGGAACGAGGGCGCCATGTCGTCCCGAGCGAAGCGCCGGTTGGTGACCGTTACGCTTGCTCCGTGCGCTCCTGCCACAAGACGGCGACGGTGGTGGTCAGTGCGACCAGGAGCACGATGGACAGCCAGTCCACCGTGTGCTCGGCCTGCCACTGCGTCACTGCGGCCCGGCCATGTGAGGTGAACTGTTGCACCGTCAGCAACGCCGCGGGAAAGACGAGCCAGCGCGGACGGCGCACGAGGGCCCAGGCCAGGCCCGCATCGATGACGGTGAAGAGTGCGTGTCGCCATGCCGGGCCGCCGCCACTCAGCAGGCCGAGTGCGGCGAGCGCGTGGTAGAGCGCGGCCACGAGCGAGCCTGCCGCCACCGTCCGGAAGAATCGTTCGCGCCATGACATCGTGCCGCAACGTGGGGCCGGCCCACGTGAATCGCAACGCGCCCTCAAAAGGCGGCTGCGGCGCGCCCGCCCGCGGTACATATTCGCGTCCACGCCCGAGCGACCGCGCCGTCCTCCGTCTGCCCTCGATGCTCCGCGCCACGCGCCTTCACGTCCAGTTCGCCCTGCTCGTCGCGAGCCATGCGACACTCGCACCGGGTGTGCTCGACGCGCAGTCCGCGCCGCGCTACGACTCGGTTGCCATCACGCGCGACGTCATGATCCCCGTGCGCGATGGGCTGCTGATGGCCGCTGATCTCTACCGCCCCGTGCGCAGTGGCGTGCTCGACACGGCGCCGCTCCCCGTCCTGCTCAATCGCACGCCGTACGAGCGCGAATCGCTGGCCGGTTCGGCGCGTTACTTCGCCGAGCGCGGTTATGTGGTGGCGGTGCAGAGCCTGCGCGGTCGCTACAACTCGCAGGGCGTGTTTCTGAAGGTGCAGCCGGCGGATGCGACGGACGGCTACGACGCGATCCAGTGGCTCGCGAAGCAGCCCTATGCCAACGGCAAGGTCGGCATGTGGGGACAATCGTTCGCCGCGCATTCGCAGGCGGGCGCCGCGCAGCTCAAGCCGCCCGCACTCGCCACGCTCGTGCTCAACATGGGCGGCCTCGCCAACGGCTGGGACCACGGCGTGCGCTACCGCGGCACGTACGAGATGGGACGCCAGATCACCTGGGCGTGGCAGCAGCTGCTCGCCGACGCCAAGCGTCCCGAGGTCAAGGCGGTGCTCGAGCGCGAGAAGGTGGAGGACTGGTACGCGCGCCAGCCGATGCCGCGTGGCTTGAACCCGCTCTCGGTCGAGCCGACGTACGAAGCGTGGTACCTCGACTTCTTCGAGCACGCCGACTACGACGACTTCTGGAAAGACCGGATGGTGAACTGGTCCGAGCACTACGACGAAACGGCCGACATCCCCATGCTCCACGTGGGCGGTTGGTACGACATCTTCCTCGCCGGCACGTTCATGAACTACAGCGAGCTGAAGAAGCGGAACACCACGCCGCAGCGCATCCTCGTGGGTCCGTGGACGCACTCGGGCAACCTGCGTCCGTACGCGGGCGACGTGAGCTTCGGTCCCGAGGGCGCGATCAGCGATTTCCAGACTGCGTTCCACATCCGCTGGTTCGATCACTTCATGAAGGGCGCCGCCACCGGCGTCGAACGCGAGGCGCCCGTGCGGCTCTTCGTGATGGGCACGGGCGACGGTCACAAGGACGCCGACAAGCGGCTCTTCCACGGCGGTATGTGGCGCGACTATCCCTCGTGGCCGGTGCCAAGCACGCGCTTCGTGTCGTACTACTTCCACGGCGACGGCACGCTCTCGACCTCGAAGCCGACGGAGGCGAGGAGCGCCACGACCTACACCTTCGACCCCGCGCATCCGGTGCCGACTATCGGCGGTGGATCCTCGGCGCGACTCAAGGACGGCGCCTACGACCAGCGCGAAGACCCGCGCTTCCCGCCATCGGCCGCACCGTGGATGCCGCTCCGCTCGCGCAGCGACGTGGTCGTGTTCCAGACCGCGCCGCTCAGTGACGACATGACGGTGATCGGCCCGATCAGCGTGACGCTGCACGCGTCGAGCGACCGCACCGACACCGACTTCACGGCCAAGCTCGTGGACGTGTATCCGCCGAGCGTCGAGTGGCCCGGCGGGTTCGACCTCAACATCACGGACGCCATCGTGCGCGGGCGCTACCGTGCGACGCGCGACCATCAGGTGTTGCTCAAGCCGGGGCAGGTCTACGAGTTCACGATCGCGCCCTTCCCCACCGCCAACGTCTTCAAGAAGGGGCACCGCATCCGCGTGGACATCTCGAGTTCGAACTTTCCGCGCTTCGACGTCAACCCCGGCACCGGCGAGCCGCTGGGGAAGAACCGTCGCATGGTGACGCAGGACAACACGGTGTACCACAGCGCGCGCTATCCGTCGCACATCGTGCTGCCGCTCGCGCCGGCGGTACGGTGAGGGCGGGCCGAGCGGTGCGATTGAGCACGGGCCGGGCGATGCATGGCGTGGTGGGGCAACCCGTGCATCGACCAGGTGCGGCGCACGTGCGCGGCGTCGACTTCATGGTGCGCGCATGCTGACCGTGCTCGCCTTCGCGATGGTCGCGACCTTCATGGCGCTGATCATGACGAAGCGGCTCTCGCCGCTCACCGCGCTGATCCTCGTGCCGATCGTGTTCGGCATCGTCGCGGGCTTCGCGCCCAAGCTCGGGCTGATGATGCTCGACGGCATCAAGAACATCGCGCCGACGGGCGTCATGCTCATGTTCGCGATTCTCTACTTCGCGATCATGCTCGACGCCGGGTTGTTCGATCCGTTCGTCGCGCTCATCCTGCGCCTCGTGAAAGGCGACCCCGCGCGCATCGTGCTGGGGTCGGCGGTGCTCGCGCTGCTCGTGTCGCTCGATGGCGACGGCTCGACGACGTACATGGTCACGACGGCGGCGATGTTGCCGCTCTACCTCAAGCTCGGCATCCGCCCGATCGTGCTCGCCTGCGTCTGCATGCTGGCCGGCGGCGTCATGAACCTGCTGCCGTGGGGCGGGCCGACCGCGCGCGTCGACGGCGCTCGCGGTAGACATGGGAGCGCTCTTCCCACCGCTCGTGCCGGCGATGGCCGTGGGCGCGGCGTGGGTGCTCTTTGCCGCGTGGCGGTTGGGCCGCGGCGAACGCGCGCGGCTGCTCGCGCAGGGTGGCCCCGCGCCCGTCATGGGTGATCCGCAGGGCGAGCACGGTCTCGTGGGCGCCGACGCGACGGACGACGATGGCCCCGCGCTCAAGCGGCCCAAGTTGCGCGTCGTGAACACGGTGCTGACGCTCGTGCTGCTCGCGGCGCTCATCAAGGCGGTGCTGCCGCTGCCCGTGCTCTTCATGCTCGGCTTCGCCGTGGCGCTCATGGTCAACTATCCGTCACTCGCCGATCAGCGCGCGCGCATCAATGCGCACGCGGGCAACGCACTCGCGGTGGCGGGAGTGGTCTTCGCGGCGGGCATCTTCACCGGCATCCTGAGCGGCACGAAGATGATCGACGCGATGGCGGAGAGCGTGGTGCACATGGTGCCGACGGCGCTCGGGCCGTTCATGGCACCGGTGACCGCGCTCCTCTCCGTGCCGTTCACCTTCTTCATCAGCAACGACGCCTTCTACTATGGCGTGGTGCCGATCCTGGCGAAGGCCGCGGCGGCGTACGGCATCACGCCGGTCGAGATCGGGCGCGCGTCATTGATGGGGCAGCCAGTGCACCTGCTCTCGCCATTGGTGCCGAGCACGTACCTGCTCGTGGGGTTATGCGGCGTGGAGTTCGACGAGCACCAGCGATTCACGATCAAGTGGGCGGCGTTGAGCGTGGTGGTGTTGCTGGTGGTGGCGTTGTTGACGACGGTGGTTCCGCTCGTGGGCCACCTGTCGTCCTGAGCGCGGCGCACTACGGCAGGCAGGCCGCGGCCTCCATCAACCGTGGCGGCGCCACCGTATCCCGCCCGCTCGACTGCACCCGCAGCATCTCCTCGAGAGTCCTGCGCGACCCCACCCGCCGTCGGGTAGTGCGTCGCCCCGTCAGAAATGCGGCAGCGCCTGCCCGCCCAGCGCCGCCGTCACCAGCACGCGTGCAACCGCGTTGTCCGCACTCGCCGGCGTCCGGAACGTCATCCCCCGTCGCCACGCATCCGGCGCCTCGGGGTGAATGCCCGTGAGCATCACCCACCCCTTCCCCGCATACCCCTGCGCGATCGCCGCCGTGCCATCGGGATACCGGCCCACGACCTCGCCCCATCCGGTGAGCTCGGGGCCGTCCTCCCAATAGTGCTCGAGCGTCGTCGAGTCCGCCATCGTGATCGCGACCGCCGTCTTCCGGATGCCACGCCTGGCCGCCGCGTAGAAGCCGAAGCGCACGCCGTCCGTGAGGTTGAGGCTCCGATACGTGCCGCTCCCCGCGAGAAAGGCGCCCGCGCAGAGGCCCAGGTAGTTGAGGCCGTGCGTCACGGCGCCGCGCACGTTCGTCACGGTGGCAGAGGTCCAGCCATCGCCCACCTCGATGAAGTTGCCGCCGGGCACGATGATCAGCCGATGCTGAGCGAGGTCGGCCTCGCTCATCGCGTTGAGCTGTTTGGTGGACACCGTAGCGTAGGGCTGCCGGTCCTCGCGCAGCAGGGCCTCGACCGCGGCCACGTCGGTGACGCTGGTGCCGGCGCCCGCATACAGCAGGATTGGCGCGCTGCGATCGGGCGGCGCTTCGGCGCACGCCATGAGAAGGAAGGCGAGCGCGCAGAGAAGCATCCGCCCTCTCCCCACAAACGACGTAGGACCTGCTACGTGGCGAATGAACGACACAAGCAGGTCCTTCACTTCGTTCACAGCGACAGCTAGTTCGCCGCCGCCACGTGATGCGGACGCCGGCTCTTCTCGAGCTCCTCGAGATGGTGCAGCGTGCTCGCACCATAGAACACCTTGATGTAGCGCGCCTGCTGCGGCGTCAGCCGCCGCACGGCCCACGACAGGTGCACGAAATGCGGCTCCACCGGCGCATGCTTGGGATGCATGCCGATCTCGTTCGGCATCCGGTTGGCCTTGCGCGTGTTGCACGGGCTGCACGCGGTCACCACGTTGGTCCACTCGTTGTTGCCGCCACGCGAGAGTGGAATCAGGTGGTCGCGCGTGAGCGCCTCGCGCGGCCGGAGCTCAGCCTGCGTCCGCCCGCAGTACTGGCAGGTGTAGGCGTCGCGTGCGAAGAGGAAGGTGTTCGTCACCTGCCGGCGGAAACGCCGTGGCACGTGGATGAATTTGGTCAGCCGGATGACCACCGGCCGCGGCATCGACATCCGCTCCGAGTGAACCGCGCGTCCCGTGTCGGCCTCCACGATCTCGGCCTTGCCATCGATCACGAGACGCAGCGCGCGGCGCAGCGGCACCATGGTCAACGGCTCGAACGAGGAGTTGAGGGCCAGGCAGCCGTGCGTCGCGGTCATCGGGTCTCCTCTATCTACTGCTCAGGGTGGCCGGCTCGGGAACCATCGTCAGCCACCCGTGCCGGTCGGGTTGCTTGCCGCTGACAATTCCCAGGTACTGTTCCTGAATTGCCTTGGTGATCGGACCTCGCGTGCCCGCACCGACCGGGATCTGGTCGATGCTGCGGATCGGCGTGATCTCGACGGCCGTGCCGGTGAAAAACACTTCGTCCGACGTGTACAGCATTTCGCGCGGCAGCACTGCCTCGCGCACTTCATACCCCAACCCCTTCGCGATGGTCATCACCGAGTCGCGCGTGATGCCGCCGAGGATCGCACTGGCCACGGGCGACGTGTAGAGCACGCCGTTCCGCACCAGGAAGAGATTCTCGCCCGACCCCTCGGCCACATACCCATGTACGTCGAGCATGATGCCCTCGGCGTACTTGTTCATCTTGGCTTCGAGCTTGGCGAGCTGCGACTGCTGGTAGTTGCCGCTCGCCTTGGCCATCATCGGCACCGTGTCGGGCGCGGCGCGGCGCCAGCTCGACACGCAGACATCGACGCCCTGCTCGAGCGCGTCCTTGCCCAGGTACGCGCCCCAATTCCAGGCAATGATGAACGTCTCGACCTTGACCCCGATCGGGTTGATACCCATCTGCTCGCCGGTGCGGATGACGAGCGGGCGGAGGTAGCACTGCTTGAGCTCGTTCGCCTGCACCGTCTCGACCGTGGCCTGCACGAGTGCATCGGCCGAATAGTCGAGCGGGATACGGTAAATGCGGCACGACTCGACGAGTCGCTTGATGTGCTCGGGAAGGCGGAAGACAGCCGGACCCGACGGCGTTGCGTAACAGCGCACCCCCTCGAACATGCCGGCGCCGTAGTGCAGGGCGTGACTCATCACGTGGATGGTCGCGTCCTCCCACTTCACGAACTCGCCGTCGCGCCAGATGCGGGTCGTGCGTCCGTCCGCCATGCCCGGCCTCCCAAGGGTTCCAACCAACCTAACCGGCGGTGTTGGCCGCGCGCCAGCGACGCAACCGCTCGCTCAACGCCATGACCCGCGTCTCCAGTTCGAGGTACATGGCTGATGGCGTGCCGGTGGCCTCAAGCGACTGTCCGGCCACGACGACGCCCATCGCTTCGCGACCGTCCGCCGCCAGCGCATCGCCGACCCGCGCCGTGGTGAGCGTATCGACCCCACGCAGCGACGCCGGCAGTGCGAACCAGGCGAGATCGGCCGCGAAACCGGGCGCGAGTACGCCGATCGTGTCGTCCATACGGAGGGCGCGTGCGCCCGCGAGCGTGGCCATCGTGAGGGGATCGGTCGCGTGCAGTGCCGCGCGTGACGCCTCATCCGTGGCCGCGCTGCGCGCTCGTGCAAGTGACATCGCCGCCTCCGCGAGCAGGTCCATGCCGTCGTTCGAACCCAAGGAGTCCGTGCCCATGCCGACGCGGACCTCGGCGGACAGCATCGCGCCCAACGGCGCCACGCCGTGTCCGAACCAGTCGTTCGAATGCGGACAGTGGGCGACGCCGCAGCCGTGGCGCGCCATCGTCACGAGGTCATCGGCGTTCACGCGCACGCAGTGGATGAGCAGCGTGCGTTCGCCGAGCACGCGCGCGCGCGCCAGCAGCGCGACCGGCGTCGCGGCCCTCGGCACCACCGCGATGCCGCGCCCTGAGAGGAACGCCGCGAAGGGACCACGACCCTCCGCGACCAACTGCGACTCCGCCTCCGATTCCGCGATGTGGATCGCGATCGGCAATCGTTGTTCACGCGCGAACGCGGCCACCCGCGCGAAGAGCTCGTCCGACACCGAGTAGGGCGCGTGCGGACTCACCCCCACCGTGACGAGCGGCGTGGCGCGCTGCTGCATCGCCCGCACCTGCTCCACTAGCACCGCGAGCGACGACGCCGCGACCGCCGGATCGGGTCCGAACACTTCGCGATAGGCAATGCCGCGTACGCCAAGCTCCGCCATCGCGTCGAGGGCGGCGTCGGTGTTGCTCGTGTCGGCAAAGGTGGTGATACCGCGCGCGATACCGCCGGTGATACCGGCGCGCGCACTTTCGAGCAGCTCATCGGCCGTGAGCGTGGCCTTGGACTGCGTGAGGGTGCGGATCCAGCCGAAGAAGTCGAGTCCCGCAAGCACACCGCCGCGGTACGCCGTGAGATCGAGGTGCGTGTGCGTGTTGACGAGCCCGGGGGTGAGGACGACGTCACCGAGATCGGTGATTGGCACCCCGGGCGCGCCGCTCGCCGGACCGACGTAGGTGATGCGGTCCTCATCGATGACCACCGCGCCGTGCCGAATGGGCGGCGCACCCACGGGTGCCACGATCGCAGCGCGATAGCCCCTCACGTCGGCGGACTCGGGCGCATCGGAACGCACGCCTCGTGCCGCACCAAAATTCATACGGGTCGCGCCGGCTTCCCGCCGAAATGCCCCGTCTTCGAGCCGTGCACGTGCGGATCGTAGAGCTCCTCGTCCTTGACGCCCAAGCTGCGCGCGGCGGCCAACGGCCACGCGACATCGGCTACCTGCTCCAGCGAATGACCGTCGGAGCCGAGCGAGATGCGCACGCCGGCGTCGACCATCTTGCGCAGGAACCGTTCGTGCGGGCGATAGCGGTTGGAGATCTCGAACGCGATCTTCGCCCGGCGCAGCGCTTCCACGGCGCGGTTCTCGCGCGATTCGCTCCAGAGCTCCTCGAGCGGAATGGCGCGGAAGGTGAGCGGCAGCACGGTCGGGTGCGCGAGGATGTCGACCGGCATCTCGAGCGTGAAGCGCAGCAGGTTCTGCACATGGATGTCCATGTACTGGTCGTGCGTCATCCCCTTGGGCACTTCGCGCCGGAAGGCGTGGACCGTGCCGCCGCCGGGCAGAAAGACGGCGTGCAGCGAACCGATGCGGTGCGTGAAGCGCAGCGCGAGTTCATCGGGCACCTCACGCCAGAGCGCGTCGTGCCAGCAGAATTCGGCGCTCCTCGCCACCGGCAGGTGCTCGATATCGTCCAAGTACGCGCGCATCGCCGCGATGCTCTGCACCGCGGGCGTCACGTCGCGCGTGACGTGATCGCTGATGCTCGGCCGCACGCCCAGCTCGGCCGCGCGCGCGACCAGTTCCTCGGGGGTGAGCGCACCGTCGGAGAGCGTCGTGTGCGCGTGACAGTCGAGCGGTTGCCAGGTCATGGCGTCAGCGCGGTGGCGTGGCCGGCTTCGCGGCCTTCGGCGTCGGCGGGCGTCCCTGAGCGCTCGCGGCCACCGAGTCGGCCACCACCTGGCGCACGGCGTCGGGGTCGCACGCCTTGGTGGGCTCCGTGCCCGGCAGGTAGTACTCGACGATCACGTCGTTCGGATCACACGCGGGACCCTTGAGCAGTCCCGTGCGCCGGTCGACTTCGCGTAGCGTGATGCTGCGCGGGCGCGGCCAGTCGGGCGGTGCGGGCCGTCGCTGGTAGACCTCGCTCATGAAGCTCGTCCATGCGGGTGCGGCCAGCACGCCGCCCTGCGCGTTCGCCTTGATCTTCTGCGGCCGGTCGAATCCGATCCAGACACCCGCCACGATGTCGGCGGTGTAGCCGATGTACCAGACGTCGGCGCCGTCGTTGGTGGTGCCCGTCTTGCCCGCGGCCGGAAAGTGGAAGCCGGCGTTGTACACCGACTGGAAGGCGGTGCCGCGCAGCACGACGTCCTTCATCATGCTCACCATCAGCCACGATTCCTCTGGCGTGAGCACCTGTTCGCGCTCCGGCTTGGGCTCCCAGAGTACCGCGCCATCGGCGCTCTCGACGCGCGTGATCGCATACGCATGCGAGCGGATGCCGAGCGTGGCGAAGGTGGTGTAGGCGCTCACCATCTCGATCGGATAGACGTCGGCCGAGCCGATGAAGATCGACGGATACGGCGGAATCTCCGTGGAGATGCCGAAGTCGCGTGCGGTGGCGATGACCGCCTCGGGTCCGAGCTCCTGTCCGAGCCGGATGGCGACGATGTTGCGCGAGAGCGTGAGTCCGTGCCGCATCGTCATCGGCCCCTGGAACCCCAGGTCGTAGTTCTGCGGCTGCCAGGGTTGCCCGCTCTCCTGCATGACGTTGACGGGCTCGTCGCGCACGAGATATGAGGGCGGCTTGCCGGCGTGAATGGCGGCGGAGTAGACGATCGGCTTGAACGTCGAGCCGGGTTGCCTAAGCGCCTGCGTCGCGCGATTGAACTTCGATTCGTCGAAGTCGCGGCCACCGACCAGGGCTAGCACCGCACCCGAGCGCGGATCGACGGCGATGAACGCACCCTGCAGGTACGGCGACGAGGCCGCATCTTCGTCCGTGGCCGCGCGCGCATTCACCTGTTCGTAGGTCGGATGCGGAAAGGCGCCGTAGCTGCCACCCTCGATGGCCTTCAACTGCCGCTCGAGCGAGCGTTCGGCGGCCGACTGCATGTCGAGGTCCACCGTGGTGAAGACCTTGAGCCCCTGCTCGTAGAGCTGGCGGCCGAAGTGCTGGTCGAGTTGCGAACGCACCCACTCGACGAAGTAGGGTGCGAGATCGCCGGCGTCGGCGCGGCGTGCGAGCTTGAGCGGGTAGGCGCGGGCGAGCGACGCGTCGGTCTCGGTGGCAACGCCCTCGCGCCGCATCAACTCGACGATCGTGTTGCGCCGTTGCACCGTGCGATCGGGAAAGCGGCGCGGGTTGTAGCGCTCCGGCGCCTTGGGCAACGCGGCCAGCGTCGCCGCCTCGGCGAGGTTCAGTTCGCGCACCGACTTGCCGAAGTAGCGCTGCGACGCCGTTTCGACGCCGTAGGCGCCGTTGCCGAAATAGATCTGGTTCAGGTAGAGCTCGAGGATGCGCTCCTTCGGGTACGACTTCTCGATCTCGAGCGCGACCTTCACCTCGCGCAACTTGCGGATGAACGTCTTCTCGCGCGTCAGGCGTTCGGGGAAGACGTTGCGCGCGAGCTGCATCGTGATGGTGCTGAACCCCTGCGCGATGCCACGCGCGCGCAGGTTGATCGCCACCGCGCCCGCCACGCGATAGAGATCCACGCCGTGGTGTTGGTAGAAGCGCTTGTCCTCGACGGTGAGGAAGGCGGCCTTGACCTCCTCCGGAATCTCCGTGACCGACACGAGCGTGCGCCGTTCAAGACCGAGCTCGGTGAGGAACCGTCCATCAGCGGCGTAGAGCTTGGACGTCTGCCGCGGGCGATACGCCTCGAGCACGCCGGCTGCCGGGCACGCGCCGCCCGCGCAGGCGAGGGTCCAGGCGCCGGTGGCAGCGCCGAGCGCGGCGCCCGAGAGCGCCGTGAGCGTGAGCAGCGTGCCGCGGATGAGGCGCGGATGGCGCGACCAGAAGCGGCCGCCGGAAGCGCGAGCGGAGGTCGAGGCGCGGCTCGGGGGCATGTGCCTCAAAGTTAGCGGTGGCGCACCCCGCGCACGGGGGCACGGGACGAGGCGCACGCGCCCCGCGCGCGTATCTTCCAGTCATGACCGCTCCCGCGCCGACGCCGCCACCGACCACCGCACCGTACCTCGAGGAACTCCGCTGGCGGGGGATGCTCTACCAGGCCACCGAGGGCGCGGCGGCGCTGCTCGCGCAGCCAACGGGCATCTACGTCGGGTTCGACCCCACGGCGCCGTCGCTACACGTCGGCAACCTGATTCCGATCATGGGGCTCGTGCACGCGCAGCGCGCGGGACACCGCCCCGTGGTGCTCGTCGGTGGCGGCACAGGCATGATCGGCGACCCGGGCGGCCGCTCGTCGGAGCGCCCGCTGCTCTCGGTGGCCGAGATCGACGCCAACGTGGTCGGCATCCGTTCGCAGCTCGAGCGCTTCCTCGATTTCGGCGGTGCGAACCCGGCGCGCATCGTCAACAACGCCGACTGGTTGCGTGAGCTCAAGCTCGTCGACTTCCTGCGCGACGTCGGCAAGCACTTCTCGATCAACGTCATGCTCGCGAAGGATTCGGTGGCGAGCCGGCTCGACGGCGGCATCACGTACACCGAGTTCTCGTACATGCTGCTGCAGGGCTACGACTTCACCGAACTCAACCGCCGCCACGGCGTGACGGTGCAGTTGGGCGGTAGCGACCAATGGGGCAACATCCTCGCCGGGACCGAGCTGCTGCGTCGCGCCCACGACGTCGACGCAGCAGCAGTCACGTTTCCGCTGCTCACGACCGCGAGCGGCAAGAAGTTCGGCAAGAGCGAAGGCGGCGCGGTCTGGCTCGATGCGGAACGCACGAGTCCGTACCAGTTCTACCAGTACTGGGTGAACGCGGACGACGCCGACGTGGGCAAGTACCTGCGGCTCTTCACGCTCATGACGGCGAGCGAGATCAGCGCGGCCGAGATCACCGTCGCCGACGATCCCGCCGCGCGCGCCGCGCAGAGGGCGCTCGCGCGCGAGGTGACCACGCGCGTGCACGGCGCGGCCGCACTCGCCGCCGCCGAGCAGGTGACGGGGTTCTTCTTCGGTGGCGTGGAGCCGTCGGCGCTCAATGACGACGCGCTGGAAGTGCTCGCCAAGGAAGCCCCGTTCGCTGCCGTGTCGCTCGCGGACGTAGGCGAAGTGGCGACCGAGGGCGGCACGCCGACGGGCCGCCTCGATGTGTACCGCATGCTCACCGCGTCGGGCCTTGCCGCCTCGAACGGCGCAGCCAAGAAGCTGCTTGAGCAGGGCGCGGTGTCGGTCAACAAGCGCAAGCTTGCGGCGTCGGAGCGGTATCTCGATCGCGCGAGCACGACACTGCGCGGCGGACACATCGTGCTCGGCAAGGGCAAGCGCGACTTCGCGCTGATCAGGCTGGGGTCGTAGGCGCGCGCACCCCGGCATCCGCGAAGCACTCCCCAAGTCGTCGTCTCTGCGCGCCATCAGCGCCAAAGTTGTCCGCCGCCAACCACGCCTCGAACCCCGCCCGCCGCGCTGGCCACTCGTCGTTCGTGATCGAGTACCACGCCGTGTCGCGGTTCCGCCCCTTGTAGACGATCGCCTGGCGGAAGACGCCCTCGAAGCTGAAGCCGAGGCGGAGCGCTGTCGCGCGCGAGGGCGCGTTGAGGCTGTCGCACTTCCACTCGTAGCGCCGGTAGCCGAGTTCATCGAAGACGCGGCGCATCATCAGGTACATCGCCTCGGTCGACGCGACGCTCCGCTGCAGCAGTGGCGAATAGTTGATGTTCCCCACCTCGATCACGCCCATGCCTGCATCGATGCGCATGAAGCTCGCGACGCCGACGGCGCGCTCCGTGCGCGCGTCGACAATCGCGTGGAAGAGCGGGTCCTCGAGCACCGCCACCGACTCCGCCCACGCGCGATACGCCCCGACCGTCGCGAACGGTTCGGTGAACAGGTACGTGAAGTTCGCGCCATCGACATCGTGGCCGTTGGCTTCGTACAACCCGGCCGCGTGTCGTGCAGGATCGAGCGGCACCACGGTGCAGCATCGCCCCACCATCGGCGTGCGCGGCGGACGCTCACGCGTCGTCCAGCCGGACACCGCGTCGCCGATCGGCTGACCGTGCGCGTTGAGAGGCACGTGCGTCGCCGCCTACATCCGTGAGGCGACCGACTTGGCCACCGCGCGCAGCGCATCGCGCTCGGCGCTGGTCGCGGCGCCGTCGTGCGCCACATGGAACTGCAGTTGCACCATGCCGCCCTTCTCGCGGATCATCATCA
>JANYHJ010000064.1 GCA_025359135.1 Gemmatimonadota bacterium | reverse complement strand
TGGTCGAGGGCTGCGCACTTGGCGCCTACGCGATCGGCGCGGAGACGGCGTACATCTACATCCGCGGCGAGTTCACCGAACCGCTCGAGTGGATGAACCGGGCCGATCGCGTAGGCGCCAAGTGCGCAGCCCTCGACCAAGGCGTGCGGCGTCCAGCGCATGATCTCGCGGTCCTTGAACGTGCCCGGCTCCGACTCGTCGGCGTTGCAGCACAGATAGTGCGGCTTGCCGTCGCCGGGCTTCATGAACGACCACTTGATGCCCGTCGGGAAGCCGGCGCCGCCACGACCGCGGAGCCCCGAATCCTTGACGATGGTCACGATGTCGGCCGGCGCCATGCCGAGCGCCTGCTCGAGCGCCTGATAGCCGCCGCGCGCCTTCCACCCATCCAGCGTGCGCGCCCCGGCGTCCCCGAAGTACTTCGAGAGAACCACGGCTTCGTGCGGATGCGACTGGTGCGGATATCCCATCAGGGCAGCTCCGAGAGGATGTCGGGCACCGAGTCGGGGGTCACCGACTCGAGGAAGTCGCTGTTGATCATGACGGGAGTCGCGAAACCGCAGGCGCCGAGGCACTCGACCTCGATCACGGTGAAACGGCCGTCGCTGCTCGTGGCGCCCAGTTCACCGCAGCGCGTGTGCTGCAGGAAGGCGTTCACGACGTCGTCGGCGCCGCAGACGTTGCAGGGCGTCGTCGTGCAGACCTGCACGAAGTACTTCCCCACCGGGTGCTGGTGGTACATGGTGTAGAAGCTCACCACGCCCTTCACGTACGCCGGCGTGAGGTCGAGCGCCTTGGCCACTTCGGCCATGCCCGGTTCGCTCACCCAGCCGCGCGTCTCCTGCACGATCCAGAGCGCGGGCAGGAGCGCCGCCATCTTGCTCGGATACTTGAGAATGATCGCGTCGAGGTCCTTGCGGCGATCGTCGGTGAAGACGGGCACGTAGGGTGTGTCGTCGTGGCCGTGCGGTTCGCGCGCGAGGGCGCCGCCCGACGCGGAGGGACCGTGACTCATCGGTCGATCTCCCCCATGACGATGTCGATGCTCGCGTTGATCGCGATCACGTCGGAGAGGAGATGTCCCTCGACCATTTTCGGGATGGCGCTCAGGTTCACGAACGACGGCGGGCGGATGCGCCAGCGCACCGGCTTCGACGTGCCGTCGCTCACCATGTAGTAGCCCTTCTCGCCCTTGGGACTCTCGACCGGCACGTAGGCCTCGCCGATCGGCGGACGCGGCCCTTCCATGACGAGCTTGAAGTGATGGATCATGCTCTCCATCTCGCTCGTCGCCTTCGACTTGGGCGGGAGGATGAGGCGCGGATCGTCGACGTTCACCGGGCCATCGGGCAACCGCGCGATCGCCTGCTCGAGAATCCGCACGCTCTGGCGCAGCTCCTCGATGCGCACGAGGTAGCGGTCGTAGACGTCGCCGGCGGTGCCCACGGGCACTTCGAAATCGTACGTCTCGTAATCCAGGTACGGCTGGTCCTTGCGCACGTCGAAGGCGACGCCGCTCGCCCGCAACATCGGACCCGAGAGTCCGTGGTTGAGCGCTTCGTCTGCGCTCATCGCGCCCAAGCCCACCGTGCGCCCCACCCAGATCGCGTGCTTGGTGAGCATCGCATCGACTTCCTCGATCGTGCGCGGGAAGGTGCGCACGAAATTCTTGAGGTCGTCGAGCCAGCCCGCCGGAATGTCGGCAATCATGCCGCCCACGCGCGTGCCGCTCGTGGTGAGGCGTGCGCCCGTCCACGCCTCGAGCAGCCGGTAGACGTTCTCGCGCTCCTGGAAGCTCCAGAGGAACGGCGTGAACGCGCCGATGTCGATCGATGTCGTGCCGACCCACACGAGGTGCGAGATGATGCGCGAGAGCTCCATCGCGATCACGCGCAGCACCGTGCAGCGCGGCGTGATCTCGACCCCGAACAACCGTTCGGCCGAGAGCACGAAGGCGACGTTGTTGCCGAGCGAGTTGAGGTAGTCCTCGCGATCGGTCCACGGGATGATCTGGTTGTACTGGCGGTACTCGCCGATCTTCTCGAAGCCGCAGTGCAGGTAGCCGACGTGTGGCACGCAGCGCACCACCGTCTCGCCGTCGAGCTCGAGCACGAGGCGCAGCACGCCGTGCGTGGCCGGATGCTGCGGTCCGATGTTGATCAGCATGTGCTCGCCGCCGAAATCGGGCTCGGCGGCTGGCGGTGCGGTCATGGGGACGATGTTGCCGCCGGCATCGGTCACGAGCGGCGTGCGCACCGGGTTGCCACGGGCATCCAGGCCGCTGGTCGAGAGGGCGACTTCGACAGTACGCGTCGTCATCACTCCCCCGTCACTTCGCCGTGGCCCAGCCGCACCTTCATCTCCTTGGGCAGGTCGTCGAACGCATCGGCAATGCGCAGCTCACCCATCGAGTAGTGCGCCTCGGGATTGGCCGAGAGTGCCTGCGTGAGCTGCTCGGAGCGGCTGAAGCGGCCGCGCAGCGGGAAGTCCTTCCGCAGCGGATACCCTTCCTTGTACTGCTCCCACATGAGGATGCGGCGCATGTCCGGGTGGCCGTCGAAGCGGATGCCGAACATGTCGTAGCACTCGCGCTCGAGCCAATCGGCGCCCTTGTAGATCGGCCAGACGCTGGGCACGACGAGCGGCTTGCTGGTGTCGAGCTGCGCCTTGAGACGCAAGAAGCGGCGATAACCGATCGAGCGCACGTGCCAGACGACTTCGAGCGGACCGCCGCCGCGATACTCGACCGCGGTGACATCGACGAGGTACTCGTACTGCTGCGACGGATCGTCGTGCAGCCACTGGATCAGTTCGCCGGCACGCGCAGCCACGATGTGGACGGTTGTCTCGCCCCAGACCACGTCGGTGCGCAGCACGGCGCCCGGAAAACGTGCGGCGAGTGCGGCCGCGCTCGGATTCGCCTCGCCGCCCTTGTGCGCGACGTTGCGTGGCGTGGCCGGCGCCGGGGCGCCGGGGTTCGCGTGTCCCGCGATGCGGATATCCGACTCGCTCATGGTGCGCTGCGGGTCTGGTGCACCGAGTTGCCGAACGGCTCCGAGAGCTCGTCGATGAGCGCGGGCGGGATGTAGAGCTGGCTCGTCGGGTCCGGCTCCATCTCGCGGCGCAACGAGGCGTCGCTCATGCGCTCCCGCTTGATCTTCTCCTGCAGCATCATGATGCCGTAGATGAGTCCCTCGGGGCGCGGCGGGCAGCCCGGCACGTAGACGTCCACCGGAATGATCGTGTCGATCCCCTGCACCACCGCGTAGTTGTCGAACATCCCGCCGCTCGAGGCGCAGGCGCCCATGGAGATCGCCCACTTGGGCTGTGGCATCTGCTGCCAGATGCGGCGCAGCACGGGCGCGAGCTTGAACGGCACGCGTCCCGCGCAGATGAGCAGGTCCGACTGGCGTGGCGAGAACGACATGCGCTCCATGCCGAAGCGCGCGAGGTCGAACTTGGACGCCGCGGTGGCCATGAACTCGATGGCGCAGCAGGCGGTGCCGAACGGCATCGGCCAGAGCGAATTCGCTCGGCCCCAGTTGACGATGAAG
>JANYHJ010000048.1 GCA_025359135.1 Gemmatimonadota bacterium | reverse complement strand
GAACGTGGAGCTCAAGACGCCGTCGGCGGAGCAGTTGCCGGTGCGAACCAAGCCGATGGCGCGCATGATCGGCGCCGATATCTCGTTCCTGCCGCAGATCGAGGGCGGTGCACAGCGCTTTCCCGGCGCGCTCAAGGGGTTTCGAGAAGGCGACCAGGCGGTCGATGCCATCGCGCTGCTCAAGCGGCACGGCATCAACACCATCCGGCTGCGCGTCTTCGTGAATCCGGAGAATCCCAAGGGCTACGCGCCGAAGGTGGGGTTCTGCGGACTCGACTCGACGCTCAGCATGGCGCGTCGCGTCAAGGCGGCCGGTATGGGGCTGCTGCTCGATTTCCACTACAGCGACTACTGGGCCGATCCGCAGCAGCAGAACAAGCCGTTGCGCTGGGCGACGCTGCCGTACGCGGCGCTGCGCGACTCGGTGAGGGAGTACACGAGCGCGGTGCTCAACGCCCTCAAGGCGCAGGGCACGTTGCCCGACATGGTGCAGATCGGCAACGAGGTCAACCACGGGCTGCTCTGGCCCGAGGGACACATCAGCCAGCTCGACCAGCTCGCTGGGCTGTTGCGCGCAGGCGTCGAGGGCGCCGCCGCCGTCGACGCGCGCATCCCGATCATGATGCATATCGCACTCGGCGGACAGAACGCCGAGGCGCGCTTCTGGCTCGACAACATGCTCGCACGCGGCGTGACGTTCGACATCATCGGGCTTTCGTACTATCCGCGCTGGCACGGTACGCTCGAGGACCTCGACCGCAACCTGCACGACTTGACGACGCGCTACCACAAGCCGGTGAACGTGGTGGAATACTCCGACTTCGCGGGGCCGGTGCACGACATCGTGTTCGCGCTGCCGGGCGAGATGGGCAAGGGTGCGGCGATCTGGGAGCCGCTCAACACGCGGAGCGGCTGGTTCGACGCGGAAGGGAAGGTGAAGGCCGGGATGTTCGTGTACGACTCCCTGAGCGCGAGGTATGTGCGCACGGCACCGCAGCGGTGACGAGGACGGCTGTCGTGACGGGCGCTGCGCGTCGCAGCCACAGCGCGGGTGGGGTTCGCGTTCACCTGCGACGCGGATAGTTTCCCAGCCGCGGACGGCACGCGCTGCGTCCCCACGTCGTCTGTTTCCGGAGTCGAGTCCCATGGGCGTTGGCCGTACCCTCCTGCTCGCCGCGTCGAAGAGCGCGTTCCTCAACGATCAAGCCACCAAGCGTGCCTTCGTGCGGCGCGCGGTGCGGAAGTTCATGCCCGGCGAACGGGCCGAGGACGCGCTCGATGCGGCGCAGGCGTTCGCGCCCGAGAATCGCGGCGTGATCTTCACGCAACTCGGCGAGGCGCTCACGCAGCTCTCCGAGGCAGATGCGGTGCGGGCGCACTATATGGGACTCTTCGACCAGATCGCGGCGCGCGGCCTGCGCGAGGCGCACGTGTCGGTCAAGCCGACGCAGCTCGGGCTCGACCTCGATCCGGCCGCGTGCGCGGCGCACCATGACGCCCTGGCGGCCAAGGCCGCGGCGACGGGCTCCTTCCTCTGGATCGACATGGAGGATTCGAGCTACGTGGATCGCACGCTCGCGCTCTACACGGCGCTCAAGGCCAAGTACCCACTCACCGGCTTAGCGATGCAGGCGTATCTGCGTCGCACGCCGGCCGATCTCGAAGCGCTGTTCGCGGTCAAGCCCGTGGTGCGACTGGTGAAGGGCGCGTACGCGGAGCCGCCCGAGGTCGCCTTTCCCGAGAAGCGCGACACCGACCAGGCGTATTACGACATTTCCGTGCGGATGCTCGAGAAGGCGAAGACGGGCGAGTGCACGGCGATCTTCGGTACGCACGACATCGGACTCGTCGACCGGCTTGTCGTGAAGGCCAAGGAGCTGGGTGTGGCCGACGGCCAGTACCAGATCCACATGCTCTACGGCATCCGCGACGCCGAGCAGCGGAAGTACGCGCGCGACGGACGACACGTGAAGACGCTCGTCAGCTACGGCAGCTCATGGTACAAGTGGTACATGCGGCGACTGGCGGAGCGGCCCGCGAACGTCTGGTTCGTGGTGCGGTCCGCGTTCCCGGCGTGAGGTAGCGCGCCTCACGAGAAGCGCTAGCGCGCGCTTCTCGCCGCGCTGATCACGCGCTGCTCACGTTCGCGCGACGAAGCTACGGTTGTGCCGGCTGTTGCGGACGACCGCCCGCGGGCAGGTGCTCCTGCAGGTAGCGCGTGAGCAGGCTGTAGACATGCAGCGTGGTGCCGCGTCCCTCGAAGATGCCGTGCGTGCGGTTGGGATACGCCATCATCTGGAACGGCTTGCCCGCGGCAATGAGCGCGTTGATCAAGCGCTCGGTGCCCTGGAAGTGGACGTTGTCATCGCCGGTGCCATGCACGAGCAGCAGGTCGCCCCTGAGGCCGTTGACGAAGTTGACGGCGGACGCATCGCGGTAGGCCGCTGAGTCGGTGGCGGGCAGGCCGACGTAGCGTTCCTGGTAGATCGTGTCGTAGAGGTTGACGTCGGCCACCGGTGCGACCGACATGCCCATCTTGTAGACGTCGGGCGCGCGGAACATGAGGAGCAGCGTGGATGACCCGCCACCGCTCCAGCCCCACACCCCCATGCGCGTCGAGTCCACGAACGGCATGCGCCCGATGACGCGCGCCGCCTCGGCCTGTTCGCGCACGCGCAGCGCGCCGATCTGGCCGCGCACCGCCTTGCGCCAGTCACGGCCCTTGGGCGCAGGGGTGCCGCGCTGATCGACGCTCGCCACGATGTAGCCCTGCTGCGCGAGCATCTGGAACCAGAGCCACTGCGCGCCGGCATAGCCGTCCGTCACGGTGGCGCCGGCGGGCTCGCCGTAGACATAGAAGAGCACCGGGTACTTCTTGCTCGCGTCGAAGTTGGGCGGCTTGATGAGCGACGCATCGGCCACGACACCGTCGCCCACGGGCACCTTGATGAACTCGGTGGGACTCGTGGCGAGCGTCGCGAGCTTCTGGCGGAGCGCGGCGTTGGTGACGAGCGTGCGACGGATGGTATGGTCGGGCAGCGAAACGAGATCGACCGTCGCGGGTACGCCGACCGATGACGCCGAGTGCAGGGCGTAGCTGCCGAGCGGGGAGACGTTGTAGCGGTGACGGCCGCCCGCGCCCGCTGGAGTGATGCGTTCGGCCTTGCCGCGGCCATCGAGACGCGCGCGCCAGAGCTGCTGGTGGATCGCATCTTCCGGTAGCGCGGTCTCGAAGTAGACCCAGCCGCGGCGCATGTCGATGCGCGCAACCTGCATCACGTCGTAGGCACCGGGAGTGACGAGGCGCGTGGCGCCAGTGCGGCCGATGGCCCAGATGTGGCGCCAGCCGTCCATCTCGCTCAAGACGAGAAACTCCTTGCCGCCCTCGGTCCAGTGCACGCTCGGGCCTGGACCATAACCCA
>JANYHJ010000014.1 GCA_025359135.1 Gemmatimonadota bacterium | reverse complement strand
CCGAACTCCGGGGCGAAGGCTGCGGGGCCACGCTCAACGGGCTGTATCTCGGCGACGACGAGCAGCACATCGATCACCAGACGCGGATCGAGCACGTCGCGCCGAACTGCTACAGCCGCGAGCTGTACAAGGGAATCCTGGACGACGCGGCGCATGGCGTCTTCAACGGCAAGGTGTTCGTTCATCCCGAGGCGCAGAAGACGGACGGCAAGCAGGAGAACCACACGCTCTTGCTGTCGGACGAGGCGGAGATCGACACGAAGCCACAGCTCGAGATATTCGCGGACGATGTGCGCTGCACGCACGGTGCGACGGTAGGACGTCTGGACGCGATGGCGGAGTTCTACATGGTCTCTCGCGGCATCTCGGCGGCGCACGCGCGGAAGTTGCTCGTGTACGCGTTCGCGGCGGACGTGCTGGAGACGATCGAGAACGACGTTGTGCGGACGGGGCTCGAGGCGCTCGTGCTGGAGCGGTTCGCGGGGGGTACGGAGGACATGCACGTGCAGAGAGCGGGAGAAAGTGCGGGGTAGAAGAGACACAGAGCACACAGAGGTGCACAGAGAACTGCTTTGTGTTGGGGTGCGCAATGAGTCTTGGCGTCGTCAGTCGCGTGCGGTAAATGATGCACGACCTCGCAGGTCGATCATTCCAAAGGCTTTCTCGCGGTCCTCTGTGTGCTCTGTGTCTCATGTCCCCCGCAACTCTCCGTGATCTCTTCTTTGATTTTCCTCCTGCCTGATCTCATTGCCGCGCTGTGACCAACCTCGACGCGCTCTACCAGGAAGTGCTGCTCGACCACTACCGCAAGCCCCGCAACAAGGGCGTGCTGGCGGAAGCGACGGCGGACGCGCAGGGCCGCAACCCGCTGTGCGGCGACGAGGTGAACGTGGCGGTGGCGATGGACGGCGACCGTGTGACCGCGGTCAAGTTCACCGGCCAGGGCTGCTCGATCTCGCAAGCGTCCGCGAGCGTCATGACGCAGCTTGTGGCGGGCAAGAGCGCCACGGAAATCGAGGCGCTGTACGCGCGCTTCCACTCGCTCGTGACGGGCACGCAGCCGCTCGCGGACGGCGAGGGCAAGCAACTCGGCGCGATGGCGGCGTTTGCCGGCGTCAGCAAGTATCCCGCCCGCGTGAAGTGCGCGACGATGAGCTGGCACACCCTCCGCAAGGCCATGGGCACCGAATGACTGTCGTACTGAGCGAGGCGCAATTCCGTCGTGTCGTCCCGAGCGCAGCGCACGTCCTGCTTCTGCCGCAGGACTCCCGCGCATGACCAACACGCTGCATGAGGGCGCCGAGCACTCGCTGTCGGGTTTTGAACACCTCGCGAACCTTCCGGACATCGGCGCCAACGGGTTGCTTGCCGTGAAGACGGCGGGCGGCACACGCGTCTGTCTCGTGCGCATCGGCACGGTGGTGCGCGCGATCGCCGACAACTGCACGCACCGCGACTTCCCGATGGCCGAGGGCGAGGTGGTGGACGACGGCCGCATCGAGTGCGCGTGGCATGGGGCGCAGTTCGACGTCACGACCGGTGAGGCAGTGCAGGCGCCCGCGCACAAGTCGATCACGCGCTACGCCGTGCATCAGCGGGGTGACGAGATCTGGGTGGGCGGCGTGATCCATGGGTGATGCCCCCGTTGTCGTCCTGGGCGAAGCGAAGGACCCGCTTGTGCCTGTGAACAGGGAAAGCAGGTCCTTCTCTTCGCCCGGAACGCTTGCAGTGCGCGCCGACTTCCCGCTGCTCGCCGCCAATCCCGACCTGCACTACTTGGACAGTGCTGCCACTGCGCAGAAGCCGCGCGTGGTACTCGATGCGATCCGCGACTACTACGAGACGAGCTACGCCAACCCGCACCGCGGCGCGTATCGCTTGAGCCACCGCGCCACGGAGCGCTTCCACGAGGCGCGCGAAACCGTGGCGCGTTTCTTCGGCGTGGCCGACAGCGCGACCGTGATCTTCACGCGCGGCACGACGGAGTCGCTCAATCTGGTGGCGGCGTCATGGGGCGGTGTGCACCTGGACGCCGGTGACGAGGTGGTGGTGACCGGGATGGAGCACCACGCGCAGTTCGTGACGTGGCAGCGCGCGGCACAGGAGGCGGGCGCCGCGTTCCGCATAGCCGAGCTCACCGCGGACCTGCGCATCGACCTCGATCATCTCGCGTCCCTGTTGAGTGGGAAGACGCGCGTGGTGGCGTTCACGCATGTGTCCAATGCGCTGGGCACGATCAATCCGGTGGCGGAGATCGTCGCCATGGTGCGAGCCAAGGCGCCGCGCGCGATCATCGTGCTCGACGGTGCGCAGTCGGCCCCGCACCTCGTGGTGGACGTGCCAGGCCTGGGCGTGGATTTCTACGCGGCGAGCGGGCACAAGATGGGCGGGCCCATGGGATGCGGCGTTCTGATCGGGCGGCGCGCGTTGCTCGAGGCGATGCCGCCGTACCAGACCGGCGGCGACATGATCGAGTTCGTGCACGACGATCAGACGACGTGGAACGTGTTGCCGCACAAGTTCGAGGCGGGGACGCCCAATGCGGCGGACGCGGTGGGGCTCGCGGCCGCGTGCGACTACTTGTCGACGCTCGGCATTGCCAACGTGCGCGCGCACGAGCAGGCGCTGGTGGTGGCGATGAGCGATGCGCTTTCGGCGATTCCCGGTGTGGTGGTGCATGGCCCGCCAGCGGCCGAACGTTCAGGTGTGGCGAGCTTCACGATGGCGGGGGCGCATCCGCACGATCTCGCGACGATTCTCGACGAGCATGGCGTGTGCGTGCGCGCGGGGCATCACTGTTGTCAGCCGTTGATGCGGCGGATGGGAGTGAGCGCGACGGCACGGGCGAGTGCTGGCGTGTACACGACGATGGAGGACGTGGGGGCGCTGGTGGAGGGGGTGCGGGCAGCGGCGGGGATTTTCGTGGGGAGTTGAGCGTCCGCTTCGCCGTTGGAGACCGGGTCGTCATCAGCGCCGGACGCGTCGCCCACTACGCCGGCTTCGCCGCCATCTGCCACACCGCATACACCAACGGCACCACCGCGGCCCACCCCACCCACGTCCAGCGCTTGAAGCTGCTCGCCACTTCCGCGTCGGACGCGCGGATCATCTGCGCCATGCGCAGCTGATCCGGCATCAGCACGAACAGCCACAGCGCCGTCGAGATCGCGAGCGCCGTCATCGCGCGCACGATCCACGGCGTGCCCATGAGCGGCAGGTGCAGCTGGTACGTCCGGAACACGCCCGTGGTCACGAGCACGAGGCTGCCGCCGAGCGTGAACATCAAGTCGGTCATGAGGATTGCGCGCGCGGGACCGGCAAAGCCCTTCACCCCCTGATCCTTCCAGAGAATCGCGGCCCAGACACCGGTGACGATCACGTTCCCCACCAGCAGGATGGCGGCGAGGACGTGCAGGTACTTGATGAGCATGCGTGCCAATCTCTCACGCGGGACGCGCGCCGTCGAGCGTGCGCGTGATACGGCGTGCAACAATCGGGTTAACGCGCATGTGGTCTCACGGAGCAGCTTGGCGTCATGCCAGCCCCTTGCGAAATCCCCCGAGCCGAGCCGACGTTATGCACATGGTCGCCCCCCGCTACTGGACCGCGGAGATGGTTCGTGCGCTGCCCGACGACGGCAAGCGCTACGAGACCGTGTACGGGGAGCTGCTCGTGAGCCCGAGCCCGCGCCCGCTGCACCAGCTTGTGCTCAAGCGACTCCTCGTTGCGCTCGACGAGTATCTCAGGCGCGAGCCTGTCGGTGAGGTCTTCACGTCGCCCGCCGACATCTCGTGGAGCGACGACACGCTCGTCCAGCCCGACCTCTTCGTCGTCGAGCGCTCGCAGGCCGCCACGCTGCGGTGGGCGTCGATGCAGCAGCTCCTGCTGGCCATCGAGATCCTGAGCCCGTCATCGCTCAAGGCAGATCGCTTCACCAAGCGCGTGCTCTACCAGCGACAGGCGGTCGGATCGTATTGGGTCGTCGACGCTGACGACGGCAGTGTTGAAGTGTGGCGTCCGGGGGTGAGCTTCCCGGAGGCGGCGCAGCACGACCTCATCTGGCAGCCCGACGGCGCGCGCAGTGCGCTGAGCATCTCGCTCGCGGAGCTGTTCGCGCCGCTCTGAGGCGAATTGATGTCGCGCGCGTGAGTGGGGATACCAGGTGTACGGCGATCGTGCGTACACTCGCCGCATGCCGCCCCCTTGCGCCCCACCACTCGCCGAGCCGACACTATGGGCATGCCCGCCACGCAGCACTACTGGACCGTGGACTTGGTCCGGGCCGTGCCGGACAACGGCAAGCGTTACGAAGTCGTGCACGGGGAGTTGCTCGTGAGCCCGGCGCCGACTCTCCGGCACCAGCGCGCGTCGATTGAGTTCTTCGTTCGGCTGCATCGCTACCTGCAGGAACAGGGCGGCGGCCACGTCTTCTACGCGCCGGCGGCCGTGAATCACTCGACTCGTACCAATGTACAGCCCGACCTGTTCGTGCTCGCGGCAGGCGCCGACATCAACGCGCCGCACGCACATCTCCGCGAGGTGCTCCTCGCCATCGAGGTCCTGAGCCCGAGCTCGGCACGCCATGATCGCTTCACCAAGCGTCGCCTCTTCCAGGAAGTTGGCGTGGCCGAGTACTGGATCGTGGACGCGGACGCACGTGCCGTCGAAGTGTGGACGCCTGAGGCGGAGAGCCCGATGATTGAACGCGAGCGGCTCCGCTGGACGGCGCCGGGTGCGCACGTGACGCTCGAACTCGATCTCGCCGCCATCTTCGCCCAGTAACTCTGCGCGCGCGCCGCGATGTTCGGCGGCGCGGTGGCCGGTCCATCTTTCGCTGCGCCCAGAACGACCGCTAGCTCCCGAGCTTGAACCGGATCAACGTCGCGCCCATCCGGATCTCCGATCCATCCTCGAGCGCCACCGGATCGCCGACGACCTCGCCGTTGCACAACGTCCGGTTGGTCTTCCCCTCGTTCTCGAGCACGAAGCCGAACGTCTCGTCGCGCAGGATGCGCGCCTGCGCGGTGCTCACCGTCGGATCGGTGAGCGGGAAGTGGTTGCGACGCCCGCCTTCGCGACCGATGAAGATGGTGTTGCTGCCGATCGGCATCTTCCGCCCGAGGTCCGGTCCCTCGACGATCTCGAGACGCGCCCCCGTGTACTCGAACGGCTCGGTCCTCGCCGGACGTGGATCGAAGGGCTGCGTGATCGGCGCGCCGCCGCGCGGCGGACGGGGTGGCAGGGCGAACGGGTTCGCGACCGCGGGTCCGTTGAAGCCACCACGCTGCATGGGCACCGTGGGACGCGGCGCAGGGGGCGGCACCACGCGTCCACCGGTGGGCGGCGTCGGCATGTCGCTCGACACCACGGATGACGCGCCGGACTCGCGCACGATCGGCGTGCCGCCCGGCGTCTCGCGAACGATCGGTGATCCGTTGGGCGTCGTGCGCGGCAACGTGCCGGCGCCGGGTGGTGGCTTGGGTGGCGACATCGGCCCGTCGAGCGTCGGACGGAACTGGCCGCTCTGACGCGCCCCGGGATTCGCCCACGGCATGTACACCGGCGGCGGCGCCATCTTCACCGGACCACCGATCACGATCGGCACCGGCGGACGCGCGGCGTCGCCCGGCGCGACGCCAGGCATCACGCGGGGCCCACGCTTCATGAAGTAGAGGAGCGCGCCGCCCAATGCCACGGCGGCGAACCCCGCAATGCCGATCACCCAGAGCAGCCACTGCGGCTTGTCGAGCGCCTCACGCGACTTTTCGCGGATGATCGGAATCGTCGCGTTGTCGCGGCTCGGGACCACGATGCCGCGCACCCTGAGCACGCGCCCAGGTGCCGGCAGGTCGTCGCTCTCGATCGCGATACCGGTCGAATCGGTGTAGTCGACCAAGCGGTACGTGCCCAGCTGTCCGCCCGGAAACGACGACTCGGCGCGTCCCACCAGGCCCGCGACGTTGACCTCGAGGTTCCAGAACTTCTGCGGATTGGCGCGGATGAGCGCGATGGAATCCTGCTGCTGCGCGCCGAGCGGGAGGGCGACGGCAACGGCAAGGACAACAGCAAAGACAACAGCAAAGACAACAGCAGAAGCAAAGGCAAGATCAAGAGAAGAAGCAGGTCCTTCGCTTCGCTCAGGACGACGGCTGCTCACCACCACTCCACGCATGATCACCACCACTCCAGCAGAGTGCCCAGGGCCCACCCCATCACGCAGACCGCCACGCCGAACGCCGACGCCATCCAGATGATCGGTCGGCGGCGCGCGCGCGCCAAGGCCTCCGTATTCCTGAGCGGCGCACGCGTGCTCCCCATGTCGGGATCGGCCAGTCGCGCCACGAACTTGACCGGCACCCGCGCGAGCACGAGCCCGATGTTGTCGTCGCCACCGCGCGCGTTCGCCTCCTGCACCAGCTTGCTCGCCAGCTTCTTGACGTCCGGTTCGCGCCGCAGCACGTACTGCAGCGCGTTCGGGTCGAGATGGTGCGAGAGGCCGTCGCTGCACACGAGCAGCAGGTCACCGGGCAGCGACTGCGTCCAGCGCACGTCGGTCTGCACCTCGTCGCGATACCCGACGACGCGCATCAACTGCGCGGCATACGGACTCTCGTGGATCTCGGCTTCCGTCATCGCGCCGGACAATCGCTGTTCCTCGGCCCACGAATGGTCGATCGAGAGCTGCTGCAGCAGGCCGGCACGCAGCCGGTACACGCGACTGTCGCCAACGGTCACCACACCGCACCAATCGCGCACGAGCAGCGCCACGGCGAGCGTCGAACCCATGCCCTTCAGTTCATCCGGCTTCTCGGCCGCGATGCGCAGCACTTCCGCATTGGCGTGGTCGATGACGGCGTGGAGGAACTCCGTCGCGTGGTGCTGCCACTCCGCGCCGAGCAGGTCGAAGTCCGGGCGCCAAGCCGAGAGGGCGTCGCGCACGACGCCGAGCACGAGGCCGCTCGCCACCTCGCCGCCGACGCGGCCGCCCATGCCGTCACAGACGATGAGCGCGGCGTGCGCCTCACGATCTCCGGCCGGCCCACCGGCGGCGAACTGGATCGCGAGCGCCTGATCCTGGTTGGTCTCGCGCACCATGCCGATGTGCGACACCGAGGCCGCTTCGACGTTCGCGACGCGAAAGGAGCCGAGCATGCTCACGGTGCGGCCACTCTGCGCGTGATCGTCCGGCCGGGAAACACCACGACGGTATCCTTGGTGGAGTTGCCGCCGCGCTCGACGTAGATGATGTGGCGGCCTGGTGACAACGCCGTGAACTCCGCAGGGGCAGGGCGCGACTCGCCCGCGTCGACGCGCACGGTGGCGGCCCCGTTCGTCACCTCGACGCGCACGCTGCCCGTGGCCACGTACGCGACGTTGACCGTCTTTTCCTCGTCCTCCCGCACCGCGACCGTGAAGGTCGAATCGTCGAACGATCGCGCGCGGAAGGTCGCGCGATAGTTGCCGGGCGCCAGCTTGGCGGTGAGCGGCGTCTGCCCCTGCGCCAACACCTGGTCGGTGCCGTCGGTCGCGCGAACCTCGACGAATGCCGTGATCGGACTCTTGAGCACCACCGTCCCGGTACCGCCACCCAGCGCGACGTGCAGCGGACGCCCCTTGAACCAGACCTTGCGCGGTTGGTATCGCGGATGCTCCACCATCAGTGGCACCGAGTCGCCGGAACTCACGCCGAGTTCCGCGTGCTCCTTCCAGTGGCGTCGATCGCCGTCGAGTCGGCGAATCGTGGCGCCGGCCGGCGTGATGTCCACCGACGACACGAGCATGCGCTGCACGGGGGCCGCGGGCTTCACGCTGTCCGGTTTCGACGTGCTCACGACAGGCGGCGGCGCACTCGGCGAGGCGACAGGTGCGGCGACAGGTGATGCGGCAGGAGCGCTGGTGTGTGGCGCGTCCCGCGTGACGACCGCTGGCGCCGGCGCTTGTGGCACGGGCGCTGGCCGGCGTAGCATGGCGCCGCCAAACGCGTAGAGCCCGGCCGCCCCAAGCCCGACGGCCACGGTCATCGAGAGCGCGACCACGAGCCACGTGGGAAGTGTGTTCTGCACGGGCTGCACGACGCCCGTCACCGGTCCCGTGTCGCCAAGTGGCGTGACAGGGAACACCACTCCCGATTCGGGCGAGAGCTGGTAGGCGATCGGCATCAGCGCCTCACCGAGCACGGCTGCGTCCGCATAGCGACGATGCGGATCCTTGTCGAGCATCTTCGCGATGATCGGCGTGAGCACGCCGAAGCGGAGCTCGGCCATCGCCATGTTCTCGAGCAGGGGCGGATCGTCGCCGGCCACGCGCGCTGCGATCTGCTCCGCTGCGCCACCGCCGAAGGCGCGCTCGAGCGTCATCATCTCGTAGGCAATGGTGCCGAGCGAGAAGACATCGGACGGTGGTCCGGCATGCGCACCCGTGACCTGCTCGGGCGACATGTATTCCACGGTGCCGACGATCGGCGCGGGCACGTGCGTCTCCGGTCGCTCGACGAGTCCCGCGATGCCGAAGTCGAGCACTTTCACGCGACCGTCGGGGAGCAGCATGATGTTCCCCGGCTTCAGGTCGCGGTGCACGATGCCGCGCCGGTGCGCCTCGGCGATGCCGTCGCAGACGGCGGCGAGCAGCATCGCGGCGTGGATCGCGTTCCACGGCTGCTTGCGCGCGAGCTGCTGCGCCAGTGTCTCGCCCTCGAGCAGCTCCATGACGATGAGCGCGTCCTCGCCGGCCTGCTCGTAGGCGTGCACGGTGACGAGCGCGGGATGGTTCACCGCGCCGGCCATCTGCGCCTCGCGCAGGAAGCGGCGTTGCGCGTCCGCCCGCGTCTCGTTCGGCAATGGCGTCGGATGCACGATCTTGATGGCGACTTCGCGGCCCAGCAGCGTGTCGGTTGCACGATAGACCGTGCCCATGCCACCGCGGCCGAGTTCAGCCTCGATGCGGTAGTGGGAGATGGTCGATCCGGGCGAGCCAAGACGGGACATATCGCGGCGAAATCTAGGGGGACGCCGGTACCCACCGCGTCCCCCGAATGATCGGCGGTCACGGTGATAGCGGTGGCCTTCGACGCGGGAGATCAGGTCAACGTCACCGCGTCCATGCACTCATACCCGCTTGTCCACAAAGCGGTCGTGCGTCACTGGCTTGCTTTCACGTGAAGGCGCCGCCGTTACTCCGCGTGGAGCTCGTCCCACAGCTTCACGGCCTTGCTCTCGGGCACCCAGAAGCCGCCGATGATGACGGTGATGATCGCGACGCCGATCGGATACCAGAGGCCCGCGTAGATGTTGCCCGTCTTGGCCACGAGAGACGTGGCGATGAGCGGCAGGAAGCCGCCGAACCAGCCGTTGCCGAAGTGATACGGCAGCGACATCGACGTGTAGCGGATGCGCGCGGGAAAACTCTCGACGAGGAACGCCGCCACCGGGCCGTAGCTCATCGTCACGAACAGCATTTGCACGGTGACCAGCAGCGTGAGCGCCACCGGATTGAGCGGATCGCTGTTGGCCTTCATCGCTTGGTAGATCGGGTAGTAGCAGACGGCGGCGAGCAGCATGCCGGTGAGCATGATGCGCTTGCGCCCGATCCGATCGGAGAGTGCCCCGAAGACCACGAAGAACGGCGTGCCGAGCACGAGCGCGACGGCCATGATCGTGTACGCCGTCGCGAGCGGCACCTTGAGCACCGTCTGCAGGAAGAAGAGCGCGTAGAACTGCCCCGTGTACCAGACCACGGCCTGCCCACCCGTGATGCCGAAGAGCACGAGGAAGAAGACCTTCCAGCGCTCCGGCGTGCCGAACGCCTCCTTGATCGGCGCCTTGGAGGTCTTGCCCGCGGCCTTGAGTTTCACGAAGAGTGGCGACTCCGCCATCTTCGAGCGGATGTAGTACGAGAAGTAGACAAGCACCACCGACAGCACGAACGGAATGCGCCAGCCCCATTCCTTGAACGCGGCCTCGCCCATGGCCGTGCGGACGACGAGGATCACGATGAGCGACACGAACAGTCCGAGCGTCGCCGTGGTCTGGATGAAGCTCGTGTAGAAGCCGCGCTTGTCATCCGGACTGTGCTCGGCCACGTACACCGCCGCGCCACCGTACTCGCCGCCCAGGGCCAAGCCCTGCAGCATGCGCAGCAACACGAGAATCACGGGCGCCGCCGCGCCGATGGTGGCGTATCCCGGCAGCAGCCCGATCACGGCTGTGGAGCCGCCCATGATCACGAGCGTGATCGTGAACGCGTACTTGCGACCCACCATGTCGCCGATGCGGCCGAAGACGAGTGCGCCGAACGGGCGTACGGCAAAGCCCACCGCGAACGTCGCGAGCGTCTTGAGCAGCTGCGTGAGCGGCGTGTCGGTCGGCGGATAGAAGACGCCGGAGATGATTGCCGTCAGCGAGCCGAAGATGA
>JANYHJ010000011.1 GCA_025359135.1 Gemmatimonadota bacterium | reverse complement strand
GCACTCGCCCACCGTCACGCCGAGCGGCGTCGCGAACCCCGGCCCCGCCGAGACGAAGGTGTGGAACTCGCCGTTCTCGCCGCATGGGTCCACCGACGACGGCAGCGACGCGAGCAGTGCGTGGTCGTACACGCACCCGGCAAAGGACGCGTCGAGCTGCGTCGTGTCCACGCAGACGATGTGCGCGACGTACCCCGCATCCACGAAGTCGCGCGCGAGTGCGTGGGTCGGGCGGTTCCAGAGCGGAAAGCTCGCGCCAATGCCGGTGCCGGCCAGCAGCCGCTCGCGGTACGCGCGCACGTCGGTGAGGTAGAGGTCGCCGAACGCGACCGTCGCGAGGTCGGGCCGCTCCGCTCGCACCGCGGCCAGCCCCGCATGGAAGGCCCGCTCGTATGACGCATTGGTGGAGGCGGCCTCGAGTGTCACCTCGAAGAGTGGCAGGCCGAGTGAGCGCGCCTGCGCCTCGAGCAAGGCACGACGCACGCCGTGGATCGAGATCCGGTCGTAGTCGCGCGTGACGCTCGTGAGCAACCCGATGGCTTGGACCGCGGGGTCGGCGCGGAGCGCGGCGAGGGCAAGCGTGGAGTCCTTGCCGCCGGACCAGCTGAGGAGCGTGGGCGTGGGCGTCATCCCGCAATATGGCGCGCCACGCTCGGGCTCGAAGCGACGGAGCTGCGCTCCCCTGCTTGCAAGGGAACGCCGCTCCGTCGACCTCGGGCCGTTCAGCGACGGTTCGCGAGCTTTCGCGGGCGCTACTGCCCGTACACCGCGGCGAACTCCTGCGCGAACTGTTCGGCGGTGCCGGTGCCCAGGTACGCGCCGGCGTTGCGCTGCGACGCGCTCATGCGGCCGTCATTGAGCGCGTGCGACATCTCCACGAAGCCCTCCGCCACGGGCGCGGCGAACCCGGCCCCGACCAGCGCGCCGGCAAAGTCGGCATCGGGAAAGTGCACGTAGGCGAGATCCGGCTTGCCGATCGCCGACCCGAGGAGCGACGTCAACTCGCGCATCGTCACGGCGCGCGGGCTCAGCACCTCACGCACCGCAATGCCGGTCCAGTCGCCGTCCTGCAGGGCGCGCGCGGCCGCGAGGCCGATGTCGCGCGTTGCGGTCATGTCGACCGGCACGTCGGGCTTGATGGCGCCGCCGTTGATGCCCTGGTGCTTGATGAGGCCGAGGTTGCCGTACGCGTTCTCGAGGAAGTAACCGGGGCGGAGCAGCAGGAGCGAGAGGCCGCTCACCTTCGAGAGCGCTTGCTCGGCGCGGTGCAGCCCCTTCACGGGGCCGGTGCCGGCTTCGTGCTGCGCGCCCAGGCTCGAGAGGAAGACGGCGCGCGTCACCTTGGCGTTGCCGAGCGCGGTGGCCGCGACTTGCGCGAGCGCGGCGTAGCGAGCCACGTACTCGCCATGGCTGTAGTCGGGCGGGACCATCACGTAGACGCCCGTGGCGCCCGTGAACGCTGCGGTGAGGAAGGCGACGTCCGCTGCGTCACCGATGGCGGCGTCGGCCCCGCGACTGGTGAACGGCGCGAGCTTGGCCGCGTCGCGGCCGATGACGCGCACGGGCTGGCCGGCGTCGAGCAGGGCGGTGGCGGCGATCTTTCCGGTGTTGCCGGTGGCTCCCATGATCACGAACATTGGTGGTGCTCCTTTGGGTATGTAGCGGAGTGTGTTACAGTTAGAGGCACGGCGCAACGCTGCGCATGCCCGACGAACGGGGACGCTTACGCGAGCTTGGCGCGCTTGCGCGCGCCGCTGGAGTTGGTGGTGGCGCCGGCTTGGCGCAGGGCGACCGCGAGGATGCCCGCGATCGTGGTGCGCTCGAGGCTGTCTTCGAGGGCACGGCGGGCACGGGTGAAGTGCCGGTCGAGCTCCGGCACGATGCACCGTCCCACGGGGCAGAGCGGGTTCGGCTTCTCGTGCAGCGTGAAGAGCGCACCCGGCTCCACCGCGCGGTAGACGTCCGCGAGGGTGATGTCACGCGCCGGCCGGGCGAGCATCGCGCCGCCCCCCGTGCCGAGTCGAGAGGTCACGAGCCCGGCGCGGGTGAGCAACTGCATGATGCGCCGGATGACCGCCGCATTGGTGTTGACGCTCCCGGCCACCTGCTCCGACGACACCGGCTGCCCCTCGCTGCCGGCGAGGAGAGTCAGGATGTGGACGCCGACAGCGGCGCGTGTGGAGAGGTGCACGAGGAGGGGGGGGCAGAGTGTCTGTAACTACGCTAGCTACGGATACCGTCCCCGTCAAGTGCCGGACTGTGCCGTCTTACGTCACGGCAACGGAGCGTCGCTCACGCCGCTGCTGACGCCGACGTTCACGCGGACGCCGAGAGCGCCTGCTCCAGGTCCGCGATCACGTCCGCCACGTGCTCGAGCCCCACGCTCACACGCACCAACCCCGGCACGATCCCCACCGCCACGCGCTCGGCTTCCGTGAGCTTCGAGTGCGTGGTGCTCGTCGGATGCGTCACGATCGTCCGCGTGTCGCCCAAGTTGGGCGAGTGCGACACGAGCCTGAGCGCGTCGAGGAAGCGCCGCGCCCGCTCGATGCCACCCTCGAGCACCAGCACCACGATGCCGCCGCCCTGCGACATCTGCCGCTTGGCGAGCGCATGTTGCGGATGCGACGGCAGGAACGGATACCGCACCGACCGGACGCCCGGCTTTCCCTCGAAGTGCGTCGCCACCGCGAGCGCGTTGTCGCAGTGGCGGTCCATGCGCACCGCGAGCGTCTCGAGGCTCTTGCTCAGCACCCACGCGTTGAACGGCGACAGCGCGGGTCCCGTGTGCCGCGCGAAGAAGCGCAGCTCCTTGATGAGCGCTGCCGATCCCACCACCGCGCCGCCCAGCGTGCGCCCCTGGCCGTCCATGTACTTGGTGGCCGAATGCACCACGAGGTGCGCGCCGTGACGGATCGGCTGCTGCAGGTAGGGCGTCGTGAAGCAGTTGTCGACGATCAGGACGAGCCCGCGCGCCTTGGCCAGTGCGCCGATCGCGTCCAGATCGCCGAGCGCGAGGCCGGGGTTGGACGGCGTCTCGATGAAGATCGCCTTCGTGTTCGGCCTGATGCGCGCCTCGAATTGGCTCGCATCTCCCAGGTCGGCGTAGTCGCTCGTGATCCCCCAGCGCGGCAGCAGCTTCGTGAAGAGCTGGTGCGTGGAGCCGAAGATCGCGCGCGAGGCCACCACGTGGTCGCCGCTCGAGAGCAGCCCCGCCAGTGACGCAAACACCGCCGCCATGCCTGACGCCGTCGCGAGGCCGTCTTCCGCGCCTTCGAGCTTGCAGAGCTTCGCGATGAACTCGTCGGTGTTCGGATTCGAGTAGCGCGAATAGATGTTGCCCGGTAGTTCGTCGGCAAAGAGCGCGCGCGCCTGTTCGGCCGTGTCGAAGACGAAGCTCGACGTGAGGTAGAGCGGCACGGCGTGCTCGCGCTCCGCCGACGTCGGGACCTGCGTGCGGATGGCGTCGGTCTCGGGGTGCCGGTCGTTCATGCGGTGGGGCCCGCGAGCCTGTGGCTCCAGGTCACCGTCGCGCTCTTCTCGAGGATGCGCGTGGCTGAGCAGTACTTGGACATCGAGAGCTCGACCGCGCGCGCCACGTTGGATTCGCTCTTGGGCCCCGCCATGGCGAAGTGCACGTGGATGCGCGTGAAGAGCGACGGCACGACGTCCGGCTCGCGCTCCGCCTCGACTGTCACGACCATCGAGGTGATCGGTTCGCGCTGCTTGGCGAGGATCGACACGACGTCCATGCTGCTGCAGCCGCCCATGCCGCAGAGCAGGAGCTCCATCGGGCGGGCGCCGAGCTGCTGGCCGCCGATGACTGGCGCACCGTCGATGGAGACGATGCCGCCGCCTTCGGTGGTGGCGACGAAGTGGACGGCGTCGTTCTGGCGTTCGAGCGTGACCCGCATGGGACCGTGGTGAGGGATGGCGAATTCTAGGCCATCGCGCGTCGCCGAGTGCAGCCAACGCGCACACTCAGCGACACGCCAACGCTCCCGGTCACGCGGCCGGGAGCGTGCGCGCATCACGACTACTGGAACTGCTCCACCACCCACTTCCCGTTTTCGCGCTTGCGGAAGGAGGGCAGGGGCTCCCCCGTCTCGAGCATCGTCTTGAGGCTCGCGAGGATCTCGGGCCACCCCGCCGAAATGCCCTTGAGCATGCCGGAGTCCGCCTCGAGCTGGTCGTGCTTCACCGTGAGCTTGACCAGCGCGCCCGCCTGCGCGATGTCGTAGGACACGCGGGTGTGCTTGTCCGGCTGACCCACCTCGCGCGGACTGATGAAGCTGAACACCAGCTTCCGCGGGTAGTCCTTCTCGAGAATCGTGCCGACGCAATCGAGGATCGACGGATCGGTCGCGTCGCGGTGCTCCCACGTCGAGCCGACCTCCCAGTCCGACACGTTCGCGTGGTTGCTCCAGTACCTGGCCGTGAACGTGGGGTCGGTGAGCGCCTGCCAGACGCGCTCGCGCGTGGTCTAGATGTAGGTGACGTACACGAATTCAGCCTTCGGCATCGGACTCGTCCTCCAGGACCTGTTTGAGTTCGCGCAGCACGCGCACGCGCTGTCGCTCGTACCGGCCGATCCAGCGGCCGGCGATGGCCTCGATCGGCTCGGCGTTGAGGTAGTGCAGCTTTTCGCGCCCGTGCCACACGGGCACCACGAGGTTGGCGTCCTCGAGCAGCCTGAGGTGCTTGCTCACGGCCTGGCGCGTCATGGCCAGCTCCGCGCACAGCGACCCCAACGTCTGCCCGTTGTCGGCCATGAGACGGTCGAGCAGTGCGCGCCGCGTCGTATCGGCGAGCGCCTTGAAGACTAGGTCCATGGCATCGGGCATGAGACTATTATGCAACTGACTGGTTGCCTGTCAAGTCCTGCCAGGCCGCAGCCCACTCCCGATTCCGGTGTCCGGCATTGTTTGCCTCTTGACGATAGTCGTTGTGAGGTACATTCTCGTCCCATGACCGGCAACGTCGCCCGCGCCCTCAAGCAGCAACGGAAGTTCCGCAGTCCCGAGCAGGAGGTCATCCTCGGCCTCCGCGTCGTGGCCTCCCGCATCGTCTCCCAGTGGGAGAAGTACCTCAAGAACGCGGCCGACCTCTCCGTCAGCCAGTTCAACGTGCTGCGCATCCTCCGCGGCTCGCACCCGGCCCGGCTCCCCAGCAGCGAGATCGGCGTCCGCATGGTCGCGCGCGATCCCGACATCACCCGGCTCGTGGACCGCCTGAGCGCGCGCGCCTTGGTGGACCGCGTGCGCAGCGAGACCGATCGCCGCGTGGTCGAGGTCGGCATCACCAAGGCTGGCATCGCGTTGCTCGCCAAGCTCGATCCCGACGCCGAACGGATGCCCAAGACTGTCCTCGCCGGACTCAGCCAGGCCAAGATCAGGCAGCTCGGCCAGCTCCTCGACGAACTGCTCGAGACGTTTGGCGCCTTTCCCTGATCGCGGACGACCCCAGCGACGCCTGTCGTGTGCTCAGTTAGTCGTTGTAAGGAACATCCTTAGCACGACCTTATCGTCCCTCTCAACCGGAGCCGTCCCATGAGCGCCACCCCCGCCCTCCCGCCCGTCGCTGTCATGATCCGCCACCGCTGCGCCGACTTCGCCACGTGGAAGGCCGCCTTCGACGCCGATGAACCGCATCGCAAGGCCGCCGGCATGCTCGGTCACCACATCAACCGCTCGCTCGACGACCCCAACGACCTGAGCATCTTCATCGCCGCCACCGACCTCGCCAAGGCGCAGGCGTTCGCCAGCTCGCCGCGCCTCAAGGACACGATGCAGGCGGCCGGCATCACGAGCGCCCCGCAACTCATCTGGATGAAGCCGATGAAGCAGGCCATCACTTGGGATCGCGAGACGCCCGCGATGCTCGTCGTGCACCCTGTCGCCGACGTCGCCAAGTGGATGTCGGGCTACGCCGAGGCACAGTCGGTGCGCGACGCCGGCGGCATCACCGGCGACGCCGTCAACTGCGCAGCCGACAACTCGAACCTCGTCGTCGTCTATCATCAGGCCGCGTCGCACGCCACGCTCAAGGCCTTCGCCGGCAGCCCCGAGCTCAAGACGGCGATGCAGAAGCTGGGCGTCACGGGCACACCCGAGATCAGCTTCCACACCGGCGGGTGGGGCAAGATGTACCAGTAGCCATCCACCGCTCCATGCGGCATCCGAGGCCATCCGACTCTCCGGGTGGCCTCTTGCCTTCCGGACAGGTCGCCGACGATCCCATCGCTCCACGCGCGTCGGCCTCGTCATCGACGAGACGACGCACGGGATGCGCGGCCCGCGTGGCGCGCGCCGCGTCCACGCCGCATCATTGCCCGAACCGTCTTGCCTCCACCCGGTGACATCCATGCTTGACCGCCGCCGCTTCCTCCAGGATTCGCTGCTCGCCACCGCGGGCCTCTCGCTCG
>JANYHJ010000216.1 GCA_025359135.1 Gemmatimonadota bacterium | reverse complement strand
CGACGACATCGGCCGGCAGCATCAGCGCCACCGCGCACGTCGCGACGATGCTGACCACTGCGCTCAGCCCCGTGCCCACCATCGTCGCGCGCGGCACGATGCGCGGCGCATCCTCCACCGCATCGGCCGGCACCGTCGCGCTCTCGAGGCCCAGCATCGCGTAGAGCGTGAGCCCCACCGCACCGCTCGCGCCGGCGAAGCTGAACGAGTCGGCATGGACTGGCGGCAGGAGCGCGAAGCCACCATTCGCGAGGCGCCAGAGCGCGAGCCCGATCACCGCAAAGAACGGCAGCAGCTTGATGATCGTCGTCCCCATCTGCACCGCGCCCGCGGCCTGCAGTCCGCGCAGGTTGATCCACGCGAGCCCCCAGATCACGCCGAGCGCCACCACCGGCGACGCGATCGACGATTCGGTCATCGAGGGCACGAGGCGCGTCAGGTAGCTCACGCCGGCGATGGTGATGCCCGCGTTGGCCGCCCAGCACGACACGATGTAGCCCCACGCGCCGATGAACGCCGCGCCCTCGCCCACGCCGAGCCGCATGAAGCCGTAGCTGCCGCCGGCCTCGGGCATGTAGCGCGAGAGCTCGGCGAAGACCCACGCGAGGCAGAGCGCGCCCACGAAGGTGAGGATCCACGCGGCCACCGAGTTCCACCCGAAGGCGGCGAGCCCGGCCGGGAGCATGAACACCGCGGAGCCGATGATGTTGCCGACGACGAGCGCCGTCGCGAGCCAGAAGCCGAACTTCTTGCGCGGTGCGTTCACGCAAGCACCGGCACGGCCGTGCGCGCATCGCGCACGGCGTTGCACATGCTGGGCGTGACGATCACGCCAGCTGGTTCCCGATCGGCAGGCTGCGGATCCGCTTGCCCGTGGCCGCGAAGATCGCGTTGGTGAGCGCAGGAATCACCGGTGGCAACGACGGCTCGCCGAGTCCCGTGGGCGGATTCGGTGACTGGATGAACGAGACCTCCACCGGGAACGACTGTGCCATGCGCAGCAACGGGTACTGGTCGAAGTTCGACTGCACCACGCGGCCCTTGTCGATCGTGATTTCCTGGCCGAGCGCAGCCGAGACCCCGTCGATGCATCCGCCCTGCACCTGGTTCTCGGCGCCGCTCATGTTGGTGATCGTGTGGCCGATGTCGCCCACGACCCAGACCTTGTGCACCTTCACCTCGCCCTTGGGCGAGACGCTCGCCTCGACGACTTCGGCGAAGTAGCCGCGATGACTGAAGTGGAACGCGACCCCCTTGCCGTGACCGGCGGGCATCGGCTTGCCCCACCCCGACTTGTCGCGCACCCCTTCGAGGACACCGCGCATGCGGTCGGCGTCGAAGGTGTCGGCCTGCGTGGCGGGCACCACAGGGGTGAGCATGTCGAGACGGAACTGGAGCGGGTCCTTGCCCGCGGCCACCGCGCATTCGTCGATGAAGCCCTGGATGGCGAACGCGATGCCGTTCGAGCCCGGCGCACGCAGCGCGCCAGTGGGAATGCCGTGCGGCAGGGCGGAGAGCTCGAGCGAGTAGTTCGGCACGTAGCGGCCGGGGTACTCGCCCGCGCGCACGTTCTCGAGAATCACGTGGCTCCGCCAACCGACGAGCTTGCCCGTGGCGTCGAGCGCCGCGGTCATCTTGTGGAAGCCGGCCTGCCGGTAGTGATCGTGGCGCAGGTCGTCTTCACGGGTCCAGAGCAGCTTGACCGGCGCGTTGACCTCGCGCGAGATCCAGGCGGCCTCGACCATGTAGTCGTTCTTGAGGCGACGCCCGAAGCCGCCGCCGATGCGCGTCATGTGCAGCGTGATCGCGTCGGGCGAAATGCCGAGCGTGTCGCTCACGAGCTTGCGGCCCGGTGCGGGCATCTGCGTGGGGGCCCAGATCTCGAGCTTGCCGTCCTTCCAGTGCGCGGTGCAGTTCTGCGGCTCGAGCGTCGCGTGGCTGATGAACGGATAGAAGTAGGTGGCCTCGACCGTCTTGGCGGCGCCGGCAAGCGCGGCCGCGGCGTCGCCATCCTTGCGCACCGACTTCTCGCTGGGCTTGGCCAGCAGCTCGGCCGCGCGCGCGGCCAGCCAGGCCGAGCTCTGCTGCGCGGTGGCGCCTTCGTCCCACGTCACCTGCAGCTGCTGGCGCGCGACCTTGGCGTTGTACCAGCTGTCGGCGACGATCGCGACGCCAGGCATGAGCCCGTCGAGCGCGGTGCCCACGCCGTTCACGATCACGACGTGCTTGACGCCGGGCAGCTTCCTGACGTGATCGACGTTCGCGCTTGTCACCTTGCCGCCGAAGACGGGGCACTTCTCGAACACGGCGCAGAGCATGCCCGGCACCATGACGTCGATGCCGAAGAGCGGCTTGCCGGTGAAGATCGCGGCGTTGTCGACGCCGTGGATGCGCTTGCCGAGCAGGGTGAACTTCTTCGGATCCTTGAGCGGAACGGTCTTGAGGTCGGGCATCGGGATCGTCGACGCCGTGGTCGCGAGCTTGCCGTAGCTGAGCGAGCGCTTGCTCGCCGCGTGTGTCACCACGCCCTTGGCCGTGGTCAGTTCTGCCGCGGGCACGTTCCACGTCTTGGCGGCGGCCGCCACGAGGATGAAGCGCGTGGCCGCGCCGACCTGGCGGTGGCCTTCGAAGTTCATCGGAGTGGAGAGCGAGCCGCCGGCGAACTGCACGCCGTACTTCGCTTCATCGGCGAGCGCCTGCTCGATCGTCACCTGGCTCCACTCGACGTCGAGCTCCTCGCAGATGATCATCGGCAGCGACTGCTTGACCCCTTGGCCTTCCTCGGGGTTCTTGGCCATGATCGTGATCTTGCCGTCGGGCGTGATGCGGACGAAAGCGTTGAGCTGCGGGTCGCCCTCGGCGCCGAAGGGTGCCGCGAGCGCGGTGCGCGCATAGCTGCCGACGAGGAGGCCGCCGCCCACGAGGGCGGTGACGCGGAGGAAGCTGCGGCGATCGTACGCGGTGGGTGCGGTCATGATCGCCTCCTAGTGCTCGTTGGGGGACTGGCCCGCACCGGCGCCGGCGGCGCTGGTCGTCTTGCCCGATTGCAGCGCGGCTGCGCGATGGACCGCCGCGCGGATGCGATTGTACGTGCCGCAGCGGCAGATGTTGTTCATCGCCGCATCGATCTCGGCGTCGGTGGGATTCTTCTTCGTCTTGATGAGGTTGGCCGCGACCATGATCTGTCCCGCCTGGCAGTAGCCGCACTGCGGGACGTCGATCTCCTCCCACGCCTTCTGCACGGGATGCGAGCCGTCCTTGCTCAGTCCCTCGATGGTCGTGACGTCCTGTCCGCTCACGGCCGAGATCGGAATCGAGCAGGAGCGTACGGGGACGCCGGCCATGTGTACCGTGCAGGCGCCGCACTGCGCGATGCCACATCCGAACTTGGTGCCCTTGAGGTCGAGGAGGTCGCGGAGAACCCAGAGGAGGGGCATCTCCGGCGGGGCGTCCACGGTGGTGGACTTGCCGTTGATCTTGAGGGTGACCGACATGGGACGGCTCGCGATGGGGGACGCTCGGCGTGCGGACGGGTGAACTCCCCTGAGAATGGCGACTCGCGGGTGACGGCGCCAGCGGCGACCGCCTTTGCATCACTGTGGCGCGCTGCCGCCGCCATGGCGCTACCGCGACGGCCGGAAGAGTGCGACGCCCGGCCCCACGCCGCGGAGGCTGAGCAGCTCGCCGCGCTCCGCTTCGGTGACCACCATGCCCAGCGCGCCGCTCGGATCGAACGCGACGTTGGTGGGGCGTGGGCCGGGCACGGCGTACTCCGCCACGACGCGGCCACGCGCATCGACCGCCTTGACGCAGCCGGCGCGTAGCGCCGCCACGTAGAGCAGGCCGTCGGCGCCCAGCGCCATGCCATCCGGTCCAGGCTCGCCACCGAGCTCGGCCCACGGCGCGGCGTCGGTCCACATGGCCGCGTCGGCATTCCACGCTCCCTTCCAGACGCGCTTGCCGTACGTCTCGGCCACGTACAGCGTCCGGTTGTCAGCGGCGAACACGATGCCATTCGGGAAGTAGAGCGCATCGTGCAGCGTGTGCACCGTGCCGTCGGGACGCAGGCAGCAGACGGAACCCGTGGGCTCGAAGCGCGAGTCGCCGGGACA
>JANYHJ010000209.1 GCA_025359135.1 Gemmatimonadota bacterium | reverse complement strand
TGCAGGTGTGGGCGTGGGCAGAGGAGCGGGGCCGTGACGTGCCTGGAACGACGCCTTGAGCAGATCCTTCGTCGGGCGCAGGACGTCAGCGGGAGGCGGACGCCTCAGTGACCGGTGTCGATGGGAACGGTCTCGATCGGTTTGCCGGTGCGGAGCACCGAGTGCGAGTAGCCGTACGCGGCGTAGCACACCAATCCGATCGACATCCAGACACCGAAGAGGATCCAGGCGCTGAGCGGCAAGCCCGTCATGACGTAGAGACAGGCCGCAAAGCCACCGGGAGCCACGAACCAGACGAAGGGCACGCGGAACGGACGATGCCGCTCGGGCTCGCGCACGCGCAGCACCACGACGCCCGCGCAGACCAGCATGAACGCTGCGAGCGTGCCGATGTTCGTCAGGTCGTACGTGGCGGCGTCGTCCGCGACCAATGAACCGAACGCCACGAAGACGCCCGTGATGATCGTCGTGACGTGCGGCACCTTGTACTTGGGATGGATCTTCGCGGCCCAGCGCGGCAGCAGGCCATCGCGCGCCATCGCGTAGAAGATGCGCGGTTGGCCGTACTGGAAGACGAGCAGCACCGCCGACATGCTCACCACCGCGCCCGCCGAGACGATCATGCTCGCCGTCTTGAGCCCGGAGAGCGTGAGCGCCCTGGCCAACGGATCGGCGCTCTTGAGCTGCTGGTACGGCACGATGCCGGTCGCGACGGCCCCGACGATGATGTAGATGAGCGTACAGATGCCCAGTCCCGCCATGAGGCCGAGCGGCAGGTTGCGCTGCGGATTGCGCGTCTCTTCGGCCGCGGTGCTGATCGCGTCGAAGCCGATGTAGGCGAAGAAGACGATCGCCGCACCCTGATGGATGCCACGCCAGCCGTTCGGCGCGAACGGCTTGTAGTTGGCCATGTCGATGTGCTGCGACCCGACCGCGACGAAGACGACGAGGACGAGCAGCTTGACCCCGACCATCCAGTTGTTGACCGTCGTGCTCTCGCGCGCGCCGAGGCAGAGGATCCACGTGATCACGGCAACGATCGCGAACGCCGGAATGTTCACGAGCACCGGCATGCCGAGGAACTGCGGCGCCGTCTTGAGCAACCCGTGCACCGCCGGATCGCTCGAGGCGTTGACCATGAAGTAGCCGTGCGTGAGCCAGTCGGGCAGGATGATGCCGAACCCGCTCAACAACGACGAGAAGTAGCCACTCCAGGCGATCGCCACCGCGACGTTGCCGACGGCGTACTCGAGGATGAGTGCCCAGCCGATGATCCAGGCGAGCAGTTCGCCCAGCGTCGCGTACGAATACGCGTACGCCGAACCGGCCGTGGGAATCATGGCCGAGAGCTCGGCATAGCAGAGCGCCGCCATGCCGCAGACGACGCCGAGGAGCAGGAAGCTGAGGACGAGCGCCGGTCCTGCGCCGTAGCGCACCACTTCGCCATTCGCGGCCACTTCGCCAGCGGCGGCGGTGCCGAGGGAGGCAAAGATGCCCGCCCCGATCACGGCGCCGATCGACAACATCACGAGGTCCCCGGCGCCGAGCGAGCGTTTCAGCTCGCCCTCCCCCTCGGGAAGCATCTCCGAAATCGGCTTGCGCGCGAACAGCTGCATGCGTCGAGGGGACCGGGGACTCGTGCGAGGCTAGATGAAGAGTGGCGCGAGCACGAGCGTGATCGTCGAGAGCAGCTTGATCAGCACGTGCAGCGACGGACCCGCCGTGTCCTTGAACGGGTCACCGACGGTGTCACCGACCACGGCCGCCTTGTGCGCTTCCGACTTCTTGCCGCCGTAGATGCCGGTCTCGATGTACTTCTTGGCGTTGTCCCACGCACCACCGCCGTTGTTCAGGAAGCCGGCCATGAGAATGCCCACCACCGTCGCGATCATGAGGAAGCCCGCGACCGCTTCGGCGCCAAGCCGCTGTCCGGGACCGCCGAGCGCCTTGAAGACGAGCCCGACGATGACCGGGAAGGCCACCACCAGTGCGCCCGGGAAGACCATCGCGCGGAGGGCGCCCTGCGTGACGATGTCGACGCACTGGCCGTAGTCGGGCTTGTCGGTGCCCTGCATGATGCCCGGCTTCTCGCGGAACTGGCGGCGCACTTCCTCGATGACGCTCTGCGCGGCCTTGGAAACCGCCGTCATGGCGAGCGACGAGAACCAGAACACGAGCATGCCGCCGAGCAGTGCCGCCACGAACACCTGCGGCTTGGAGAGATCGACGGTGAGCGCCGAGCCCGTGTAATTCTTGACCTCGTCCAGGTACGCCGAGAAGAGCAGGAAGGCGGCGAGCGCCGCCGAGCCGATGGCGTAACCCTTCGTGAGCGCCTTGGTCGTGTTGCCCACCGCGTCGAGGCGATCCGTCTTGTCGCGGATCGAAGCCGGCTGCTGCGACATCTCGACGATGCCGCCCGCGTTGTCCGTGATCGGTCCGAAGACGTCCATCGCGAGGATGTAGCCGGCCGTGCCGAGCATGCCCATCGTGGCGACCGCGGTGCCGTAGAGTCCGCCGTTGGCCTTGCCCGCTTCATCGACGAGGCCACTCGACTGCCCGAGCATGTAGCTCGAGATCAGCGCGATGGCGATCGTGAACACCGGCAACACGGTGCTCTCCATGCCGACCGAGAGGCCCATGATGATGTTCGTGGCCGGGCCGGTCTGCGACGCCTCGGCGATCGACTTGACCGGCCGATAGCGATACTCGGTGTAGTACTGCGTGATGAAGACGAATGCGACCGACGTCAGGACGCCGATCGTGCCGGCCCAGCCGAAGTGCACCCACGCGTCGGCGGGCGCCGTCTGTGGCGAGAGCAGCCACTTGCACGCCACCCAGAGTCCGACCGTCGCGAGCACGGCGGTGGTGTAGAAGCCGCGGTTGAGCGCGGCCATCGGATCCTCGTTGCCGTCGGTCTTCACGATCATGACGCCGACCGCGCTGGCGACGATGCCGAACGCGCCGATGATGAGCGGAAAGAGGATGCCGCTGATGCCGAATGCCTTGAAGAGCGTGACGCCCAGGATCATGGCGCCGATGTTCTCCGCGGCGGTCGACTCGAAGAGGTCCGCACCGCGACCGGCGCAGTCGCCGACGTTGTCGCCCACGAGGTCCGCGATCACCGCCGGATTGCGCGGATCGTCCTCGGGAATGCCGGCTTCGACCTTGCCGACGAGGTCGGCGCCGACGTCAGCGGCCTTGGTGTAGATGCCGCCGCCCAGCTGCGCGAAGAGCGCGACGAACGACGCACCGAAGCCGAAGCCGACGATGAGGAACGGAATCTTCTCGGCCCACGCGGCCGCATCGGTGCCCGCCGGCGCGAAGAGCGTCAGCATGGCGTAGAGGCCGCCCACGCCCATGAGCGACATGGCGACGGTGAAGAAGCCGGAGACCGCGCCGCCGCGCAGTGCCGTCTGCAGCGCCGCGTTGAGCGACTCGGTGGCGGCCGCGGCCACGCGGATATTCGCGCGGATCGAGATCCACATGCCCATGAATCCGGCAACGGCGGAGCAGATCGCGCCGAGCAGGAAGGACACGGTGATGAAGAAGGCGAGGACCTTCGGATCGTTCACCGGATCGGTGGGCGTCGACTGGCGGAGGACGCCGTAGCCGACGGCAAGTACGATGGCGACGAAGACCGCGAGGATGCCGATCGTCTTGTACTGGCGCGCGAGATACGCCTCGGCGCCTTCCTGGATGGCGTTGGAAATCGCCCGCATGGCATCGGTGCCGGTGCCGCGCGCGAGCACCCAGCGCGCCAACCAGACCGCGAAGATGAGCGCGAATGCGGACGCGCCAAGGATGATGCCGAGGAGGTTTGACTGCGACGGACCCATGATTCGGTCTACGTGGAGTGAGAGGCGGAAGGAGCGGAGGCGGACACGATCAGTCCGTCGCGGCCGCGAGGGCGGGTGCGCGGGATGCCGCGTTGCGCCAGAGGGCGTACACGGGAAGTCCGAGCAACACGATGCCGAGGCCGGAGAGCGCCTGGGCCCGCGTCTTGTCGGCGATGAGGAGAATCGCCGCCACGGTCGTCGCCAGCACGATGTACAACGCGGGCAACACGGGATAGCCGACCGCCCGGTACGGACGATCGGCATCGGGACGCTTCGCGCGGAGCACGAAGAGGCCGATGGTGGTCAGCGCGTAGAACACGAGCGCTGCGAAGATGACATAGTCGAGCAACTGGCCGTAAGTGCCGGTGAGGCAGAGGACCGAGCACCAGACCGCCTGCGCGAGGAGCGCGCCCGACGGAACGCCGCGCGCACTCAACGTGCCGGCCGTGCGGAAGAACAGTCCGTCGCGCGCCATGGCCCAGTAGACGCGGGCGCCGGAGAGGATCATGCCGTTGCTGCATCCGAACGCGGAAACGATGATGGCGATGGCCATGATCGTGGGTGCGGCGCCGCCGAACATCTGCTCGACGACGGCCGTGGCGACGCGATCCTGCGTGGCGTGCTGGATGCCGCGCGCGAAGGCCGTCGTGCCGGCCGCATCGCCCACGAGCGGCAGCGCCTGCAGATAGGCCACGTTGACGAGGCAGTAGAGCACCGTGACGATGCCCGTGCCGAGCAGCAGCGCGCGCGGCAGGTTCTTCGCCGGGTTCTGCACTTCGGCGGCCGCGAAGGTCACGTTGTTCCACGCGTCGCTCGAGAAGAGCGACCCGACGAGCACGGTGCCGAAGGTGATCACGAACGCAGGGCCCAGGGCGCCAATGCCCCAGACCCCGGTGCCGGTGAAGTTGGCCGCGAGCGCGCCGGAATTTCGTCCGACGGTGAGTCCGAGCACGATGAGCGCCGCAATCGATACGAGCTTGATCGCGGTGAGGGTCGTCTGTATCCACTTCCCTTCGCGCACGCCGCGCAGGTTCACGAGCGTGATCGACCAGATGCAGAAGAGCGCTGCGGCGCGCTGGGCCGAGAGGCCGAACTCGGCCGCGCCGCCCGGTGTCTGCACGACCGCGTGCGGGAACCAGCTGAACAGGTCAGGCGTGAAGGCCGGCACCAGCACGCCGAGAAAGCGGCCGAAGGCAACGCCCACGGCCGCGATCGTTCCCGTCTGGATGATGAGGAAGAGCGTCCAGCCGTAGAGGAATCCCATCAGCGGGCCCATGGCCTCGCGCAGGAAGACGTACTGGCCGCCCGCCTTCGGGAACATGGCCGCCAACTCGCCATAGGCGAGCGCGCCGAGCAACGTCATGATGCCCGTGACGACCCAGGCGAGGATCAGCCAGCCAGAGCCACCAGACGTGCGGGCGATGTCAGCGGAGACAATGAATATCCCTGACCCGATCATGGAACCCGCGACAAGCATCGTCGCGTCCGTCAGGGTCAGGGCTTTGACAAAACCCGTGGGCTGGTCGGTCGCGTTGTCGGGCGCGGCCGGTGACGTCATGCGTTGAGCCGGCGGGGTGTCGAGAAGGATCGGAGGCGACCGGGAATTGCCGACCGCGTGCCGAAAAAGTTCAGCGAATCCCCAAAATTACGGCTCGTGTAACGCTAGCGCCAGCAAGGGGGTACGGAAAACTTCGCGTTCCCGCTCGCGCTCCGGAACGCGGCGCTCACGCGGGGGCTCAGGGCGCGTCGGCGCGCAGCTCGAAGGTGTCCCTCACCGCGAGGCCGTCCCGGCGTACGGCCGGACGAAAGCGCATCTCCTGCAGCATCTGCCAGACCCGCCGGTTGTAGTTGTCGTTCCGGCTCTGGTTGTACGCGATGAGCTTGGCCTTCCCGGTCTCGTCGACGTCGAAAAGGGCCTTGAGGTGATACGGGCGCACCCCTTCCGGAATGGGAAGCGGAAGGATGGGCATGCTGATCACCTTGGGCGGATACTTGTCCAAGAGTCCGCCACCGGTGCCCGGACCGTCGCCACTGCCGCGCCCCGTCCCAACGCCCGATCCGACGCCGCCGCCTGATCCGACGCCGTTCCCCTTCGAGCCATCATCGCCCGAGCCGCCACCGCTCCCAGGGGTCTCCGCTTGCGCAACCGGCGCCGCGGCGGGCGGCGCCGGGGTCGGCGGAACAGGGGTCGGAGGCTCCGGCTTCTTCTCCTCGGGCTTCTTCTGCTCGGGCGGCGGCACGATCGGTGCGGGAGTGAGCACGGGCTGCGTACGCGGTGGTTCGATGTATCGCAGCCGTTCGGCGCGATCAGGGGTGAAGAGACCACCAGTGCCTCGTCGGCCGCCGCCGCCACCGCCCGCTGGTCCGGGACCGCCTGCGCCCGCCTGCACGAAGTCGATGGCCTCCGGCACGAAGGCCGGAATCAACAGCAGCAGGACGATGAGCGCATGGAGGACGAACGACACCGAGGCCCCGCGCCAGTCAGCCGCCGGCTTCACGCCGGGAATGCCGACGAGCGGCCGAAGCTTCCCGCGGCCCGTAGGCGCAGGAGTCTCGTCGGCGGGCGCGTCGGCGGTGTCGGACATCAGCGCGAGATCAGTCGGCATTGCGGAACGGGGGCCACGTGGTGGAATGCATCCACTCCCCCAACTAGTACGGCGGACGAGCCCAAAAGGGTTCGTCCGCCGTACACTTTCGCACGAGAAAAGCGCGTCCTACTTGAGCACGTCCTTCGGCGGAACACCGATGACCTTGACCCCGGCGCCACGGGCCTGGTCCATGCCCCAGACGACGTCCTGATATGTGGCTTCGTTGCCGCCCTTCACGAAGATGACCTTCTCCGGGCGCGGATCGTAGATCTCCTTGAGCCGCGCGAGCAGTCGATCCTTCGGGACGACTTCCTTGTTGACGGAGTAGACGCCCCCCGGACCGACCTCGAGCACGATCTGGGTGTTGACCGCGCCGGGCGGCACCTGCTGCGGCGTCGGATCGGGCAGCTGGATGTCGATGACCTTCCGCGACATCGGCACCACGATCATGAAGATGATCAGGAGCACGAGCAGCACGTCGATCATCGGCGTGACGTTCATGTCGTTGTTGAGGCTGGACCCGCCTCCGCCCACGGACATGCTCATTCGGGCACCTCCTTCTTGGTGCTGACCAGCGGATTGTCGCCCGGCACGGAGGACATCGTGCCCGAGACCTGGTCCGAGATCATGCCCGTCATGCGCACGCCGGCCTTGCTGGCGATGTCGAGCGCATCGATGACCTTTTCGTACTTGAGCTCGTTGTGCGCCTTGACGTAGAGAATCTTGTCCGTCGTGCGCGCGTCATAGATGGCCTTGAGCTGCTCGGCCAGCGTCTCGTTCTTGATCGGCTTCTTGTCGAGATAGTACTTGCCATCGGCGTCGATGCCGAGCACGACTTCGCCCGGCTCTTCCGGCCGCGCCTTGAGGTTGATCCCCTTCGGCGGCACCGCATTGAAGCCCGCGTTGATGGCCGGCACCACGATCATGAAGATGATCAGGAGCACGAGCATCACGTCGATCATCGGCGTCACGTTCGGCTCCGCCTTGACGGCGGCGCCTCCGCCCATTGACATGCCCATGGGTTGTTTCCCCTGGTGAGGTAGTGGGCGGGCTTACTTGCTGATCGGGGCGTTGGCGTTCGACTGCGTGTTGAACTCCTTCGTGAAGCGGCTGCGGCCGAACTCGCCCGAGACGCCCTTGATCAGGTAGTCGATCATTTCCTTGGACGAGTAGGTCATCTCGGCCGTGAGGTTGTCGATCTTGGTCTGGAAGAAGTTGAACGCCCACACCGCCGGGATGGCCACGAGGAGACCGAAGGCGGTCGTGATGAGCGCCTCCGCGACGCCGGCCGCGATCGAGGCGATACCGCCCGAACCCGACTTGGCCATGCCCGTGAAGGCATTCACGATGCCCATCGTGGTGCCGAGGAGGCCGACGAAGGGCGCCGTGGCGCCGACCGTGGCGAGCACGCCCAGGCCGCGCTTGAGCTGGACGATCGTCATGAGCATTTCGCGCTCGACGGCACGCTCGGCCGAGTTGATGTCGGCGACGGTGACGGACCCATCCTGAATGAGCGGGCGAATCTCGCCGAGCGCGCCGCCGAGGACCTTGGCGACGTGCGACTTCTTGTAGCCCTCGGCGAGGTGGATCGCCTCGACGAGGTTGTCCTCCTCGAGGAACTGCGAGAATTCAGGCGCACACTTGAGCGTCTCGGCCTGCGCGGCGCGCAGCCCCCACCACTTCTGGATCGTGATGGTCAGCGAGTACATGCTCATGAGCGCAAGCACCAGGACGATGCCCTTGGCGAACAGGCCCATCGAGGCGAACAGTTCCATCAGCGAGAGATCCATCGTCGATTGCTCCGAGAACGGAAGAGGAAGACTGAGCTACTTGGCGATACCGAAGGCGAACGGCTGCTGCACCAACTGCTTCACGTGACGACCGCCGACTTCGGCGGGAATGAACCGCATGCCGGGCAGCGCCTGGCGCACCGCGGCCACGAACAGGTCGTGGGTCGACCGCAGCACCTTGAACGAGTTGAGCTCGACGCGGCCCGAGGTGTCGACGACGAACTGGGCGAGCACTTCGCCCTCGACGGCGGCTGAACGCAGGATTTCCGGGTAGCGCGGCGTGGCGCCGCCGTTCGCAACCACCGGCTTTTCCACCTGGAACTCGAAGAAGGGCTGGTTCATGTCGACTGGCGGGCCGTTGCCGACGCCCTTCGACGTGCCGCCCGCGACGCCCTTGCCCGAGAAGTCGGCTTCGTCCGTCGCCTTCTTGGAGAGGTCGACTTCGGGAATCACGTCGGGAATGTCCACCGGCGCGATGAGCACCTGGAAGCCCTTGGGCGGCGCGACCGACGCAATCTCCTGCTTCGGTGGCGGCGGCTCGTCCTTCGGCTTCGGCTCGTCCTTGGGCGTGTTGTCGACGAACTTGACGTCCTCGACCTTCGCCTTGTCGTTGTTCTGCCCCGCGTTGAGCGTGGCGTAGACGGCGCCTGAAATCAGGATCGCGTGGATGACGCCCGAAACGACGGTCGTCCCCGCCATGCTCTGCTTCTTCGCCCTGCTCTCGATCAGGTTATTGAACATGCCGGGGTACTTCTCCGCGGAATGGTTCGGAAGGAGGCCTGCGAACGCGAGAATATTCTAGGGCTCACGAATGAAGCCGGAATAGCTTGAAGATTAGGAAACGATGAAGTCGACGTTATGAAATGCCGATACTCCGCTCCCCGGCGGGGCGTGCAGCCCCGTCGTCGGAGAGGGCGGGCTCCCCGTCCGGGCGGGAAACATCTGCCGCGAGCGGCAGCAGCACGGTGAAGGTGCTTCCTCGCCCCAACCGGCTCGTGACGGAGAGCGTGCCACCGTGAGCCTGCGCGATCCACTTGGCGATCGCGAGCCCGAGTCCGAATCCGCCGCGCTCCGACGCCCTCGAGCGCGCGCGATCGGCGCGCCAGAAGCGCTCGAAAACAAAGGGCAGGTCGGCGGCCGAAATGCCGATCCCCGTGTCGCGCACGGAGACTGACACGCCGTCGATGCGCCGCGAGAGTGCGATCTCGACGCTGCCTCCCGCTGCCGTGTACTTGATGGCGTTCGTGATCAGGTTGAGCAGCAGCTGGCGCAGCCGCGCCCGATCTCCCATCACGAGCGCGTCCTCCATCACCGGCAGCGCGATGTCGATGCCCTGCGATTCGCCGAGGATATGCGCCGTTTCAGCGACGTCGCGCACGAGCGGCTCGAGGTAGACGGGCTCGCGGTGGACCTCGAAGCGGCCCTCGTCGGCGCGGGCGAGCGTGAGCAGCGAATCGACGAGGTCGGCCATGCGCGCCGATTCGGCGAGCGCTTCCTCGAGCGCCACGAGTTGGTCGCCGGACCCCGAGGGCACCTGCATCGCGCGCTCGACGTCGGCCCGCATGACAGTCAGCGGCGTCTTGAGCTCGTGGCTGGCATCGGCGGTGAAGCGCCTGAGCGCGCTGAACGACGTTTCGAGGCGCGCGATCATTTCGTTGAGGGTCGCGGCGAGGCGGTCGAGTTCGTCACCGCGATCCTCGACGTTGAGGCGGCGATGGAGTGAGCGGCCGTCCGTGATGGCCTCGACCTCGTCGATGACGCGGTCCACCGGGCGCAGCGCGTTGCCCGCGATCAGCCAGGCAAACCAGACCGAGACACCGATGAGGAGCGGAGCGACGCCCAGCATGATCGTCCACTGTTCCGGCGGGATCACACCGACGCGCCGGGTGCTCGCCCCCGCGACGACACGCATCGGACGCGCACCGCGCTGCACGTCACCGGGCTCCTCACGCGCGACCAGCAGCAGCTGGTCCTCGCCGAGGGTGACCTTGACGCTCGGTCGCGTGGCCGAGAGCCGGAGCGAGGTGCGCACGAGCGTGGCAATGTCGTCGTCGGTGAGCTGCCGGACCGCGAACGATGCGTAGAGGGTCTTGCCGGTGTCGTCGAGCACCAGCAGGTAGCTCGGCACCCCCTCGAGCGCGATGCGGAGCATGGGGTTCACCGTGCGGCTACCGGGCTTGTCGCCCGGCACGGTGACCGGCTGGTTGGAGAGTTCGGACTGCTTGATGGCGCGCGCCGCAGCGCTTGCCTGATCAGCCACCGAGCGCTGCAACTCGGCGAAGTTGCCCTCGGTGCGCGCCACGAGCAGCGCGAAGGTGAAGATCACCAGGGTGCCGGCCAAGGCGGCGGTGTACGCCGCCGTGAGGCGCGTGCGGACGGAAGCCACGGCTTACGGCTTGATCACGTACCCGACACCGCGCACGGTGCCGATCAGCTTCCGCGTGTGCGCGGCGTCCACCTTCTTGCGAAGATGCGTGATGACCACGTCGACGATGTTGGTGCCCGGGTCGAAGTGATAGCCCCAGGCGTACTCGGTGATGAGCGTGCGGCTCATGACCTTGCCGGCGTGGCGCATGAGGTACTCGAGCACGGCGTATTCCTTGGGCGTGAGCTCGACCGGATCGCCGGCCCGATGCACCTCGCGCGTATCCTGGTCGAGGACGAGGTCGGCGACGGTGAGCACCGGGCGCGCAATGGCGCGCGGCCTGCGCGCGAGCGCCTCCACGCGCGCGAGGAGCTCCTCGAACGCGAACGGCTTGGTGACGTAGTCGTCGGCGCCGGCACGGAGCGTCTTGACCTTGGCGTCCACGGCGTCCTGCGCGGTAAGCACGAGCACGGGCCGTTCGAAACCACGCGCGCGCAGCGACTCGAGCACCTGGATGCCGTTCTTTCCCGGAAGGCGCATGTCGAGAATCACGAGGTCATACTCCTGCGAGGCCGCGAGTCGCTCTCCCGATTCACCGTCGACGGCGAGATCCACGCCCCAACGCTGCTCCTCGAGTCCTCGCTTCACGAACTGGCCGACGGTCGGATCGTCCTCGATCACCAGCACTTTCATGCAGCGGGTCCGGTCAACGGGTGAGCGCGCCAGCGTGCGGGCGTTCGAGCCCGTACTCGCGGATCTTGCGATAGAGCGTCTTGGCAGAGATGCCGAGCACCTCCGCGGCGCGCCCCTGATGCCAGCCGACGTGCGCCAGCACCTCCGCAATGTGGCGACGTTCCACCTCTTCGAGCGAGACCGGGGGCGCCGGCACGGGGCGTGGACCGACGCCATCCGCGAGCGCGAGATCGCGCGGCTGGATCGGGGCACCACCGGCGAGCAGCACGGCGCGCTCGAGGACGGCCCGCAGCTCCTGCACGTTGCCGGGCCAGCCGTAACGCTCGAGCGCCTCGCCGGCCGCCTCGGTGAGGCGTGACGGATTGGCGCCGCCGATCTCGGCGAGGAACTTGTCGGCGAGCAGCCGGATGTCGCCGCGACGCTGCCGCAGGGGTGGCAGCGCGATGACGTGTGCGCCGAAGCGCGACGCGAGGTCGGGCCGGAGCGAGCGGGCCGCCACGGCGTCGGCGATCGCAAGCGAGGTGGCGGCGACGACGCGCACGTCGCAGCGCCGCTGCCGGGTGGCGTCGACGCGCACGTACGTGGCGTCGTCGATGATGGAGAGCAGCCGCTGCTGCGCGCGCGGCTCGAGCCGCTCGAGGTCGCCGAGAAAGAGCGTGCCGCCCGCGGCAAGTTCCACCGACCCGATGCGTCGCTCGACGGGATCACCCGCCTCGCGGCCGACGAGTTCGGCCTCATGCCGTGCCGCCAGGAGGTCGCCGCAGCGCATCTCGACGAAGGCGCCGTTGCGCCCGCTCATGCGGTGGAGGGCGCGCGCGACGAGCGCCTTGCCCGTGCCGCGCTCACCGAAGAGACAGATCGGCCCGGCTTCGTGCGCCATCGGCTCGACCGACGCGAGCACGTGCTGCAGCTCGGGGGTGGTGGTACGGAATTCGCTAAGCCCGACGGGTATGGTTCGGCGCTGTCGCCTCAGCGCCTCGGCGCGCACCAGCTGCCGCTTCTCGAAGGCGCGACGCACGAGTGCCTCGATCTCGGTCATGCGGTACGGCTTGGGCAGGTAGTCGTAGGCGCCGAGCTTGATCGCGGCGATGGCCGTGTCCACGGTGCCGATGCCGGAGCTGACGATGACCTCGGGCGGCAGCGGCTCCTCGCGCAGCTGGCGCAGCACGGCGAGGCCGTCGAGCTCCGGCATGACGATGTCGACGATGGCGACGTCGAAGGGATCGGTGAGCAGGCGTTCGAGGGCGGCGCGCCCGTCGCGCACGAGCACGGTACTGCAGCCGCGTTGCGTGAGGAAGGTCTCGAGCAGGGCGCCGAGCTGCGGTTCGTCTTCGGCGATGAGGACCCGGATGCGCGCGTCGGTCACACGCCCTCCGAGCCCGGGAGGATGACGCGGAAGGTGCTGCCCTTGCCGGGGATCGAGTCGACCTCGATGCGGCCGCCATGGTCGGAGACGATGCCGTAGCAGATCGAGAGGCCGAGGCCCGTGCCGCGGCCGGGCGGCTTGGTGGTGTAGAAGGGCTCGAAGATCTTGCCCTGTTCGCCGCGCGCGATTCCCTGCCCGTCGTCGATCACTTCGCAGATGACGGCTTCGGATGCGGTGCGTCCGGGCCGCGTGCGGATGATGATGGTACCGGTGTCGCCGAGGGCATCGAGGGCGTTGAGCAGCAGCGCCATGAGGGTCTGCACGAGCTGCTCCTCGCTCGCGTAGATGAGCGTGGCGAGCTCGGGATCGAGGTGCTGGTGCACGTGCACCTTCTTGAAGCGCACGTGATGCTTGAGGAGGAAGAGGGTCTTCTCCACCACCTGGTTGATGTGCACCAGCGCCTTGGTGACCGGCTTGGGGCGCGAGAAGTCGAGCAGGCCGTCGACGATGCGCTTGCAGCGGTGCACCTCGTTGTCGACGATCGTGAGCAACTCCTTGTAGTCGCCCCTGAGTGTGATGCCCTGCGCTTCGAGGTCCTCGAGCTTGAGCTGCAGCGATTCGGCGCAGGCCGCAATCGTGGCCAGCGGGTTGTTGATCTCGTGCATGACGCCCGCCGCGAGCTGGCCGAGCGCAGCGAGCTTTTCGGCCTGCGAGAAGCGGCCCTCGGCCTCCTTCCAGTCGGTGACGTCCTCGCCGATGGTGATGACGTGGGTGACCGGACCATCGGCGAGGCGCATCGGGATCTTGGTGATGCGATAGACGCGCAGGTCACCGGTGGCGAGCGACTCCATCTGGAACTGCTGGATGCGCCCGGTACGGAAGACTTCCTCGAACTCGCGGCGCAGTAGCTCGGCCGGCTGTCGGTGCAGGATCTCGAAGATCGTGCGGCCAATGGCCTCCTCGCGGCTGACGCCCTGCATGCCGGTCTCGCGCTTGCGATTCCACGCCTGGATGCGGAACTCACGGTCGATCACGTAGAGGCCGACCGGGAGCGAGTCGATGATCTTTTCGGTGAAGCGGCGCTCGTCGGAGACCTGCGTGGTGCGGAGGGCGACCTCCTCTTCGAGCTGGTGCGAGTGCTGTGCATGCACGAGCACGGGAGCCAGCACGTTGGCGATCGCGCGCACGCCCGCGCGCTCGTCGTCGGTCCAAGGGCGGGCCAGGCGGATGGCGAGCGCACCGATACGCTGCTCCGCGGCCACGAGTCGCTCGATGGCGGTGAGGCTGGCCGGTTCCGGCGTGCTCCCGTCCATGACGATCTCGATTTCCTCGACGGTCACGACCAAGTCGCCGACGCCCCAGTTGCGGATGAGCCCTGCCGGGGTGTTGAGCCAGATGCCACACTCCTCAGCTCCGAGGCCACGACACAAGAGGTCCAGTACGTCGAGCGCGGCATCCTCGGGATGCGATGCGGCCGCGAGCCGAGCCGCAACCTGCGCAACCGTGCCCAGCAGCGGGCCGATGCCGAGGGAATCACCGCGCTCAGAGGTCGCGGGCACAGTGCTGCTCACGTCATGGCTCCCGGGTCGGTCGAAAAGGCGAGACGGCGCTGTGCGAAAAGTTAGGGAGCGCCTCGGGTCCGGACAAGATGACCGAGTACTTGAAGGTTGTGCAGTAGCGCGCCATGCTGGCGCTCACCCTGCCGACCTGACCGCCGATTGCGGTCATCCTGACCAACAATACGCGGTATTCCCCATGCCTCCTTGTGCGACCGTCAACCCTACACGATCAGCCATGACGCTGAAGGAGACATGATGACCTATCGTTCCATGCTCTCACGCCCGGCATTCGGCCTGGGTCGTGACCTCGATCGCATCTTCGACGACGTGATCAGCCCGACCGCCGCTCAAGGCTGGACGCCTGCGGTCGACGTGCGGGAAACCGCCGAGGCGTTGCTGGTGGAGGCCGACCTGCCGGGCCTCGCCCCGTCGGAGGTGGAGGTGCAAGCGATGCAGCAGGTGCTGACGATCTCTGGCACGCGCACGCGCGCCGAAGCGGTGCCAACGTCTGGCCGCGCTCCGATACGCGAGCGCGCATTTGGCACGTTCCGTCGCCGCTTCCAGCTTCCGCAGGGGGTGGACACGTCACGGATCGAGGCGTCGTTCGCCAACGGTGTGCTGACGGTGCGGATCCCCAAGCCGGCCGCAGCGCAGCCGCGCACCATCACGGTCCAGTCAGCTCCGACGCCCGCCTAGCCGTAGAGGGCGCGAACGCAGAGCGCCGCCGCGACTCACCAGCATCGGTGAATCACGGCGGCGTTCAGCGTGTCCTGAAGCGGTTCGCTACCGCCGGGCCTGCTCCAGCTTGGCCACCCCGTCCTTCCGCACGCCCATGTAGACCACGCCGCCCGCGCCGAAGCCGGCGATGACGCGTCCTGCGGGCACCTGCACGCGATCGATGAGTTCACCCTTCGGACTGACGACGTCGTAGACGGAGCCGCCGTTGATCACCACAGAGGTGCGAATCCAGAGATTGCCCTCGGCGTCGGCGCGGGTCGCGCCGGCAGAGAACGGCGGCGCATAGTCGGGAAGCGCCGAAGGCTCGACGAAGTTGAGGGGCGGCATGGAGATGTTCTGCGTGGCACCCGAGGGACGCGGACCATCACCACCGCCTCCCGGTCCGCCCGGTGGCGGACCTCCGCCATCCATGCGCATCACGATCATCGGCGCGCCGCCACCGCCACCGCCCGGCCCCTCGGGCACCACAGCCGCGGGGTTGCCGCCGGCCTTCATCGCGGCCATCTGACGCTCGCGCACCTTTTCCATGGCCGCCTTGGTCGAGTCGATGAAGGCGACCTTCATCGAATCATCCATGTGACGCCACGCGAAGGGCAGCTTGGGCTGCGATTCGACCTTGCCGTCGCCGTCCACCCAATCGACGTGGTAGTCACGACCGCGGACGATCGCGATGCGTCCGTCCGGGAGGATGGCCCAATCGTCGACGACCTGCATCGGGTTGATGGTCGAGGTCATGGAGACGCGCCCGTTGTCGTCGCGCGTCATGCTCATGTTCACCTTCTGCACCCGGACGTACGCCACGGTGTCGAGCTTGCGCGTCGCCAGGGTGAGGCGCACGAGGGGGAGCGAATCGGGGAAGGCGGGGATTTGCGGCTGCGGGTTGGCCCTGCCGCCCGCACCACCGGCGGCGACGGCGCTGCGGACCTGGCCGAACGCGCGGAAGTTCATCTGCGCCCGGTAGACGAGGCGCCCCTGCGCGTCGAGCCCGGGGGTGCCGTTCGGACCGCCGATAAGCGACATCGCATCATCGGGACGCGGCACGGACATGACCCGCGCGACCTTGCCCTGTCCGTCGAGCACGAGCATCGAGAGCGATTGTGGATCGACGAAGAGCGACGAATCGCCGCGCCACGCGAGCAAGCCCGCCATGCGCGAGGCATAGGCGTTGGCCGTGGCGCTCGTCGTATCGGCGATCACGACGGGATTCGAGAGCGTCGAATCGAAGAGCAGCAGCCGGCGCCCCGCGACATCGTTCACGATCACGCGACCGCCGGGGAGCGCGCGCGCCGTCGACACGGCCGTGAACGACTCGCTGGCCGTGCGTTCAACGGGCTTGAGTGCGCGGACAGGTGGGAGCTTCGGCGTGGGCCCGCCCTGCGCAAGCAATGACCCGAAGGGCACCAACAGCGCGAGGGTAGCTCCGGTCAGACGCGAGATGGACGGCATGGCGACTCGGGCAAGGGGAAGAACGGCACGGCGACGCGGCATGCGCTACCGGACAATGATCTGCTGACCGCCACCACCGCCGCCACCGCCACCGAAGTTCGGGGCCGCGCCGAAGGTGGCGCCGCCTGAACCGCCGGCGGTGCCGGAGCGGATGGCGGTGAGATAGCGCGTGTCGAGGTGGCTCGCGACCAGCGGCGGCAGCTTCCGCCGCTGCACGTCGGTGATGAGGGTGTTGAGCGTTGGCACGAGTGCCGCGAGATAGTCGACCGTCGCTTCGCGGGCGTGCCGGTAACTCCGGTACGCGGCCGACTCGTCGTAGTCGATCGGCAGCGCGGCGAGTGCCTTGGCCACGGGGCTCCAGAGCGAGTCGAGCTTGATCACGTAGCGGCGGTTCATCGTCGCGAGGCTGTCGGCCTGCTCGACGGTGAGCTGCAGCGTGTCGACCTGGCGAAGCATCGTGGCCATCGGATTGACGAGACCGCCGTTGCCATAGATGGCGCGCAGCATCCCTTCGCCCATGCGCGTGCCCTCCGTACGCCGGCCGAGGATGAGCTGCTGGTTGAGCGACTGCTCCTCGCGCGTGGGACCAACGTCGAAGCGCACGAGTGCCGTCACGGTCACCGGCGTGCGGAACTGCGAGAACAGCGGGTTGGCCGAGCCGAAGCGCTGGTTCACTTCGTACTTGTACCCCTGCGTGGCCGGATTGAAGCCGCGCACGTAGAGCAGGTTCTGGTCGGGGAACGCCTGCTGGCCCCAGCCGTGGATCCCCTTCTCGCCGTGCAGGGCGAGATCGAGCGCGCCGAGCGGGTTGTTGACGAGGAACGAGAGCTGGGCGCGCTGCGGCAGCCGCAGCTTGACCGGATTGAACGAAATCGAGAGCGTCGCCTGCGAGGTCCACGGCCCGTCGCAGCTGTTGCGCGCGGCCACGGTGCCGAACTGTCGCTGCAGGCACTCGCGCACGTAATCCGGCGAGCTCGCGAGCAGCGACTGCATGGCGCTCGCCAGCGCAGGATCCGCGGTGTTCGCCGGATTGGCGACGAAAGCGCGATCGTTCGAGTAGCCATCGCCGTTGACGTCGCCGGCGACGAGCGGCGTGAAGGGTTGCGGCGACCGGAACGTCCCGCTCCAGCTCAGCCGCACCGCGTCCCAGAGGTTCGCGAACAGCGAGTACTGGATCTGGTGGCGAATGTCGAAACCACCGCGCGTCCACTCCACCACGTTCGGGTCGCCGGCCGTGGTGCCACCGAAGCCGCGCGTCTGCTCGCGCACTTCACCGTACACGTAGCTCAGGCTCCAGCCGTAGCTGGTGTTGAAGGCCGTCGGGCTGATCGAGGCGCGGAGCTGACGACTCTCCGAGGTGAGGTCGGAGCGGAAGTCGGTCACACGGTTGAACAGCGGCGAGACCCGCCCGCCGAGCGCGGAGATGGCGCCGCTCAGTGTGTCGATGGCCCCGGGCACGACGTACACTGGGCGATTCCCTTCCCCTGCCAACGCGAAGCGCGGCGTGTCGAGGAAGTTGAGGTCCTGCGCTCCCGACTGGTTGAGATTGCGCGACCAGGTCACGTCGAACGTCGCCGAGAGCCGGTTGCCGAGGATCGGCCCGCTCCACTGCAGGTTGGCGCGCACGGAGCGAGGCGACACGAAGTCGGGCGAATAGAAGAAGACGTTGGGCGCCGTGCTCGAGAAGCCGGGGCTGCCACCGGCGCAGGCGGAGGGAACCGTGGACGGATCGACCTGCCACTGCGACCAGTTGGAAAGGGGCGCAGCGGGCCCGACGCAGTTCACCTGCTGCACGCCGCTCGGCAGCCCCGTATTGTCGAACGCGCCGGTGAGCGCCGTCGTCCCGGGCTGACCCTGGAAGACGCCGATGCCACCACGCACCACGGCGCGGGGCCCGCGGAACGCGCCGTCGAAGCCCGCGATCTGCGGCGCCTCGCCGTACGTCCACGAGAAGCCGACGCGCGGACTCGCATAGATGCGGTTCGGCACGGCCGCATTGGTGACGCCGAACAGCGACCCGACCTGCGAGTTGACCGGCGGACCGAGGTTGAAGTGGTTGGCGTCGAAGCGCAGCCCGTACTGCAGTTGAAACGCGGGGCTCACGCGCCAGGAGTCGCCGAGGGCGATGCCGCCCACGAGCTGACTGCCATCGCGCTCGCGCGGCTGCAGCTGGCGGCTGAAGAGCGACGGCAAGCCGGCTCCCAAGTCGGCGAGCGAGTTGTAGTAGAACGACCCGTACTGGTTGTTGCGCTGGAAGAGCGAGAACGCATCCCGCCGGAGTTCGGTCGTGAGTCGCACGCGGTGCTTGCTGTTCTCGCTGAACCAGGAGAGCTGGTTGGTGAACGCCAGCGACTGGCTCGCATTCTGCTGGTTGAAGGTGCTGCCGCCGAACTGGATCGTCTTGAGCCCTTCCGATCCGTCCGGGAACACCGACTGCACGCGCACCAACCCGCTGGGCAGGTCGAAGAACGGCTGCGCACCAGAGTGCGAGGCGTTGAAGCCGAGCGTCGATTCGCTCAGCATGCCGAACCAGAAGTAGCCCGAGTGGCGAAACTGCGCCCCCGCATTCCAGTCGGTGCGCGATCCCGAGTGCGCGGGCAGCTCCGTCGTGAGGTTGGAGAGCGGGTCCTGCCGGTTCCACGACCCGTTGAGCGTGAGGTTGAAGGCCGAGCCCGAACGCGAGCCCGGCGGCGCGATGTCGAAGGTGCCGAAGAGCGAGCCCTGATCACTCAACCGGTCGGTGATGGTGCGCCCCGGCAGCGTGGGGACGTTGAGCCCACCGAGGAGGCCGAGCAGCCGCGTGACGGAATCCGACGCGATGCCCGCGGTCTGCAAGCCGATCGGGTCGGTGTTGAGCAGCGTCTTGAGGCTGTTCGAGCGCCGGCCGAGCTGCCACGCGACGTTGTAGAACGACTGGTTGTACTGGATCGGCCCCGACGCATTGCCGCCGAGGGAGATGTTGGAGTACTCCTGCCCGAGCGCGCGCGCGGCGGCATCGGTCCACTGCAGCGTAGGGGCGTCGAGCACGAGGCTCGAGCCGCGCTGCACGAAGTTGGCGCCGGAGCGCGGGCGGACGTTGAAGTTGCCGCCGCTGAACCCGCCGCGCGACACGTCGTATGGCGACGTGGAGAGTGCGCCGCTCACCTGTGCGTCGCGCGGCAGGTTGCTCGCGCCGAAGTTCTGGCCGTTGAGCGTGGTGCTGTTCTGGTCGGCGCCCAGTCCGAGCACGGAAAAGCCCGAGGGATCGCCGTCGGCACCGGGCACGAGAAGCGTGCCGGGGGTGGACGCGGCCATGGCCGCGAGGTCGCCCATCTGGTCGGCCGTGAGCTGGCCCGGATCGACGCGCTTGTCACCGCCACCGATGTCGGCGCTGTTGTCGTTGCGCGTGGCGCGCTCGCGCGGCGCGTTGATGCGCACGGCGTCGAGCTCGGCGATGTTGCGATTGAGCCTGGCGTCCGCGACAAGGATGTCCTCGTCGGCCACGCGCTTGATCTCGAATCGCTTGGCGAGAAAGCCGATCGCGGCCACCTGCACCATGTAGTCGCCGTCGCCGCCGGGCACCGTGATCATGTAGCGTCCCTTCTCGTCGGTGCGCGCCACGCGACTCACCGAACCGGAGATCGTGGTGACGGTGATCTGCGCTCCCTCGACCGGCTGATTCTCGGGGGACGTGATGCGTCCGCGGACCACGTCGACCTGTTGGGCGGCGAGGGGGCGGGCGAACCCGACCGCGACGAGGACGAGCAGGCAGGACAGCAGTCGGCGAACGATCATGCGGAACCGAGGGGTGGGTGGCGGAGGTGCGGCGCTGTCATGTGACACGCTCCATCTCGGGAGGGTTTGCGATTGCCGCGACTGGATCGCGCGCCGCGGGAGGCCTGGCCGCGAACGTGCGTGACGGTGAAGACCGTGGTATCCCGAACGCCGGCCGACTGATCAGGCGCGGTCTGGAATCTCGAGTGGCGTGCCATGCACGCCCTCGTGCGCCACGCCGTCCGCGATCACGCGGAAGGTGTCGGTACCGACGTGCACGTCGAGCAAGCGGCCGCGCACGCGCAGTTCACTCACCTGCAGCCGCTCGAATCCGAACGGGAGCGGGTCGACGGTGATGCCTCCGACGTGCGGCCGCACCCCCACGGCCAGGCGCAGCAGGAGGTCGGCCAACCAGGTCCGTTGGTCGCCGCGCGCATCGTGAACTGCGCTCGGTTCCCCCGTGAGCGGGTTGAAGTCGGCCGACGCGACGGGGCGTCGCAAGTCGCCGGCCTCGAAGTGCATGCGCACGAACCGTCGCACGAGGTGCACGATCTCCTCGCGCAACGGCGGCGTCTCGGCGCTCTGTTCGAGCAGCGCATCGACGATCGCGCAGGTGAGCCATGGCACCACGCGCGCCGCATCGGGCTCATCGCGATCACCCAGCGTCTCGGCCGCACGCCACCGCGCGTCCGTGTCGCCGAGCGCGCGGGCCGGCACTGGATACGGCGTCCAGTAGCGCGCGGGATCGAAGAGGGCGCGCAGCAGCGATGTCGCCTGGTCGCGAGTGGGAATGTCGGTGCCCAGCGCGACGAACGGCAGCGAGGACGGCGCCGAAGACGGATGTGGTCCGCGCAGCACGCCGACGTCACCGAGTGCGCGCGAGACCACCGCGCCGGCTCGCGCCGAGGACTCGCGCCAACGACCTGCCTGCTCGGGCAGGCCAGATCGCTCCGACTGATCCTCGAGCCAGCGGGCTGCGCGCCATGCGGCCACGCCCCAGAGCACAGAGCGGTCGGCCCCGCCCTGCGCGTCCACGGCGTGCTCCGCCTGATCGAGCATCCAGTTGAGGTGCTCGCCGAGCGCAGGATGGACGGCGCGCACGAATGAGTCGTCGGGCGCGATCTCGTCGAGCGCGCGCACCGTGGCGCCCCAATCGGTCGGCGCCGTGTGCGCGCCACCCTTGGCGCCGTCGATGGCTGGAAGGGAGCCGTCGCGGTCGCGCTGAGCGAGCGCATGCAGCACGAGTCGTCGTGCGCGCGCTGGGTCGATCCAGGCCAGCTCGCGTGCGACCGCCGGAATGGTGCGCAGTCGCACGGGCTGCGCACTGCCCTCGCGTACGCTCAAGAGCGTGGCGTCACCCGACGCGCGCTCCGCGTGCTGCCAGAGTCCGCCCCAACGCCTGAACCAGGCCACTTCGACAAACGGATCGCTGCATTCGAGGCGTGGCACCTGCGCGAGCACCGCATTCCACGCGGCACGGCTCGCCCCGGCGAGCGTGGCGCCAGGCGCGAGCACCGGCGCCGACTCGGTCGCCGTGCCGTCGACGACACGCAGCGCGAACGTGGTGGCGCCGCCGGCATCGCTGACGCGGAGGCGGCGATGCACGGCGAAGCACCACCAGCACTCCGAGGGACGGTGCGGCGCGCGCCGTCCGCTTGGCAGGCGCTCGGCGGCCCAGAGCTGCGGCAGGGGCGTGTCGTCCCAGCGAGGCGCGACATCGAGGTCACCCGCGGGGCACGCGGCCCAACTGGTGGTTTCGCCAAGAATGGCGAGCGAGCAGGCCGGCCCTCCGTTCGCGCGCATCCAGTCGAGCGCGCCGACGAAGGTCACGCTGCCGGGCACGACGTCGGCCGCGGGGGCAAGCGTCCACGCCACGAGGTGCACGGTGGCTGGCTTGAGCGCACGCAGTCGCCACTCGGAGACGAAGACGCCACCCGGATGCACGGAGCGGACTTCGGTGGCCGTCATGCCGTTGCCGAGCCGGTACTCGGCGACGAGATCGGCCGGCGTACCGCGCCGCGACGTCAGCTTGAACGGAATCGCCCGTGCGTCGGCGTCGAGCACCGCCACCGTGTAGCCCGGCTTGAACGCGTGTCCAGCAACGCGCACGCCGTCCCAGTATCCGGGAACGTCGAGCCAGCGCGGATCGACGGGTGCAAAGGACGTTCCGTCAAGCGCGCCGAGTGCCACCATGTCGTCGAACGCGAGGCGATCGACCGGCTCGGACACGCGTCAGCTCAGCCGAGCTTGGCGATCTGCGCGAGCACTTCGGCGTTCTCGCGCCTGGTGCCTGGCGTCGCCTCGACGTGGACCCAGCGCACGATGCCGCCCTTGTCGATGAGCACGTAGGCCCGATTCGAGAAGAAGGTGTCGGCGAACAGCAGGCCCCAGGGTCCGACGACTTCGCGCTTGAAGTCGGACAGGAGCTCCTCCTTGAGTTGCTCCTGCTTCTTGAACGCCTTGAGGGAGGGCAGCGCGTCGACGGAGACGCCGAAGACGGCGACGTCACTGCCCTCGAACTGGCCGAGGTCCTCGGAGAAGGCGCAGAGCTCGGCGGTGCAGGTCGACGTGAATGCCATCGGGAAGAACGCGAGCAGCACGTGCTGCTTCCCGCGGAACTGCGAAAGCGTGACCTTCTCGCCGGAGGTGGACGGAAGGGTGAAGTCGGTAGCCTGCTCCCCCACCTGCGGAAGGCGGCCAGTCACGGTCGCGGTCATGTGCGCTTTGCGGTCGGTGAAAGGTCGGACGTGGAGTGGAGCGGAGGGGGATCGAACCCCTGACCCCCTGCTTGCAAAGCAGGTGCTCTCCCAACTGAGCTACCGCCCCGTGCAACAGTGCCGAGTAATATACAGGGAGACTCCCCTGAAGGCTCCCCCATGACAACCAGTGCCCCTCCACTCCGCCACGTGACGATCCGTTGTCAGTGGTGCGAGTCATGGAATCGCGTGGACGCGACGCGCTTTTCGGACCGTCCGAAGTGCGGCGCCTGCCAGAAGCCGATGCTGCTCGACCGGCCGCTCAAGCTCGACGACACGACCTTCGCGCGAACCATCGCCGAAAGCGAGGTGCCCGTGGTGGTGGATTTCTACGCCGACTGGTGTGGTCCGTGCAAGATGATGGCGCCGGCCGTCGATGAGATCGCGCGCGAACTGTCCGGGCAAGTGCTGATCGTCAAACTCGACACCGACCGGTCACCCGCGACCGGTCAGTCGTTCCGCATCGCGAACATTCCGACGGTGGTGCGGTTCGTGGGCGGGCGTGAAGTGGCGCGTGCGAGTGGCACGCTGCCGTTGGCGCAGCTGCGGTCGTTCGCGCTCGGCTGACCCCTCCGGGAGCTACTCGTGCGCGGGGAGGGGCTCCATCGTCTCGGCGTCGACCGGGATCTGCACTTCGTCGCGGTACTCCGACGTCATCATGAAGACGCGCACCTTCGGGAAGGCATCCATGAAGCTGGTGTAGCTCCAGCCCCAGAGTCCGAGGAAGCCGACGAAGAGCGCGATCTCGAAGAGTCCGAAAGGCAGGTGGTCGATCTCGCCGTAGATCGAGGGATAGATCTCGATGTAGCGGTGGATCCAGAGGCCGAGGATGCTCGAGAACGCGAAGATGTACATCGTCGGCGTCCAGAGCTTCGGATACTTGCCCATGAGGCCGAAGAACGGCAGGAACATGAGCGTGGCGGTCGCGAGGGTGAGCGACTTCCACACGCCCGAGAGGCGCAGGTTGAAGAAGTGCGTCTCCTCGGCCCAGTTGCCGTACCAGATGACGAGGTACTGGCTGAAGGTCAGGTAGCCCCAGAACGCGGTGAAGGCGAAACAGAGCTTGCCGATGTCGTGGAGCTGCTGTTCGCCGATGATCTCGCCGGCGCCCATCAGGTCGCGGAACTCGCGCGCAAGGATCGAGAACACCATCAGCATCACGACCCAGCCACCCATCATGACCTGCCAGCCGTACATCGTCGACTGGAAGTGCACGTCGGCCGACATCGAGAGGTCCCAGGCGAGCGCGACGGTGCCGAACCCGAACATGATGACCAGGGCGACGGCGATCTTGCCCTGGATCGAGTGCTGGGTGTGCAGCTCGCGACGTTCGTGCCCGAAGCCGGCGCGCATCTTCTCGCGGAGGCCCTTGGCCCACGCCAGCCCCGACTCGGGCAGGATGGCGACGTCGAGGCGCACCGAGTTGTAGACGAACCAGAGCGACAGGGCGGCAAAGCCCGCGGCGAAGAACAGGTCGCGCGGAATCAGGAACGACTTGGCCAGCCAGAGCGCCTTCTCGTGTCCGTGCGGCGGGTTGGTGGCCCACGGGAAGATGTGGTCGAGCCCGAAGAGCAGCGTGACCGCGAGTAGCACCACGGCGACCGGCAGGAAGGCGACCATGCCTTCGAGCAGCCGCACCACCGAGCGCGACCAGCGCGCCGTGGTGATGCGCTGCACGGCAGCGAAGGCGACACTGGCCGCGGAAATGGTCCAGAAGAACATCCAGTTGAACTGGAACGCCTGCCACGCGCGATCCTGTCCCGTCGCGGCGCCATAGATGAAGACGGCGAAGCCCACGGCCGCCATGATCAGCGAGATGGTGCGCAGGTTGCCCGGGAGGGGCTTGGTCGCCATCGCCGCCAGTTCCTGGCGCGATGGCACGTGGTCGTGTCCGCCGCTCACTTGGCACCTCCCTTCTTCGTGCCCGCGGCGGCCGCTTCGTCGCCCCGGACGTCCATGCCGGTCGCGTGACCGGGCTTCGCAAACGGCACGGGCCGCGTCGGCCCGAGCGTGGTGTAGCCAGGCAGCGCCGTGCCGGTCTGCCCGGGGAAGCCGACCGGACCCTTCTCGACCTCATGCCCGAGCTTGCCCTGCAGGCCGCGCACGTAGTTGACGACGTGCCAGCGCTCGGCTTCCTCGATGCGGTTGTAGCTCGGCATCAGGCCGCGACCGTTGCGCATCATGCCGAAGATGTAGCCGTCGGAGCGGGCCTTGGTGCCGTCACCGACGATGTTGATGCCGAGTCCGTACTTGGCCACGACGAGGTTCTTGGTGCCCTGCCCGTCGTCGCCGTGGCAGACGGCGCAATTGATCTGGAAGTAGCGGCGCCCGAGCGCGAGCGATGAATCGCTGGGCGGCGTCGGGTTGACGAGCGCATTGCCGATCGAGTCGATGACGCCGGGGACGGCCGTGTTCGAGATCTGGAAGTACGGCATCACGGTGCCCGTGATCGGCACCGAGTACATCGGCTGGCCGCGCGAGATGAGCGGCGTGTTGGCGTCCTCGCGCTGCGACCAGTTCGGACCGATGAAGCTCTTCTTCGGCCAGTAGTACTTGATCGACGTGTCCGGCGAGATGGCCATGTTCTCCCACGTATCCAGCTTGGGCTGGTAGCGGAAGGTGGTGAACCAGTCGCAGGCGGTGAGGGCGGGCACCAGCGCTGCGAGGGCGACGCCGCGCACGAGCGTGGCGCGCGAGAGGCTAGCGGGCATGCCGCACCTCCGTGGCGCCGTGCTGGCGGAACAGTCCCTCGGCGTCCTTCTCCTTCTCGGGTGGGCAGTCGACGAAGATGCCGTAGTCGCCGTTGGTGTAGCGCGGGTCGAAGGCCACGTCGACGACGAGCTTCGGGATGCGCGAGGTGATGAACATGCCGAAGACGGTCGAGAGGGCGCCGACCATGACCATCATCTCGAAGCCGATGATGGTGTACGGGATCCAGCTCGCGACCGCCTTGCCGCCGACGACGAGCGGCCAGTAGTCCGACGTCCAGATGGCCATCCAGTAGCCCATCGTGACGCCGCAGAGGCCGCCGATGAGCGTGAAGCGACGCACCGGGCTCGGCGGCGCCTCGATGGCGTCCTCGAGTTCATGATGGATCGTGGGCGAGTAGACCGTGAGGTTGCCCAGCTTGCGGCGCTGGAGCTCCTTGACGGCCGACACGGTGCGGTCGAGTTCGCGGAAGTTCGCGACGAGGCCCGGCATCAGTGGTGTCCTCCCTGACCGGCCGCCGCGCGACGCGCCGGCACGATTTCCTTGACCTCGATGATGGCCATCACGGGCAGCTGCTTGATGAAGAGCAGGAACCACATGAAGAACCAGCCGAACGAGCCCACGAGGAACGACATGTCGATCCAGCTCGGCACGTACGTGGTCCACTGCCACGGCTCGAACTCGTGCGAGAGCGATGGCACGACGATGACGAAGCGCTCGAACCACATCCCGATGTTGATGAAGATCGAGAGGATGAAGAGCCAGGCCGTGTTGCGTCGCAACTTCTGCGAGAAGAGCGAGAGCGGCAGCACCATGTTGCAGATCAGCATGATCCAGGCCGCCCACCACCACTCACCGAAGACGCGGTTGAAGAAGTAGTCCTGCTCCGGCTTCACGCCCGAGTACCACGCGACCCAGAACTCGACCAGGTACGCGCAGCCGACCACCAGCGAGGTGAAGAGCACCACCTTGGCGGTCGCGTCGAGGTGGTTGAGCGTGACGTAGTGCTCGAGCTTCCACCACTTCCGGATCGGGATGAGGATCGTCCAGACCATCGCGAAGCCGGAGAAGATGGCGCCAGCCACGAAGTAGGGCGGGAAGATCGTCGCGTGCCACCCCGGGGTCAGCGCCATCGCGAAGTCGAACGACACGACCGAGTGCACCGAGAGCACGAGCGGCGTGCTGAACGCGGCGAGGAACAGGTACGCGCGGGTGAAGTGCCGCCACTCACGGTCGGTGTTCTTCCAGCCGAGCGAGAGGATGCTGAGGATGAACTTGCGCGTCGGGTTCTTCTCCCGGTCGCGGATCACCGCGATGTCGGGAATGAGGCCGATGTAGAGGAAGGTCGTCGAGATCGTGAGGTAGGTCGAGATCGCGAAGACGTCCCAGACGAGCGGGCTCTTGAAGTTCGGCCAGAGCAACCGCCAGTTCGGATACGGAATGAGCCAGAAGAACTTCCACGGGCGTCCGATGTGGATGATCGGGAAGAGGCCCGCCGTCATGACCGCGAACACCGTCATCGCTTCCGACGCGCGGTAGATCGTGGTGCGGAAGCCGGCCCGGAAGAGATAGAGAATGGCCGAGATGAGCGTACCGGCGTGGCCGATACCGACCCAGAACACGAAGGTGATGATGTAGACGCCCCACATCACGGGCGGCACGTAGCCCGCGTTGCCGAGGCCCGCGTAGACCTGGAAGGTCCACGCCGACGCGCCAAGGAGCATGCAGCCGACCGCGACCATGAGTCCGAGGAACCAGGCCTTGGTCGGCTTGAGCGTGTTGGCAATCTCTTCGTCGACCTGCTCGAACGTCTTGATCGCCGGGAGCTGGACGTCCGCGGACGCGATGTTCGGCCGCATGGGACCGACCGGTTCAGCCATCGTGGCCATGGGCTAGTGCTCCCCCGCCTTCGCGACGGTCGCGACAGCAGCGCCCGTGTGGTTGACTCGCTGCAAGTAGACCACCGCGGTATAGGTGTTGAGTTCCTCGAACACGTGATAGCTGCGCGCGTCGTTGGCCGCGATGCGCGAGACCGTCCAGGCATCGTCGGCCGCGTCACCGAAGGTGATGGCGCGCGACGGGCAGGCCGACGCGCAGGCCGTCGTGAACTCGTCGCCCTCGAGCGGACGATGCTCGAGTGCCGCCCGGCTCTCGGCCTCGCGGATGCGCTGCACGCAGAAAGTGCACTTCTCCATCACGCCCTTGCCGCGGACGGTGACATCCGGGTTGAGCTGCCAGTTCATCGGCTCGGGGAAGGCGTACTGACGGCGATCCGGTTCGCCGAAGCCGAACCAGTTGAAGTAGCGGACCTTGTACGGGCAGTTGTTGCTGCAGTAGCGGGTGCCGACGCAGCGGTTGTAGACCTGCACGTTGAGGCCATCGGGCGCGTGGTACGTGGCGTACACCGGACAGACGGGCTCGCACGGCGCGTTGCCGCAGTGCTGGCACATCATCGGGGTGAAGCGCACCTCGAAGTCGCTCGAGCCGTCTTCCCCGCCCTCGAAGTAGCGCTCGAGGCGCAGCCACGACATCTCGCGGCCCTTGAGGATGTTCGCGCCCGGACGATCGTCGTAGCCGCCCATCGGGTTGAGCGTGCGACCCTGCCACGGCGCGCCCACCGTCGGAATGTTGTTCTCGGCGTAGCACGCCGTGACGCAGGCCGAGCAGCCGGTGCAGCGCGCGAGGTCGACGGTCATCGCCCAGCGGCGCTTGGCCATGCCGGTCGGATGCGACTGGCTGTACATCCCCTTGTCCTTGGCGGACGAGTCGGCCAGTTCACCCTGCGCGTCAGCCGCGACCGGGCTGCGCAATCCCCTCCCGAAGCGCTGGTCCGGGTTGCCGGCCACCTGCTCCTCGCCACCGAACGCACCGACGATCGGCGCGACGCCGACCTTGCCTCCGTGCGTCTCTTCCTTCTTGCCCTCGGCCTCGTGCTCCTTGGGCATCGGCTCGCCGCGGAAGCTCGGCTTCTCGAGGTTCGCGAGTTCGGCCACGGGGATCGCGCGTGCGATGCCGCGGCCATGCTGGCGCGCCGAACCCTCGGTCGTGACGAGGTCCGAATGCCCGCCCGCCTTGCTCACCGACGCCTTGAGACCGCCAAGTGCGAGCGCGCCTGACTTCTCCTCACCAGCAATGGCGTCGAGCGCGTTGACGCCGATGCCCTTGGCGTAGCGTCCGTACGCGGTGTGGCCCTGACCCAGCGCGATGGCCACGGTGTCTTCGCGAACACCGAGGTACGGCCACGCGGGCGCGGTCACGGAACCCGCGGCCGTCGTGACGGTGAGATGATCGCCGCGTTCGACGCCCATCCTTCTGGCGGTGAGCGGATGAATCTCGACCCACGACTGCCAACAGATCTTGGAAACGGGATCGGGCAGCTCCTGCAGCCACGGCTTGTTGGCGCCGCGGCCATCGCCGAGCAACGGCGACGGATAGACGACCAGACTGAAGTCGCCCTTGCCGCCGTCGGTCGCCTTGGACGTGGCGCCGAGCGTGCGACCGGCGGGACCCGACACGGCCGGCTTGCCCGACGTCACGCCCTTGGCGAGCGCCTTGGCGAATGCCTGCGCGCCACCGGGGAAACGCGCCAGCAGCCAGCTGCGGAAATCCTTCTCCTTGTACCGGGCAGCGGTGGTCGGGTCGCCCTGCGCGGCGGCGATCAGCACATCGGTCGTCGCCTTCGTGTCGAAGACCGCATCCATGGTTGGCTGCTGGATCGCGACCATGCCGTTGCCGGCGTCCGCGTCGCCCCACTGCTCGAGCGCGTGATGGTCCGGCAGGATGAGGTCGCAGAGCGCGGTCGTCTCGTCGGGGAAGCTCGAGAACGACACCTTGAAGCCGGCCTTCCCCATCGCATCGGCGAAGCCGACGGACTTGGGCGTGGTGTACGCCGGATTCGCGCCGCGCACCATGAACAACGAGACAGCGCCCGCCTTCATCTTGTCAGCGAGATCGCGCATGTCGGCGCCACCGGTGATCCGGTCGAAGCCGCTCGCGGCCTCCGACGGACGGACCGTGTTGCCGACGTTGCCCATCGCCTTGTTGAGCTCGGCCACGGCGATGCAGAGTTCGGTCGCGTTGGGCCCGAAGCCGCCCGCGAGGAGCAGCGAGTTGCTCTTGCCCTTGAGGTCCTTGGCGAGCGCCTCCAGCTGTTCCTTCTTGACGCCAGCCGCCGTGGCAGCGGCATCGGCCGAGATCTTGCCGCCGAGGAACTGCGCGATGGCGAGTTCGCTGCCGGCCTTCGCGGCAATCCACTCATCGGCGTTGAGGCCGGTAAGGGAGCGGCGCGGACCGATGTAGACGAAGCGCGGCGCTTGCCCAAGCTGGCCGCGGGCATCGGCCCAGGCCAGCTGCTGCGGCACCGACATGCCCCAGTTGTCGAGGAAGTCGGCGCTGAAGGAGACGATGATCGACGCCTTGCCGAAGTCGAACATCGGCCACGCCGCGCCATAGACCTGCTTGTGCGCGGTGATCGCGGGCAGGTCGGCCTCGGCATCGTACGACAGGTGCGCCGGCATGCCGAACGCCGCGAGCCACTGGTCGAGGAAGCCCGGGAAGGAACCGACCTCGTGTTGGTTGACGAAGACCGCCTTGCCCGCCTCGCCCTTGGAGCGCGTCTCGCCGAGCTTCTGCGAGAAGAGCTGCAGCGCCCTGTCCCACGTGGTGGCGACAAGCTGTCCGTTCTGCCGGATCATCGGCGTGCGGAAGCGGTCGGGATTGTAGAGGCCCTGCACCGCGCTCTGGCCACGGCCGCAGAGGGCGCCCTTGTTGACCGGATGTTCGGGATTGCCCTCGAGCTTGGTCGTGCGGCCGTCGCGCGTTTCGGCAATGATGCCACAGCCGGTCGCGCATTCGCGGCAGACTGACGCGTAGTACGACGAGACGCCGGGCACCGTCTGGTCCGGCGAGACGACGTAGGGGATCAGGCGCTGGATTCCATCGGAGTCGCAGCCAACGAGCGGCACGACGGCGCTCGTGGCTCCGAGAACCTTCAGGAAATTGCGGCGCTTGACGCCGGCGGACTCGATTTCAGCACTCATGCAGTCGCTTCCTCGACTCGGCATGCAGGCGACTGTCCGGGGGCGAAGATCGGACGGTCGGTGATCAGGCGGGGCATCAGTAGTGACAGCTGGCGCAATCGTACCGCGCCTTCTTCAGGCCGATGGGCGCCGCGAGGGGCGCGGAGGCCGGCGAGGCGGCCTGCGCCTTCGCGTCGGCGACGAGCAGTCCGCCCGCAGGCTGCGACGAGAGCGACGTGCTCGCGAGCACCCAGCTGTTGCCCGACTTGGTGTAGCCCGAGGCTTCCTGTCCCTTGGCCGGGTCGTAGCCATTCACATGGCAGCTCACGCACCAGCCCATGTTGAGCGACGCGTACTGGAAGACCTGCGGCATCTTCTGCACCTGGCCGTGGCAATTCTGGCAGGTGACGCCCGCGTTGACGTGACGCATGTGCGGGAAGTGCACGTACTTCGGAACGCGATGAATGCGCACCCACGGCACCGGCTTCTTGTCGGTCCAGTACTTGGTGAGCTTCTGGATTTCGGGGCTCGTCGTCTTCACGATCTGGTGACAGCCCATGCAGGTGCCGACCGCGGGCAAGCCGGGATCGGGTGACTTGTTGGCCGAGAAGTGACAGTACTGGCAATTCATCTTGGCCTGCTGGACGTGCACCGGATGCGGGAACTTGATCGGCTGCACCGGCGAATACCCCTGCACAGACGACGCGCCGCTGTAGCCCCAAGGGCCGCGCGGCGCATTGACCTTGGTCGTCGTGTCGGCTGCGGCCGGGGCGCTCGTCTGGGCGTGCGCACGCGAGGCAGTCAGGGCAGTGGCGACGACGACAGCGGCCATCAGGCCGGGTACGACCGCCCACTTCCTCCAGCTTGGCGTCATGGATCAGGGGTGAGATGTGCTGGCACCACGCGGGCGCCGCACATGTCGTTGAACGTGAATCGAGCTTGCATCGCGCGAAGTGTTTCTCCGCGGTCCCGCACAAGGCACCAAAATTGTGGGCATGCGTGTCAGGAAGCAAGGCGCACCTCCAAGCCACGACGCGACTTACCTCAAGCCCGTGCGTTCTTTTGCGCGGTTACAACGGCGGCGCTATTGACGACGTTTTCTGCGCGAGCCGAACGAGCGTCCCGGCCGCGACGAATTCGGCGCGCTCAGGCGCCGTCGGGAGGAGTTCCCGCGCCGCTCGCAGCTGCTCAGGCAGGCGAAGCGGCCACCCGCTTCCCTCGACGAAACGGTTGGCGCCGATGGTCGTGAGCAGCACGGCGAGCTCATCGTCGGGTGGCCCCCAGAGCCAGCTCATGTCGTACCAGACTCGCTCCTGCTCCGCCGCCGTGAGTCCGAAGTGCGTCTCCTCGATCATCGTGCGATTGGCTGCGCCAACCACGACGTGCGCACGCGTGCCACGCGCGAGCGCGCGCACGTGCGCTGCGGTGAGGTCGCCGGCGACATCGAGCGCGTGCCGCTGGCGCATGTCCTCGAAGCGCTGCGTGAGCACGAGCACCATGCCCGCTTCAGCCACAGCGTGACCGAGCTCGAGCCAGGCGGCGTGGTCGGGGCCGAGGCCGGCGAGGGTGGGGTAGGCGCGCACGGCGGGTGCGCCGTGATCGAGCGCGAACGCGAGTTCGTCGCGCCAGCGGGGCCAGTCGGGACGAATGCACGGCGCCGGCTTCAGCACGCCCGCATGCGGGGCCAGTGCGCTTGCGAGTTCGCGATTGCCGGGCGCGGGGTCGCGCCACCAGGCACTCGGCAGGTGCCCGACCCAGGCGCCCGCGATCGCTTCCCGCTCGATGGCGTCGCGCAGTGACTGCGCATCGTGCGACGGGAGATGCCGCCAGGGGTAGCCGCCGATCCAGGCATGCACGTCAACGCGCGTCATCGCGCCTCCTCGGGACCGAGCACGGGAAACGCGCCCGGTGGAAAGATGCGCACGGCGTTTCGCCAGCGAATCAGCGCGAGGTCATCGCGCGCGAGTCCCAGGTGTTCGAGCGCACGCAACTTGGTGAGTCCGGTATCAAGCGTGAGGTCTGCTGCCCAGAGGAGGCGTGAGGGTCCGAGCCACTGCAGGCAGCGTTCGAGCATGCCGCGATCGATGCCCGAGCCGCTCAGGTCGAAGACGATGTTCGGCGTCTCGGCAACGGCCGGCAGTGAGTGCTGCCAGTCGCCGCCGCCACCGATGTGCGCGGCCACGAAGGTCGTGCGAGGATGGCGCGCGGCGAGGCGCGCATAGTCGGCGCCATCGGAGATATCCTGTCCGGGCCAGTGACGCGTGCGGTGCTGCCAGAGGTGATGGAGAATCGGCAGGTGATTCTCCGCGGCAAACTCCGCGATGGGATCAAGCAGCGGGTCGTCGGCGCGCCGCGCCGCCGCGATCTTGATGCCGATCGCTCCGGCAGCGATGCCACGTTGGATCTCGCGCAGCGCGGCCGCTTGTTCGTTCGGGTTGACGTGGACCCAGGCGCGGACGCGATCCGGGTGCGCGTGAGCGAGCGCGTACATCGCGTCATTCCCCGCGCGCACGTCCGCAGGCGAACTGAAGTAGGTGGGCGAGCGGTGGCCCCACGTGCCAAGAATCGAGGCGACGTGACAGCGGATGCCGATCCGATCGCCGGCCTCGAGACGCCGTGCGTTGACGCGCCCACCGTCGGCGCGTGCGGTGCCCGCCCAATGAAAGTGGGCATGCACGTCGATGAGGGGCTCGGTGCCCGCGAGCGGTTCGCTCATGATCGCGGAATCTCGGCCGCCGCCGCGTGAAATGCACGCTCGACCTGGGCGCAGGTCGCGTCATCGTGGGCCAACGCGGTGAAGTTGTAGGCGCCACGCTTGGCGATGACACCGTGGCGCACGAGCGCGGCCAGCCACGCGCGCTGTTGGGCCTCGAGCGCGAAGTGGATCGCGAACATGGGGGCGATGCCCTGCACCGTGGCCCCTTCGACCTTGGCGAGGGCCTCGCGGGCAGCGTTCGCGAGCCGAAGGCCAGCGTGCGCGAGTCGCTCGGGAAGCCGTTCGCGCTCGGCGACGTCGAGCACAGCGCAGGCTGCGGCCAGCGCGCTCGCCTCACCGGCGAGCGTGCTCGAAATCCAGGTGCGCGACGCGGCCTCCATGACGGAACGCCTACCGACGACGGCAGCGAGTGACGCGCCGTTTGACAGTGCCTTGCCGAACACGGCGACGTCGGGCGTGACTCCCGCCACCACCTGATAGCCACCCAGATGCGTCCGCACGCCGGTCTTGATCTCGTCGAAGATGAGCACGGCGCCGAGTTGCGTGGTGAGGGCACGGGCACGCGCGAGCCAGGGTGGATCGGGCGCGTGGTCGACGACGGGCTCGATCACGATGGCGGCGAGATCGTGCGCGTGTTCGCTGGCTGCGCGCTCGAGTGCGGCCACGTCATTGGGCGGCGTGCGCGTCACGTCGGCGCGCGCGCCCGACGGCACTCCCCCTGCATCGCTCGACCAGTCGAGCCAACCGAAGTACCCACTGGCCACGACGTGCGAGCGGCCAGTGGCGGTGCGCGCAATGCGCAGCGCGGCGGCCACGCCTTCGGCGCCGGTCTTGAGAAAGCGCACCTGCTCGGCGCAGGGGATGACATCGCACAGTCGCTCTGCGAGGAGTCCCTCGAGCGGGTGCACGAGCGCGCTCACGGGCCCGTTGCGCAGCGCCTCCGTCATGCGTTCGGTGACCTCGGGGTGCGCGTAGCCCAAGGCCACGCTGCCTAGCGCCATGGTGAGGTCGATCAGCTCGCGTCCGTCGGCGAGGGTGACGCGGCAGCCGTGTGCGCGCACGAAGTGCGTGGGCAGATCCGTGGCGTCATCGCCCCAGAGCGCGGACGGACGCTTGCTCCCGGTGCTCGCGCCGCCCGGGATGAGGCGTGCCGCACGCGCGGCGGCGTCGTCACTCACGCGGGCGCGGTCGGCTCGCCCGTCTGTTCGCGGCGCGCCTCCTCGGCACCCGCACGCCTTGCGAGCATCGTGGCACGCTCGAAGGCGCGCAGCACTTCGATGCTCATGGCGCGCAGCAGCTGGACCTCGCGCGAGTCCGGATTGCTGCGGTATGTGAGCGAGCGGACCGTGCGCATGACGTGGCCGGGATGGCGCGTCTTGAAGAAGTTGATCGTCTCGAGCGCGCGTTCGGCGTCGGCATAGAGCTGCGCGAACTGCTCGTTGGTCGCAGGCGGCGCGTCCTTGCGCGGTGGCGCGAGCGTACGCGTGGCGTCACCCGCGGCGAGGTGCAGCTCGTAGAGCGCCACCATGACCGCTTGCGCGAGGTTGAGCGAGGCGTGTTCGGTGGTGGGGATGTGCACGGTGATGTGCGCCTGATCGAGCGCTTCCTTCGGCAGTCCCCAGTCCTCGCGACCAAAGAGAATGGCGACCGGGCCATGCTCCGCGTGTGCCAGGAGGTCCGGTGCGGCCTCGCGTGGTGCTTGGACGATCCACTTGGCGGCGCGCCGCTTGCCCGCGAATGCGGCGACGCGCACGCAGTCAGCGAGGGCGTCCTCGAGCGTGTCGTGATGGCGGATGCGCTCGACGATGTCGCGCGTGCCATGGGCGATGCCCTCGATGCGCCACGGGTCGTAGGCGACCGGTCGCACGAGGCGCAGGTCGCCGAACCCCATGTTCTTCATCACGCGCACCGTGGCACCGATGTTCACCGGGTCCAGGGGTTCGAGCAGCACCACGCGCACGCGGTCGAGCAGCGGGTCAGGCATCTGTGAAGCGGAAAACGGGAGCGGTCGAGAGGTCGTGGCGATCACCGACCAGGTAGGCGCGCCGGTCGCGCGCGCCGCCCATCACGAGCTGGCCACGCCGCCGCTCGCGATCCGGTGCAATCTCGTTGACGAGCACCGCGAGGTGGAAGCGTGCCCGCGTGTCGGGATCGAGCGCGAGCGACAGCGTGGCGGTCCAGCCGGTAGGTGTGACTGCCACGCTGACGGCGCGCAGGGTGAGGTGCTGCGCTGCAGGCGTGCGGGCCGTGATGCGCGCGCCGTGCGCTCCATCTGGCACCACGATCCAGCGGGCTTCGCCGAGCAACGCGGAGTGAAGGTGAAGTTGGAGGCCGTCGGAGTTGATGTCGGGATGCTCGTTGTCGAGCGGATTGTCGCTGCGCTGCGGTGCGAAGGTGGGCGTGTCCTTCGTGACGGTGACGACGATCTGGAGGGCATCGTGGTCCGTTGAGAGGGCGATGTCCGCCGTGGGCGAACCGGCGGTGGTCCAGTCGTCCTCGGTGTAGCGCCAGTCGGGCGCGGCGAGGGCGAGGTGGCGTGGCGTTCCGTCGAGGGCCATGGCAGCGGCAGGTCTGTTGCTTCGCCCTGGAGGACCATCGACCGCCAGGGATGAAGGCTCATTGCTCTCGGGACCACTCCCGGCATCAACCGCGGCTCCCTCGTTTCGCTCGGGCCGATGCAGGTCAGCACGCCCGCGAAGCTCGAGCGTCGAGCGCGCCGAGCCGGTTCGCATCTCGACTTGCCACCCCTCGGCGCTGCGTGCATGCGCGTGCAGGTCCGTGCCGCCGAGGTGCACGACGAGTCGCGATCCATCACGTGCGACATCGCGGACGACGTCGCCGCTCCAGTCCCAGACCGCGACGATCGCGCCTTCACGGGCATGCGCACGCACGACGTGAAAGCGACGCGTGCCTTCGCCGGATGCGCCGGGCGCGTCGGCACGCCAGAGCATCGCGCCCTCGGGCAGGAGGAGGCGCACGGTGGCGCGCGCCGTTCCGCGCGCGGCGTGGAGCACGGGTGATCCGCCGATCGGCCATGCGGCGGCCTCGACGTGATGCAGGAAGTCGAAGCCCGCGTCCGCGTCGGAGGGCAGCGCGAGATCGGTGGTCTGCCAGGGCAACGCGGGACTGAAGGTGCCGTCGGCGTGGAGCGGCAGGTCGACCGCCACCGGATCCTCAGCGCTCCACTGCAGTTCGTCGACGAGGTAGCCGTCCATGACGATCACACTGCGGCGCATCGTGACCCCCGGCGCCAGCTCCCCCGCCTGCGCGCTCACCCAGCCCGCGTCACCACGCTCGTCCCACGCGAGCAGCTCGCCGCTGACGCTCCGCTGCGTGCGCCCGTCGACCAGCGGTGCGTTGTGCGCGAGCGAGCTGCGGTACCAGAAGAGGTCCGCCGACGTGTACGAACCCGCACCCATGTCATCGAGCCAGCGGGTGGTGCCGTGCGCGAGGAGAACGTTGAGCCGATCGGGATGACCGTGTCCACCGCCGGGATTGCCGTAGTCGAGGGCGACGAATGCCATGCCGCGCTGTCGCCGGATGATGGCGAGGCCCTGCGCGGGGAGGAGGACCGACTCGGCCGGGGTTGGCGGACCGACCGGCAATTCCGGCAAGGCGCAGCCAAGCCCCTTCCACGAGAGGTCCGCTCGGGTGAGGCGCGTCGCGGGTTCGTTGCGCTCGGCCTCGCCAGTCGAACGGAAGCGTCCCGTGTCGCCGTGGATGAGATCACGCGCGTAGAGGCGCTGGAGCGCCCCGCGCAGCAGCGCGTCGTCGGGCGTGCGCGCGAGCGCCAGCTCGAGCAGTTCGGCGTAGCGCCATTGGCGGAGCGAGACGCGATGCGGCGCATCGCGCCGGGACGGCACCGTGAGGTCGGGCATGAGCGTGCGCACGAGCACGCGCGCACCGCGTTCGAACCGCTCGACAAGTTCGTGATCGAGCGCGATTCCGGCATGCTCCGCGATCTGGACACCGAACCAGAGGCCACGCCAGGCGAACTGGTGGTAGTTCTCGCCTTCGTACCACGATCCGTCACTGAGGAGCCCGCGCTCGAGCAGTCCCGCGATGCCGTCGGGTCCCGCGATGGCACGCTCTGCCGCCGCGCGGTCGCCAAGCAGCAGCGACGCCGCCGCGATCGCGCTGGAATTCCACGCCTGCCGGTTGGAGTCGCCCTCCGGATAGCTGGCAATGAGGGCCCGGCTCGGGGCGAGCAGCCCGGTGCGCACCGCCGACCTGAGGGCAGCATCTGCGCCATCCACCAGCTCGAGCAGAGCCAGCGCTTCGGCAAGCTGCAGCAGCCAGAGGCTCTCCAGGTAGGTGGAGAAGAAGGGACGCGACGGCCCGAGCACGTTGTCGCGATTCGGCCACCCGGCGTACTGCGCGGTTGCCGCACGCAGCATGTGCGCAGCGAGTGCCTGATGCGCGGCGTTCCCGCGCAGCGCGAAGAGGAGCGCCGCGTGCGTGGCACGCTCGGCCCACCAGAGGTGGTAGCCGTAGACCCAGTAGCCGTCGTGGTCGTCACCCGTCCACCAGCGACCGCAGCGCGGACAGCGGTGACGATGCGGCGAGGCTGGATCGAAGGTGAGCACGGTCTGGTCGGCCGCGCAGCGTCCGCCCTGCCTTGTGAGGCGCGCCTTGCGCACGTCGATCGCGGGCGGCCGCTGATGCCACGGTGCGAGCTCCGCCGCGAGGCTGTCGGCCAACGGCGCGAGTGGGCCGCGCACGAGGGCGCGTCGTGCTTCGAGTGCGGCGAGATCGCGGAAGAGGATCACGGCGCGGCCCCCCGCGTCCATGCTGCCACGGTGGGCAGCTCCCCGCGAAGGTCCATGGTGACGCCGCCGACGCGTCGCGCCAGTCCCTGGACACCGCGCGCGTGCACGAGCCACGCCACCGGTTCGTCGCGCGCCAGGCGTGCGAGTACGTCACGCCACGCCGCGGCCTGCGCGGGGCCGCTCGCGGCCCCGCGCACGTGCGCGAAGGCGGCGCTCAGTTCGGGTTGATGGAAGCCCGCGTAGTCAAGCGGGCCACCGGTTTCGCGGCCATCGAACATCGCCGAGAGGTGGCTGAGCGCGAGGTCGCCGGGAATGCCCGTGAGCAGGAGGTCGAAGCGCTTGTCCGAGCGACGCGCCTCGGCGAGAAAGGCGCCCATCTCCATCGCGCGCAGTTCGACGCGGATGCCGCGCGCCGCGAGGTCCGCT
>JANYHJ010000198.1 GCA_025359135.1 Gemmatimonadota bacterium | reverse complement strand
CGCCCATGCCGACCGCGCCCCGCTGTCTGCCGATTGGCCACCACCACCGAACCAGCGACCGCGCCCTCTGCGGCGCACACGTGGACGCGATCGAGCGTGCTGGTGAGCTCGTGATGCAGCTCGAGCGCCGGCACGGCGGCTTGGGCCATGAGCGCTGCCGCCGTCACGCCATCGTAGGCCGCCAGCAGCCCAGCCGCGGCGGTCACGGCGCTAGCCGCGCGCGAAGGCGATGCCGAGCACCGCGAGTCCCAGCGCGAGCCGATAGAGCGCGAAGACGCCGTAGCTGTGCTTGCTCACGTAGCGCAGCAGCACGTTGATCGCGAGCGCACTCGAGATCGCGGCCGTGACGATGCCGACGAGGAGCGCCACCGACGGCCCGTGCTCGCGCAGCGCGTGCGGCACCTTGACGATGGCCGCCGCCGCCGTGATCGGCATGCTCATGAGGAAGGAGAAGACCGCGGCACTCTGGCGGTCGAGCTTGAGCGCGCGCCCTGCGGTGATCGTGGAGCCCGAGCGCGAGACGCCGGGAATGAGGGCGAACATCTGCGCGCATCCGATGAGCAGCGCGTCCTTCCAGCCGATCGACTCGAGCGAGCGCTCCTGACCCGACCAGCGATCCACGACCCAGAGCACGATGCCCATCACGATCAGTGCACTGGCGATCAACTGCGGCGCGCGGAACGTCTCCTCGGCGAGCTTGTTGAGCAGCAACCCGGCAATGCCGCCGGGGATCGTCGCGACGATCAGGTACACCACCTGCCGCTTCTCCGGTGCGTCGATGCGCCGCGTCCGCACGATGTCGAGCGACGCGGCTGCAAGCGACATCCACTCCTTCCGGAAATACCAGAGGATGGCCACGAGCGTACCGAGATGCAGCGCGACATCGAAGGCGAGTCCCGGATCCTCCCAGCCGAGGAGCCACGGGGCGAGCGTGAGGTGCGCCGAGCTCGAGACGGGCAGGAACTCGGTGAGACCCTGCAGGATTCCGAGGACGACGGCGTGAAGGATGTCCATGTGTGGCTCTAGGCGTTGGCGAGTGCGCCCTGGTAGAGCGCCTCGTAGCGGGCAACGATCGTGGCCTGGTCGAAGTTGGCGCGCGCGCGCGCAACCGCGGCGGCACCCATGGCGCGGGCACGCACGTCGTCGGTGAGCAGCGCGATGGCTGAGTGCGCCATGCCGTCGATGTCGCCGACGGTGTGCAGCATGCCCGTGACGCCGTGCACCACGACTTCAGGGAGACCGCCGACGTCGTAGCCGATGACGGGCACCGCGGACGCCTGCGCTTCGAGCGCGGAGAGTCCGAACGATTCGCGGTCGGTGGGAATGAGGAAGAGGTCGGCGGCGGCGAGCAACGGCGCGACGGCGTCGATCTTGCCCAGAAAGAAGACATCGGACTCGACGCCCAGCTTGCGCGCTTCCTCCTCCGCCAGCCCGCGGTCCGGACCGTCACCCACCATCACGAGGACGCTCGGCACTGCCGCGCGCACCTTGGCGAACGTCTGCACGATGTCCTTCACGCGCTTGACGGCGCGGAAGTTCGAGATGTGCATGAGCACGCGCCGCCCGCCGCCCAGCTGCTCGTGCAGCGCGGTGCCGTGACTCTCCCGGTCGAACGTCTTCGGGTCGATGAAGTTCGGAATCACCTGCACGTCGCAACGCGTGCAGCCGAAGGCGCGGATCGTTTCGAGGCGCAGGAACTCCGACACCGCCGTGATCCGGTCGGACCGCTCGATCGAGAACTTGGTGATCGCGTGGAACGACGGGTCCTGTCCGACGATCGTGATGTCGGTGCCGTGCAGCGTCGTCACGATCGGGATGTCGTGCCCGTTTTCGCGCAGCATCTCGCGCGCAATCCAGGCGCTCGTGGCGTGCGGAATGGCATAGTGCACGTGGAGCAGGTCGAGCTTGTGGCTCAACACGACCTCGTGCATGCGGACGGCGAGCGCGAGGTCGTACGGCGGGTACTCGAAGAGCGGATAGCGACCGACGTCCACTTCGTGGAAGTAGATCCCGGGCAGGAAGTTCGGGAGCCGGAACGGTTGCTTGTACGTCACGAAGTGGACCTCGTGACCGCGCGCCGCGAGCGCGATGCCGAGCTCGGTCGCGACGGCGCCGGAGCCGCCGTACGTCGGGTAACAGGTGATGCCGATCTTCATCCCACGCCTCCCGCACGATACCAGTCCCAGGCGCGCGCCATCGCGCCGGGCGCTGAGGGGTCGAGCCGCGTGACGGCCGACTCCGGCAGCTGGTGCCGCATCCACGTCCGTTGGCGCTTCGCGTACTGGCGCGTCGCGATGATCACCCGCTCCCGCGCGGCGGCGAGCGGCACCGTGCCCGCCGCGTGCGCACGCAGCGCTTCGTAGCCGCAGGCGTTCCACGCGGCCACGCCATCTCCGACCCGGGACATGAGCGTCCGCACTTCGTCCACCCAACCCGCCGCCAGCATGGCATCCACGCGCTGTTCGATCCGGTTGGCCAGTACCGGTCCCGGATCCACCACAAGATACCGCACGGACCATCGCGCGCCGCGACTTGGCGTCACGAAGCTGTCAGAGAGGCGCGTACCGGCGAGCAGCACGGTCTCGACCGCGCGCACGAGTTGCGCGCGTCCGAGGTGCGCGCGTGCGGGATCGAGCTGCGTCGTCCAGCGCCGGAGTTCCGGCGTGCTGACCGCTGCGAGCAGCGTCGCGAGCGCAGCGCGCCGCACGGGATCGAGTGCCGGCGCCGCGGCGAGCGGGGCCACGAGCGATTGCACGTAGAATCCGGTGCCGCCCACGACGATGCTGGGGCGTCCGCTCGCGTGCGCCGCCTCGATCCAGCCGGTGGCTGCATCCGCCCAGCGCGCCGCGCTCCACCGTTCGTCGGGGCGCGCGACGTCCACGCCCTCGTGCGGCACCCGCGTGCGCTCCTCGCGCGACGGTTTGGCGGTGCCGATGTCGAAGCCGCTGTAGATCTGCCGCGAGTCGGCGCTCACGATCGTCGCTCCGGCGCGCTCGGCGATCGCCAGCGCGATGGCCGACTTGCCCGCCGCCGTTGGCCCGGTGATGACCGCGAGGCTAGCGTCGGCCAAAGCGGCGCTCGAGCTCATCCCAGCCGAGGTGCACGATCGTGGCGCGCCCGTGGACGTCGTGCGCGGGGAGCACGGTGCGCGCAAGCGCGATGAAGAGGGCGCGCATCTCGCTGGGCGCGAGCGCGTCGCCGGCCTTCACGGCCGCCTTGCAGGCGATCGTGGCCGCGAGCCGCTCGTGCTTGGCCGCGCTTCCCGCTTCGCGATCGCCAGTCAGTGCGTCGAGCGTGTCACGCAAGCAGCGTTCGGCATCGAAGCGCGGATGCGGCATCGGCACCGACCGCACGAGCAAGGTGTGCGCGCCGAATCCCTCGATCTCGTAACCCAGCTTCTCGAGCGCCTCTCGGTTCTCCTCGAACGCATCGGCCTCGGCGCCGCCCAGGTGCAGCGTGAGCGGCAGGAGGAGGCGCTGCGCCGGCGCGCCGCCGCCCGTGAGCGCGCCGATGAACTCCTCGAAGAGCACGCGTTCGTGCGCGGAGTGCTGGTCGATGAGGACGACGCCGTCTTCGCGCTCGAACATCATCCAGGTGCGGCGAAGCTGGGTGAGCGGGGGAACGGAGATCTCGTCGGGCGAGTACGGCGCTGAGCCCGCGTCGGACGGCGTCGGTGCCGTCGTGCTCGCGCTTCCATCCGCATTCGCCGGCGACGCGACGCCGTTCGCGCCGTGCGTTCCGAACAGCGGCATGTCCGCCGTCGGTGCCGGCTGCACGAGCAGCGACGTGTCCACCGCCGGTGCGCCGAGTTCACCGAGCGACATGCCGGTCCACTGACGCGCGCCGAGGCCCGCCGCGGCGTCGACGGTGCCGAGCGCGCGTCGCACGGCCTGCTCGACGGTACGCTCGACCGGCCAGCGATCGCGGAATCGCACCTCGGCCTTGGCGGGATGCACGTTGACGTCGACCAGTTCACCCGGCACGGTCAGCTCGAGGAAGAGCGTCGGGCGCACGCCGCCGGGAATCGTCGAGCGATAGGCTGTTTCCGCCGCACGCACGAGCCCGTTGTCGCGCACCGCGCGGGCGTTCACGACGAGATGCGCGCGGCGCGCGCGTGTGCCGACATCGACCGGCCGCTCCACGAGGCCGCGCACGTGCGTCGGTCCCCAGACGTCGTCCACGTCCACGAACGACTCGGCGTACTTGCCGCCCCAGACCGCCGCGATGCGCGCGCGCATGGACGACGCGGGCGGCAGCGCGAGCACCGACTTGCCGTCGTGCGTGAGCGAGAGGCGCACGTCACGCCGCGTGAGGGCAATCGTCGTCACCTGGTCGGCGAGGGCGCGCCATTCCGAGCGCGAGCCCTTGAGGAAGCGGAGCCGCGCGGGCGTGTTCGAGAAGAGACCGCGCACGGCCACCGTGGTCCCGCGACGGCGCGCCATGTCCTCGACGAGCGCCACCTCGCCCCACGCGCTGCGCACACGCGAGCCGGCCCCGTCATCGGTCGCCGTCTCGAGTTCGAGTTCCGAAATGGACGCGATGGCGGGCAACGCCTCGCCGCGGAAACCGAAGCTCGCGACGCCCACGAGATCGCTCGCGACCTGGATCTTCGACGTCGCATGTCGCTTGAGCGCGAGCAGCGCGTCGTCGCGGTCCATGCCGCAGCCGTCGTCGGCCACGCTCACGAGCGTGCGTCCGCCATCCTCGATGTGGATGTCGATGGTCGTCGCGCCCGCGTCGAGGGCGTTCTCGATCAACTCCTTGGCCACGGACGCGGGCCGCTCGATCACCTCGCCTGCGGCGATCTGGTCGGCAACGATGCTGGGGAGGACGGCGATGCGGGTCACGACGCAAGTTACCGCGACGTCAATGGCCGCAGTCGTTCAGTGGCAATCCATCCCGACCGGGCGAGATCGAGTTCGACGCGCGTCCACACCTCGCCGCGCTCCACGATGCGCGCCACTTCGCCACCCGCTACCGGTGCACTGGCCTCGGCGCCCAGCGCTGCCAAGGCCTTGAGCGACTCGCCGCCCCGCACCACGGCGAGCGAGCGCGCGTCGGAGCGTCGCGCGGCCTCGACTGCGAGTGCGGCGGAGAGTCCGCTCGCGAGCAACAGCCCGAGTCCCACCGTCTGGAACGCACTGCCAGGTCGTGTGACTGCGAGCCAGAGCAGCGCCCATCCGATGAGCCATGTCGCGCCGAGCATCCACGCGGCGTGATCGGCGTTGAGCGGCGGCACCCACGCAATCCAGCCGTCGTTGGTGACGCCGAACAGCGTGAGCCGGTCGCGCACGTCGCGCGCGTCGGGATCGAGGCGCAGCGCGCGCTGCCAGCCGACCGCGGCACTGGCCGTGTCGCGCGCGGCCCATGACGCCTCGCCGTAGTTGGCCCAGGCTTCGGCGGAGCGCGGTGCGAGCGTCGTCGCCTCCGCGAATGCGATCACGGCCGAATCGACGCGCTGCGCGTCCCATGCCTCGACGCCGCGTGCGAAGGCCTGATCGGCCGTGTCGGCATCGAGTGCGGCCGCCGCGCCGGCCGAGCAGACGATGAGGAGCGCGACCATCGGCACCGCGGCGTTGATGCGCGGCGTGCGCCCGCGCACGAGCGCCTCCTTGTCGACCGCGTCGTAGAGCGCCGCGAGGCCATCGGCGCGCGCCAAGCGAGCGGCCGGGCCACCGAAGGCGGCGCGATCGAGTTCCGCGAGTCGATCCGCCACCGACGCCGCCGTCTCGGCCGTCACGCCATAGCGCCGCAACACGAGCGCGACGTCATCATCGGCGCGCGCGATGGCGGCCGCGTCGAAGCCGAGCCGCTCCTCGATGGCCGAGCGGAAGGCGCGGCGCAAGGCGTCGGGAGTAGCGTTGCCCGCGGGTGGATGGAAGCCCGCCACGCGGCGCGGCGCACGACGACGACGCGCAGCGACCAACATCGCGAAGAGCGCCGGCAAGGGCACGAGTGCGAGGGCCGCGAGGAAGAGCGGACGCTGCACGAGCCACGGCGACCGCTCGCCACGCCATGCGGTGCGCACGGGCGGCAGCGTGCGACCGACGAGCGCGCCGGCGGCGCCTGCGGGCGCACCTGCGCCGACGCTCAACGTCTCGGGCGCCGTCTCGACGGTTCCATATTGCCGCGATTGCGGATCGTAGAAGCTGTAGCGGATGGCCGGCACGACGGCCGTGCCGCTGTCGCGCGGCGTGACGAGAAAGTCGAACTCCTTGGCGCCGTTGACGACGTTCGAACTGGAGTCGAGCGCGACGCGTTCCGACGATGGCGCGACCGACGCCCACGCCACGTCGAGCGTGGGCCGTGGCAGCAGGTTGATGTTCCCCGCCCCCTCCACGCGCACGGTGACCGTGACGATGTCGTGGGCACGCGGGGTGCGGGTATCCACGCGCGTGCTCACGCCGAATCGCCCGACGGCGCCGTGCCAATCGGCCGGTCGTCGCGCCTCCGGCGGCGCCGTCGCCACGATCGTCACCGGTTCGGAGCGCAGCGTGTGCAGCTCCTCGCGGCTGAAGAACGAGGAGCCGAGCGGCAGCGAGTAGGTGAGTTCCGCCGGTGAGATCGTGTGCGTGCCCGCGGTGATCGGGAAGATCGCGCGCTGGAACACGTGGATCTCGTACGTGACGCGACCGATCGTGCGATTCTTGAGCAGCTGGTAGCCGCCGCGCGGCAACTCGTAGGCGAGCATCGCGCGCAGCTCGGGCGGGATGAACTCCGGATTGCGGCGCAAGCGCTGGCGCACGTCCTCGGGCACGAAGACCGCGACCTGGTAGATGGCCTGCTGCCCCACCGAGAGCGTATCGGGCACGGCCATGGCGTGGAACGAGATGGCGTTCTCGTCGGGGCGCGCGCGCTGCACCACCGCGGGATCCGCGGCGGTCACCTGCAGCAGAAGGGCGAGAGCGACGATCACCAGTCCTTCTCCACCCGCGGCGGCTCGCCCTTCTGCCGCTGCGACTTCCGCTTCTGCGTGTCACGCTCATCGCGGGCCGCATTGTCGAGCAGCTGCTCGGCCTGCTGCTTCTCGAGACCGCCAGCGTTGCGCGGCTGCGGCGTTTCCTGCTGGCCTTCCTGCGGCTGGGGCGGAGGGGGCGCACCGCCACTGCCCCCGCCCTGCTTCCGCTTGTGCGCGAGCTCGTAGTTGAACTTGGCGTCCGCGTTGCCCGCATCGGCCAACAACACGCGACGATAGCAGTCGGCCGCGAGCGCGAAGCTGCCCGGGTCGCCCTGCGGCGCACGCGCGCGTTGCAGGTGCGCGAGTCCCAAGTTGAAGAGCGTGCGCGTGCGCAGGTCGCCCGTCACGAGGCGCGAGAGCGGATCGAGCACGGCAATGGCCGAGTCGAGGTTGGCGGCCGCCAGGAGCGCGGTGCCGAGGTTGTAGCGCGTGGCGAGCCGCTCGTCGCCGGCGCTGATCGCGAGCCGCCAGCTGACGGCGGCCTCGCTGAAGTGTCCCGCGCGATACGCCTTGAGCCCGGCGTCCTGCGCATGCGCCGCGCGCGCGCCAACGGCGAGCAATAGCGTCGCGGCGAGCGCCGCACGGCGCGGCCGCCATCCTGCCACGGCCGCATCCCAGAAGAGGAGCAACAGCGCCGGCAGCAGGAACCACTGGAAGCGCGCCTGCTGCTCGCGCGCGCCATTCTCGGTGTGCGCCGCCGTCTTGAGATCGTCGAGCGCACCGCGCAGGGCGCCCGTGCGATCGAGCGTCGACGGGGGAATCGCGACGCCGCCCGACGTCCGCGCGATCGTCTCGAGCACCTCGGGATGCGCCTTCGAGACGACCACGATGCCGTCGCGATCCCGATGCCAGTCGCGACCGTGCTCCGTCATCTCTGGAATCGCCGCGCCCGTCTCGGTGCCGAAGCCCATCGCGATCACCTTCACTTCGCCGTCCTTCGCGTACTGCGCGGCCGCCACGATCGCGTCGGGTGGCTCGAAACTCTCGCCGTCGGTCATGATCACGAGCGCGCGATCCGCCGCCGAACGTGACGCCGTCAGCAAGTCCGTGCCTTGACGGATCGCGGGGCCGATCGAGCTGCCGGGTTGACCCACGAGGTCCGGGCCGAGGTTGTCGAGAAAGAGCTCGAGCGCCGCGCCATCGGTCGTGAGCGGCGCGAGCACGTAGCTGCGGCCCGCGAACGCGACGAGTCCCAGCCGGTGCGTGCGCGATGACGAGCGCAGCTTGCGGATCTCCTGCCGCACCTGGTCGAGCCGGCTCGGCTTCTCGTCGCCGGCGAGCATCGACTTGGACACGTCGACGGCCAGCACGACGTCCGCGCCCTCGGTCTCGCGCGCGCGCCGCTCCGTGCCCCAGCGCGGGCCCCAGAAGGCGACGGCGGCGAGCACCGACGCCGCGAACAAGCGCGCCGCGCGATTCGCCTGCGCTCGGGGCGCGCTCGCCGGCAACAGGCGGGCGATGAGCGACGCGTCGCCCAGCCGTGCGAGACGCTGCGCCCGACGGCGGCGCTCGTACGCGAGCACCAGCGCCACCATGAGCGGTACGCCGATCGCCACCGTCCAGAGCACGGCCTGCATCGTCGACGGCGTCATGGCAGCGGGCCGCGCCACGCCGAGAGCGCCAGCTCGAGCGCGAGCAGGCCGAGCGCGAACGCCAACGGCCAGCGATACAGGTCGGTCCAGCGCACGTACGTCTTGACCCGGATCGGCACGCGTTCGAGCTGGTCGATCTGTTGGTAGATCCGCTCGAGCGCCGCAGCGTCGCGCGCACGGAAGTAGCGGCCTCCGGTCGTCTTGGCGACGTCCTGCAGCAGCGCCTCGTCGATGCGCACCGGGCGATTCTCGTAGCGCAGTCCGAAGAGGCCGCGCCCGACCGGCACTGGTGCCACGCCCTCCGTGCCGACGCCGATCGCGTAGATCTTGACGCCGACGGCAGCCGCCGCCTGCGCCGCCGTGCGCGGATCGATCGCACCGCGGTTGTTCTCGCCATCGGTGAGCAACACCAGCACACGCGATCGTCCGGGGGCGTCGCGCAGGCGGTTCGCGGCCGTCGCGATCGCCGTGCCGATCGCCGTGCCGTCCTCGAGCATGCCGGCCTGGATGTCGTCCGTCGCGTCGGACAACACCGCATAGTCCACCGCGAGTGGCACCTGCGTGAGCGCTTCGGCCGCGAACGCGATCAGCCCGATGCGGTCGCCCTGTCGCGCCATGATGAAGTCCTTGATGCGCGCCTTCGCGACCTCGAGCCGGTTGTTCGGCTGGAAATCTTCGGCCAGCATCGAGCTCGAGATGTCGAGCGCCATGATGATGTCGATCCCTTCGCTCAGGATCTGGTCCTCGCGCGCACCGGAGCGCGGTCGCGCGAGCGCCACGATCATCGACGCCATCGCGAGCGAGCGAAGTGCGACGAGCGTGCGGGCCATCCCGCCTGGACGGCGCACCACGCCCTTGAGCGTGACCGTGCGCGGAAAGGCGATCGCCACCGGCTTCCGCTTGCGGCGCACCAGCCACCAGAGTGGCAACAGCAGGAGCAACCAGAGCGCCCACCCCGATGCGAACTCGATCCCCGCCCACCAGGTCCGCAGGTCGCTCATGCGGCCACCTGTGCATCGCCGACGTCGGCTGTCGCCAGCCGGCCGAGCAGCGCATGCGCGCGCTCGGTGAATGCCGCCGCTTCGCGCGCGTTCACGACGCGCTTGGCGTACTTCACGAGATCGGCGAAGGCGAGCAACTCGACGAGCGTGGCGCGCTCCTCGCTCGACCTGAGCGGCAGCACCGCGAGCAGCTCCGCCGTGGTCAGCGACACGTGCGCATCCGGATGGCGCGCGGCGAAGTAGTCGCGCACGATCTCCGTCGCGATCGCGACTTCGCGCGCGGGTTCGCCCACCGCACCCAGCGCGCCGGCCTCGAGACGCGTGAACGCCGCGTCCGCATCGCGGCGCGCCGTCGGTGGCGCGGGTCGCTCCTTCCGGTTGCGCTTCCAGATCGCCCAGCCCAGCGCGAGCACGAGCAGCGGCACGAGGTACTGCGACCAGCGGTCCCACCACGGCGCCTGGATCGCGATCACGTCGCGCAGTGGCCGGGGCGTGCGCTTGGACGTGTCCGCGGGCAGCACCGATTCGATCGTCAGCACCATCGTCGGCAGCGGCACGCGCGTGAGCACGCCACCAACGGTCACCGTGGCGTCCGCGATCGGCAGCGCGTGCGCGCCCGTGTCCCAGGCGACGAGCCGCCATGTCGCTTCGCTCACCACCTCGTTGCCGCCCGTGCGCGTGTGCACGATGCGCGGATCAAGCGCTTCCACCGACTCGCCCGCGTTCACGACGCTCGGGAACTCGATCACCGATCCCGCCGGCGCCGACACGCGCGCCGTGACGATCACGGGGTCACCTACGGTCGCACGCTCCGGTTTGACGGTGACCGTCGCCTGCTGCGCGTGCAGCGCATGTGCCATCGGAAACCCCGCAAGCATCACGAGGTACATCAACGGAGCGCGCACGGGCCTCACTTGCGCCCACCACGCCGCGCCAACCGGCGCCGGAAGAAGGCGAGCAGCTCGCGCGCATAGCCACGGTCCGTGCGCACGGCAATCTCGTCCACGCGTGCGCGCCGAAAGGCCGCCGAGCGCGTCGCGCGCTCGCGGCACACCTGCTCCGCGTACGCCGCGCGCACGCGCGCGTCGCTCGTGTCGGCCTCGACCTCGATGCCCGACTCCGGATCCACGAACCGCACCACCCCGGCATCGGGCAGCACCCGCTCGGCGGGATCCTCGATCGGCACGGCAATCGTGTCGTGGCGCTGCGCGAGTCGCGCGAGCGGTCCTGCCCAGTCGGGCGCGTCGAAGTCGGAGAGCACGAAGACGATCGCGCGATGCGTGGTCATGCGCGTGAGGGCCGTCAGCGCCGCGGCCAGGTCCGTCCCCCGCCCCGACGGCTCCACCGCGAGCACGTCGCGCACGAGGCGCAGCGCGTGACGGCGCCCCTTGGCCGGCGGCACGAGGTGCTCGACGCGGTCGGTGAACATGAGCCCGCCGACGCGATCGTTGCTGCGGATGGCGCAAAGGGCGACCACCGCCGCAAACTCGGCCGCGAGTTCGTTCTTGAAGCGCCCGGCCGTCGCGAAGCGCGTCGAGGCCGACGCGTCGATGGCCACCATCACCGTGCGCTCGCGCTCCTCGACGTAGCGCCGCACGAACGGACGCCCCATGCGCGCGGTCACGTTCCAGTCGATCGTGCGCACTTCATCGCCGGGCTGGTACTCGCGCACCTCGGCGAACTCCATGCCGCTGCCCGTGAACACCGAGCGGTACTCGCCGGCGAACGCCGCGTTGACGAGACCGCGCGCAGTGAGTTCGAGCCGGCGTACCTGCCGGAGCACGTCGGCCGACGGCGCGCGACGCGCGCCGACCGCCGCCTCGGTCACGGCGCGGGGACGGCCGCGAGGAGGCGCGCGACCACGTCGTCGCTGGTGACCGCCTCGGCTTCCGCCTCGAACGTGAGCAGGACGCGGTGACGCAGCACGTCCGGCGCGATGGCCTTGACGTCGTCCGGCGACACGAACGTGCGCCCCCGCAGGAACGCGAGCGCGCGTGCCGCCTGCGCCAGCGCGATCGTCGCGCGCGGACTGGCCCCGTACTCGATGAGCGGCGCGAGCGCGGCCGCGCCGGCCGCCTTCGGATCGCGCGAGGCGTGGACGAGGTCGACGATGTAGTCGGCCACGCGTTCATCGAGATAGAGATCGCGCACCTGTCCGCGCGCCGCCATGATCGCGGCAGGCGTGGCCACGGCATCCACCTTGATGCTTTCCCCGCCGGCCATGCGACGCATGATCTCGCGCTCCTCGTCGCGCGTCGGGTAGCGCACGCGGAGCTTCATCATGAACCGGTCGACCTGCGCCTCGGGGAGCGGGTACGTGCCTTCCTGCTCGATCGGGTTCTGCGTCGCCAGTACGAGAAACGGCTCCTCGAGCGGGAACGTCGTGCCGCCGATCGTCACCTGCTTCTCCTGCATCGCCTCGAGCAGCGCGCTCTGCACCTTGGCCGGCGCGCGGTTGATCTCGTCGGCGAGGAGGATGTTCGCGAAGATCGGCCCCGCCTTGACCTCGAAGCGCCCCGTGTGCTGATCGTAGACCTGCGTGCCGAGGATGTCGGCCGGCAGCAGGTCGGGGGTGAACTGGATGCGGCGGAACGTCGCGTCGACCGTTTCCGCGAGCGTGCGCACCGCCAGCGTCTTGGCGAGCCCCGGCACGCCCTCGAGCAGCACGTGGCCGCCGGTGAGCAGGCTCACGAGCAGCCGCTCGACCATGGCATCCTGGCCCACGACGCGGCGCGCCACTTGTACCATCACCTGCTGCGCCAGCGTGCCGTCGCGCGGGATCGCGGGAGGAGTCGTCATGCGGGGCGTCTACTCGAGGGTGATGGCGTCGATCATCGCGCGCTCGCGCGCCGTCAGCGACCGCGTCGTGCCGGACTTGAGGTCGCCGAGGCTGACCGGACCGTAGTGCGTGCGCACGAGACGGAAGACTTCGAGGCCGAGCGCCTGGCACATGCGCCGCACTTCGTGGTGGCGTCCCTCGGCGAGCGTCAGCTCGATGGACCAGGTGCGCGGCTGCTCAGCGGGCTGGACGCTCACGTCGGTGGCGCGCGCCATGCCATCGTCGAGCTTCACGCCGCGTCGCATTTCGGTGGCGGCCGCCACCGCATTGCCCTTCACGTTGGCCACGTAGGTGCGCGCCACCTCGCGGCTCGGATGCGTGAGCCGGTGCGCGGCGTCGCCGTCGTTGGTGAGGAGCAGCACGCCTTCGGTGAGAAAATCGAGGCGTCCCACATAGGTGAGCCCGGGCGCATCGCGACCGCCGATCAGGTCGAACACGGTCTGGCGTCCCTCAGGATCCTTGCGGCTGGTGATCACGCCGGCCGGCTTGTTGAGCGCCATCCACGTGAACGTCGTGGGCGCCTCGACCGGCTTGCCATCCACCGTGATGTGGTCGACCGACGGATCGCACGAGACGCCGATGATCGCGACCTTGCCGTTGATGCGCACGCGTCCCGCCGCCACGAGCGCCTCGGCGGAACGACGGGACGCCACGCCCGCGCGCGCGAGGGCGCGCTGGATGCGCATCGGATCGCCGGCCATCAGCTGGCCGCGTCCCCGGCGGCGCTCAAGCCGAGCTCGGGCTCCGCGTCGGCATCGCCGGCGTTGGCCAGGTCGGGATCGTCCGCGTCCACGCGCAGCAGGGGCCGCAGCGCCACCGCCAGCTCATCCGCACGCGGCAGCTCGCCGAGGTGTCGCAGCGCGAAGTGCTCCAGGAAGAGCGACGTCGTGCCGTAGAGGAGCGGACGCCCGAGTCCTTCCGCGCGTCCGACGATGTCGATCAGGCCGCGCTCGACGAGGGCCTTGAGCACGGAACCCACCGCCACGCCGCGGATCTCCTCGATCTCCGAGCGGCCGATCGGTTGGCGATACGCGATGATCGCGAGCGTCTCGAGCGACGCGCCCGAGAGGCGCTGCGGGCGCACGGCGAGCTGCGCACGCTCGATCGCCTCGGTGTACTCGGGGCGCGTGAGCAGTTGCCACCCTTCGCCGAGCTCGACGAGCTCGACGCCGTGGCCGTCGTTGTTCAGGGTGTCGCGAATCTCTTCGAGCGCCGCACGCACCGACTCCGGCGAGGCGTCGGCGTCGAGCGTCGCGAGTTCGTCGGACGGAATCGGTCGTGCGCTCGCGAAGAGCGCGGCTTCAAGCAGCTTCGCCAGCGGCGTCACGGGAAATCTCCACGTCGGCGAACGGTTTCGGTTGGGCCAGCTTGAGCTCGCCCACCTTGGCGAGTTCGAGCAGGGCGAGCAGGACGGACAGCACCTGCCACGGCTCGGCGTGCGGCGCGATCAGGTCGCGCCAACGGAGCGTTTGCCGCAGCAGGAGCGCGGACCGGACGGTGGCGATCGCGCCCGGCACGTCGAGCGACCGCGCGATGACTTCGTGGAGCGTGGGCTGCCTCGTCACGCGCAGCACGCGATCCACGGCGGTCATCAGTTCCACGAGCGAGAGCGCGAGCGGCGGCGCCGGTGGCGGTCCCGACTCGGGGAGATAGGCGCGCGCGAAGCGACCGCGCCGCGACTCGGCCATCGTGTCGAGATGATCGACGACTTCGCGCACCTGCTGGTACTCGAGGAGGCGCCGCACCAGCTCGGCGCGCGGATCCTCCCAGAGGTCGTCGTTCTCGCTGCGCGGCAGGAGCATCTGCGCCTTGATGCGCACGAGGCGCGCGGCCATCTCGAGGTAGTCCGCCGCCTCGTCGAGCGGCAGATGCCGGATGCGCGCCAGGAACTGCTGTGCGATACGCGCCACCGGGATGTCGTAGATGTCGACCTTCTCGTCGCGGATGAGCGAGAGCAGGAGGTCGAGCGGCCCCTGATAGGCCTCGAGCTCGACGTCGAACGACGACGGCCCGCGCTCGCTCGAGAGCATCGTGGCGGTCATGTCGTGTACGGGGACGCGAGCACGTACGGGCGGAGCGTTGATCGGGCGACGTCAGTTAGGAAGGTCGCCGGCGCGGTCCAGGCGCGGAAGAAGGCCTCGCCCGGCGGAGTCCGAAGGAGCACGATGAGCAGAATGAAGCCGATGAAGCCGAGTTGCATGTAGCGCAGCGCCCAGGCCGGCGGGAGCAGATACTTGAAGACGTGCGACCCATCGAGCGGCGGCACCGGGATCAGGTTGAACGCGGCGAGGAAGAGGTTGATGCCGATGCCCTGAACGAACATCACCTGCACAATCGAGAGACTGTGGCTCAGGTCCGGCAGCGCCTTGCCTACGAGCCCGACAACGACCACCAGCACCACGAGTCCAGCCGCGACGATCACGTTCATCGAGACGCCGGCCAGCGAGACGAGGATGTCCGACTTGGCGCCGCGCTTGTAGTTGCGCGGCTCGACCGGCACCGGCTTCGCGCCACCGAAAATGAAGGTGCCGCCCGAGCTGAACCAGAGCATCGCGGGCAGCAGCACCGTCATCCAGGGATCGATGTGCTTGATCGGGTTCCAGGTGATGCGCCCGAGCGCCTCGGCCGTGTTGTCCCCCTCGCGGCGCGCGACCCACGCGTGCCCGAGCTCGTGCGCCGTGAACGAGAACAGCAGCATCGGCGCAAGCAGGAGGAAGCCTTCGAGTTCTTCCACGGAGGGGCTGTCAGGGGGACTGGTCCGACGGGGAGCGCCCGCAGGCGCCCGCAGCGCATCGGGGCAATCAACAAACGTAGCCCGTGCGAGAAGGTAAAGCCACGTGCTGCATTGACATCGGCCACCAAGCCCGATAGCCTTCAAGGCTCGCGTACAGGAGCTCCATTTCGGGGCCCCAACGGGGTGCTCCCGGGTGATCGACCCACCCGCACGCCCAGCGCGATAGACCTCTCAGGAGTTCCGACCGAGTGCCGAATCTCAAGTCGTCCAAGAAGGACATGCGGAAGTCGCGCGCCGCGCAGGTGCGCAATCGGGCCCAGCGTTCCGCGCTGCGCTCCGCGCTCAAGAAGGCCGAAACCGAAGGCGCCACGCCGGAGCAGAAGAAGGCGGCCGTCGTCCTCCTCGACCGCGCCGCCCGCAAGGGCCTCGTGCACGCCAACAACGCCGCGCGCCGCAAGAGCCGCATCGCGAAGTCCAAGTAGGCCGGACACGGCCCGCGTTGCGCAAGGGCCGCGCTCTCTCGAGAGAGCGCGGCCCTTTTCGCGTCCGGCGCCTCGTCCGACCCGGCGCGCCTACTTCGCCCAGCCCACCAGCCAGTTCATGATCGTCGGACGGAACTCGTTCACGATCAGCGCCCGATCCAGGCTGTTCAGCGACCGCAGCACCGGATAGTCGGCGCCGTCCTTCGCCACTTCGGTCACGTTCTCCACGCGGTGCGTGGCCGAGAGCGCCATCATGATCGTCGGCGTGATCGTCGGGTCCATGAAGTCGTGGCACTCCACGATCACGTCGCAGCGCCCGAGCTTCGCCACGGCCGCATCGCTCAGCAGCTCGCGCTCGGCGCCTTCGCAATCCATCACGATGAGCGTGTGCCGCGCATCCTTCGTGATGCGCACCAGCTCATCCGCGGTGCAGGCGCCCTTCACCATCACGCGATCCCCCACGCCGTTCTCGGCCGCCGACGCTGCGCAGACGCGCTGCGCGTCCTCGCTCAGGTCGTATGCGTACACCGTGGCCGCGGGCAAGAGCCGCGCGAGGCCGATCGCGTAGTAGCCCTCAGCGCAGCCCACGTTCACGACCACGTCCGGTTGGCGCGAAACCGCCTTGGCTATGTGCGCATGCAGCTCGGCTTCGTACGCGCCGAGGATCTTGGGCGCGAGGTCGCCATCCCCCCACGACGCGCCCTCCGGCAACTTCGTGCCCTCGAACGGTCCGCCGCGCACGCCGGTGCCGAGCCCCTCGACGATCTGGCGCGTGTACATCGCGACGCGCTCGCGCGCCGCGACGTAGAGGATGTTGCCGAGGACGTTTTCGCTGGCGGTGGGCATCGGGCGACGTGCTCCTGGGGTGGGTGAAACGAGAAGCGGGACGCCGGTGGAGGGCGTCCCGCTCGAGTTTCGGCACAACGGCTCACCGAACCGAGTGCCTCAACGCCTTCCCTGGCCGCGCCGCCGTCGTCTTCGCGCCGTCGTACACCGCAACGCCATTCACCCAGACGCCACGAATACCGGTGGCCGCCGCCATCGGTGACTGCGGCGTCGCCTGATCCTTCACCGTTGCGGCGTCAAACAGCACGAGATCCGCCGCCTGACCCACCGCGATCGTGCCGCGTCCGGTGATGCCGACATTCGCCGCCGACAGTCCGGTCATCTTGTGGATGAGCGTCTCGAGCGCGGGGGCGCCCGGCGCGCGCGCCATCGCCAGCACCTTGGGGAAGCTCCCCCAGCCGCGCGGGTGCAGTCCCTCGAGCGTGCCGTCGGAGCAGACGTTGGCCCACGGCCACGCGATCAACCGGTTCACGTCCGCTTCGGCCATGCTGACCGCGTTGATCCCCTCGCTGACGTCGTCCTTCATCGCCATGGCCACGAGATCCATGAGCGTCTGCGGCGCATCGGTGCCGCGCAGCTTCGCGATCTCGGCGACTGTCTTGCCGCGGTAGCTCGGCTCCGGCGAGAAGTCGGTGATCATGACGCCCTCGGGCGAACTCACCTGCGTGAGCGCGAACTCGGCCGCCGCGCGGCTCGTGTAGTCGCGATCGGGAAAGAGCACCGTGATGGTCGAGTGCCAGTAGGTGTACGGGTAGACATCGGCGGTGATGTTCACCCCCGATTTCCGCGCTGCGTCGAGGAGCATCACGAGCGAGTCGGTCTTTCCCCAGATCGACCGCTGCGCAAGCTTCATGTGCGACACCTGCACCGGCAGCTTCGCCTCGCGGCCGATCGTGATGATCTCGTCGATCGCCGCCCAGAACGAGCGGTCCTCGCTGCGGATGTGGCTGATGTAGCGCCCGTGCGCCTTCGCCACCTCGCGCGCGAGCAGCACGACCTCCGCGGTTGCGCTGCTGATGGCCGCGTCGTACTCGAGGCCCGAGGACAGTCCCAGCGCACCGGCCGCCATGTCCTCGCGCAGCAACGCCGCCATGCGCGCGATCTCCACGTCGCTGGCCATGCGCTTGAAGTCCTTGCCCATCACGCGCGTGCGCAGCGTCGCGTGACCGGAGTAGCTGGCGACGTTCACCGCGGCAGGCGCGGCGTCGAGCGTGGCGAAGTAGTCCTTGAGCGGATAGTGCGAACCTCCGTCCTGCCCCACCACGATCGTCGTGACGCCCTGCGACACCACGGCCATCGCGTCGCGCGCCTTGTCGAGGCCCCAGTCGTGGTGCGAGTGCGTGTCGATGAAGCCGGGCGACAACGCGAGTCCCTTCGCATCCACCACCGAGTCGCCCGCCGCGCGCACGAGCTGCCCAACGGCGACGATGCGCCCCTTGCTGACGCGAACATCCGTGCGCCTTGGCGCGGCCCCGGTGCCGTCATAGACCGTGGCGCCCGTGATCAGCACCGATTGTGCGCCGAGCTCCGGCGCGCCAAGAACGCCTACGCAAACGGCGGCGCCCAGTGCGAGCGCCGCCGTGATCTTCATGCGCCGAGCGACGCTCACAGCGTCGAGAGCTCCGCACCACACTTTTCGCAATACCATTCTGTGGGAAGGTTGAGGGTACCGCACTCGGAGCATTTGAGCGACTTCACGTGCTCGGCTTGCGCGCGGCGCAGGATCGATGCCGAGTCGCGCGTGGTCACGCGCGGCGCCGTCGCCCGCGGTTCCGGCGTCGGCGGTGCGAACGTGTGTGAACCGCGCGGCACGTTCACGTCGGCATCGGTGAGCGCCGCATGCTCCGGCGGCACACCAGCATCGAGGTGCTCCTGCTGCGTGATCGCGGCGTTGTCGCGCGGCGTGCGCGCCTTCGGCACGACCTCGGCTGGTTCCACTGGACGCGATTTCCGCAGTGCAGGCGGTGCCGCCTGCGCTTCGGCCTGCGTCACGGGGCGCGAGGCACGAGGTGCTGGCGCGGGCGGCGGAGCGAAGGCGGCCGCACTCACCTGCGCATCAGTGACGGCCTTCGACGTGCCGCTCCGGCGCGCGACGTCGGCCGCGAGCGAACTCAGGAAGGCGAGCTCGTCGAGCGACGGCGTCTTGATGTGTCTGCCGCTCTCGCTGGACGTGACCACTGGCGCAGGCTGCGCGGGCGGA
>JANYHJ010000173.1 GCA_025359135.1 Gemmatimonadota bacterium | reverse complement strand
GCACTGAGGTCGATGCCCTTGGACGGCAGGGCCGAGATGATGAGGCGCGTGGCGCCGAGCGCGCGCGCCACGTTGACGGGCACATTCTCGGTGAGTCCGCCGTCGACGAGCGGCAGACCGTCGACCTCGATCGACTGGAAGACGAGCGGGATGGCGAACGAGGCCCGCACGGCCCGCGCGAGGTCGCCCTTGGCCAGCGCGACGGGCCGTCGCGTGCGCAGGTCGGTGGCCACCGCGCGAAACGGGATCGGCAGCGAATCGAACGAGCCGCGCGCAAGGAGGTTGCCCTTGAGCATGAGCGCCGAGAGCATGGCGTTGATCTCGCCCTCGCGCACCGAACCGGTCTGCAGGCGATAGCCGGTGGCAGGGTCCCGTTCCCAGAGAGCGAGCACGGGCAGGTTGCCGAGCACGGAGGGCAGCTCGGGATCGTAGCCGCGGATGATGCTCGAGAGCGGGAGGTTGCGCATCAGCCCCTCGATTTCCAGCCCCGAATACCCGGCCGCATAGAGCGCGCCCATGATCGCACCGATCGACGTGCCGACGATCAGGTCCGGCCGGATGTGCAGCGAATCGAGGGCGCGAAATACCCCCGCGTGGGCGAACCCCTTGGCCCCGCCACCGCCGAGCACGAGCGCCGTGCGGGCTGGACCGCACGTGGGCGCCTGGGCCCGCGCTGGCGAGGCGGCGGGGATGCCCAGCAAGGCCAGCGCCGTGACAACCGTCACGACACGGCGGCCAGCGGGGAGGGAGCCTGCGGGAGCCAGCGTGGGTATCATTGGACTTCCGAACGGTATGCGCCCGACACTGGACGCGACACCCCACCTCGTCAGCAGGACGCTGAGACCATGCGCGCACCGATTTTCGCTCTCGCCCTGACCCTCGCCACCCTGCCAGTGGCCCTGCACGCGCAGGCCAAGCCCGCCAAGGCGCTCGAAGTCACGGCCGACCTCGGCTTCGTCAACACGTCAGGGAATACGGAGGTGACGACGCTGACGGCGAACTACAAGGTCGGCATCACGACGGGCCCGTGGAAGCTGACGCACTACTTCGGCGCCGTGTACGGCAGGCTCAAGGACAGCGTCAACACGAGCATCTGGCGCACGGGCGTGCGCGCGGACCGGCTCTTCACGGAGCGGTTCGGCCTGTTCGGGCTGGTGAACTACGACAAGAACCGCTTTGCCGGCATCGCGGGTCGCTGGGAGCAGGGTGTCGGCGCGCAGTGGAAGGCGGTCGCCGAAGCCGAGGACAAGCTCGACCTCGAACTCGGTCTCTCGGCCATCCAGCAGCAGGCCGTGACGGCGGTGCCGGACCGCAACTTCGCGTCGGGACGCACGGCGCTCATCTACAAGCACAACTTCACCGACAAGACGTTCGCGCAGCAGAACATCGAATACCTGACGAACCTGCAGAACGGACCCGACTGGCGCATCAACTCGGAGACGTCGCTCGTGGCGCCGCTGTCGGCCGGGTTCGCGATCAAGCTGAGCTACGTGATCCGCTACCAGAACTTGCCTGACCCCGGCTTCCGCGCGACCGATCGGATCTTCGCCACGGGGATCCAGTACACCTACTAGTGATGTCTCGCCATCTCCTCCGCACCTGCTGTGGCGCCGCGTTGCTTTGCGCGGCCGCCACGAGAGTGCGCGCACAGTCACCGGGCGCCGACTCCGCCGACGCGCGCGCGGACAACATGTGGCATCCGTCGGCGCGCATCGGCTCCCTCGCGCTCGGCACCCCGCAACAGCTCTCGGGTTCGGTGCTGCTGGGGGTCGAGCGCTATTGGGGCGCCGGCACCACGCGCAACACGCAGATGTGGTACCTGCGACTCGAGCCCGGGCTGAGCGCGAGCAAGGCGGCCTTGGGCGTGGGCACGTGGCAGCTCGCGGACCAGGGCGGCGGCGGCGCCCTGCAGGCGAGCGTGCTGCGGACGTACGGGAGTCCGTGGACCGCGCCCAAGGACCAGACGTACTGGGGGGTCGAGGCGCGTGCGTTCGTGTGGTTGATCGGTCCGTGGGTCGGCTACTACCAGAACGTGGACGGGCGCGGGGCCCGCGACGCGTTCGTGAGCCTCGGCATCGCCGTGGGGTTTTGAGCGACACGGGGCGTCCCTTCAACATGGACACGCGCCCGATCGTGGCCGATCGCACTGGGGGGCCTGACGAACACGTCGATGTGCTCATCGTCGGCGCCGGGCTCTCCGGCATCGCCGTGGCGTACTACCTGCAACGCGAGCATCCTGCGCTCACCTACGTGATTCTCGAGGCGCGCGGCGCGACCGGCGGCACGTGGGACCTGTTCCGCTTTCCCGGCATGCGGTCGGACTCGGACCTGCACACGTTCGGATATGCGTTCAAGCCGTGGACGAGCGAGAAGTCGATTGCCGGCGCGCCCGAGATCCTGGCCTACCTGCGCGAGACGGCCGCGGAGCACGGCATCGACCGGCACGTCCGCTTTCATCGGAAGGTGGTCGGCGCATCGTGGTGCAGCGCCGACGCCCGTTGGACGGCCGACGTCGAGTGCAGCGAGCGCGGCGAGCGCGGCGCGCGCATGCGCATCACGTGCGGCTGGCTCTTCTCCGCCAGCGGCTACTACCGCTACGACCACGGCTTCACGCCGCACTTCGAGGGCGCGGACCGCTTTCGCGGCGAGATCGTGCATCCGCAGCACTGGCCGGACGCGCTCAGCTACGAGGGCAAGCGCGTCGTCGTCATCGGCAGCGGCGCGACGGCGGTGACGCTCGTGCCGGCGCTCGCGGAAGCGGCAGCGCACGTCACCATGCTGCAACGCACGCCGTCGTACATCCTGCCCATTCCGTCGGTCGACCCGTTCATGATGCTCGCGCGCCGCTTCCTCTCGAAGGAGCAGGCGCACGCGCTCACGCGACGAAAGAACATCGTCATGCAACGCGTCATCTGGACAGTGTGCCAGCGCTTCCCGACGGCCGCGCGCCGTGTCATCCGCTGGCTCAACGCGAAGCAACTGCCGGCCGGGTATCCCGTGGACGAGCACTTCGCCCCGCCGTACGGCCCGTGGGATCAGCGGCTCTGCGTGGCGCCCGACGGCGATCTCTTCAAGGTCATCGCGAGCGGCAAGGCGTCGGTGGTGACGGACCAGGTCGAGACGTTCACCGAGAAGGGCGTGCGGCTCGCATCAGGGCGCGAGCTCGAAGCCGACATCATCGTCACCGCCACGGGACTCACCCTCCTGCCGATCGGTGGACTCGCGCTCACCGTGGACGGTGCGCCGGTGCAGCTCCCCGATACGGTGGCGTTCAAGGGGATGCTGTTGAGCGGCGTTCCCAACTTCGCGCTCGCCATCGGCTACACCAACGCGTCGTGGACGCTCAAGATCGACCTGGTCTGCGAGCACTTCTGTCGGTTGCTCGCGTACATGCACGCGCACGGCTACACGACGTGCCGCGCGGAGCTCGACACCCCCGCCATGCCGACGCGCCCCCTTCTCGACTTCGGCGCCGGCTACGTCAAGCGCTCGCTCGACATCCTGCCGCGCCAGGGCGCTGATGCCCCGTGGCTGATGTCGATGCGATACCAGACCGACGTGGCCATGCTGCGCGATGCGCGCGTGGACGACCCGCATCTCCACTTCTCGACGCCCGCACGCGAGATTGCCACGTCAGCCCGCCCCTCTCTCGCCACACCATGAACGTCTCCGACGCCACCGCCCTCCGTCGTTCCGTCCGCAAGTTCACCGAGCGCGCGCCCACGCGTGAGCAGCTCGAGCGCATGCTGCACGCTGCCACGCTCGCACCCAACCATCGCCTCACGCAGCCGTGGCGCTTCTACGTGCTCGGCCCCGAGGCGCGCGCCGCATACGGTCTGGCCCTCGGCAATCGCAAGGCGAAGAAGGCCAGCGACGAAGCGCAGGCGGAGTCGATGCGACAGAACACGAGCCGCGAACATCGCGCGCTCCCCTGCATGGTGCTCGTGTCCATCGTGCTCAACGAGAATCCCGAAATCCGCGAGGAAGACTACGGGGCCGCGATGATGGCCACGCAGAACCTCTGCCTCTCGGCCGTCGAGCAGGGACTGGGCACCCACATCCGCACCGGTGCGATCATGGACGATCCCGCGGCACGTGCGGCGGCCGGTGTGCCCGACGGCGAACGCATCGTGGCGGTGTTGACCATCGGCGAGCCGCTGAAAATCCGCGTCACCGACGCGGACATGAATCTCTCCGACAAGCGCCGCGACAAGCTGGCCGTGACCGTCAAAGCGCGCGGCAGCGGCGACACCAAAGTCGTGACGCTGGAAGAGACCGGCGAGACCTCAAAGGCGTCCACGTCGTTGACCATCGGCGAGCCGCTGAAAATCCGCGTCACCGACGCGGACATGAATCTCTCCGACAAGCGCCGCGACAAG
>JANYHJ010000169.1 GCA_025359135.1 Gemmatimonadota bacterium | reverse complement strand
CATTGGCGGCACGTCCCGTGATGTCAACGGCGCCGTCGTGGTGGGACAGGCGCTCCTCGTCCGCTGGTCCTCGACCGCGCCCGCCGTGGCCCGCGTCGATTCCATCACCGGCCTCGTCACGGGCCTCTCCGTCGGCTTCGCCACCATCACGGGACGTGCCGCCAATGGCGTCACGGGGAGCGGATCGGTCCTCGTGAAGGCGTCCGGCGTGGTGGCCTCGATCAGCATCTCGCCGCCCAACGCGACCGTGCAGGTGGGCCGCCAGCTCACCCTCGTGGGAGCCGCCAAGGACGCGAGCCTCGCCACCGTCGCGGCCGTCTTCCGCTGGAGCTCGTCGAACACCGGCATCGTCGCGATCGACTCGATCACCGGCGTCGTCACCGGCGCCGGCGTCGGCGCGTCCACGATCACCGTCCGTACCACGCCCGCGAGCGTCACGGCCTCGACGTCGGTCTCGGTCGTCGCTTCGACCTCGCAGGTAGCCACGCTGCCGCAGGTCCTGCTCAACACCACCTACGTGGCCCCGACCGGTACCCAGCGCCCGGTGGCCATCGGTGGCGACTTTCAGGCGGCGCTCAATGCAGCGCAGCCGGGTGACGAAATCCTGCTCGCTCCGGGCGGCGTCTACACCGGCAACTTCAATATCCCGTCGAAGTCAGGCAGCGCCGTCATCCACGTCCGCACCAACGTTCCGTACGCGTCGCTGCCCCCCGAAGGCACGCGCATGACGCCGACGCTGGCCGCCTCGCTCAACCTCGCCAAGATCCAGAGCACGAACGGCAACACGGTCATGCAGACGGCCAGCGGAGCGAGCAACTACCGCTTCATCGCCGTCGAAGTCACCGTCGGCTCGCCGCTCGACCTCAACTCGCTCGTGCGCCTCGGCGACGTCAACCAGACCACGATCAGCAACGTCTCGACGAACCTCGTGTTCGACCGCTCGTATCTGCACGGCACCACGACCAACAACCTGCTCCGCGCCTTCATCCTCAGCAGCACGAACTCGGCGGTCATCGACTCGTGGATCGGCGAGGTGCACCATATCGGCGCCGATGCCCAAGCCATTGTGGGATGGAACGGGCCCGGCCCGTACAAGATCGTCAACAACCACCTCGAGGGCGCCGGCGAGAACATCATGTTCGGTGGTGCCGACCCGACGGTGAACTTGCTCGTGCCGAGCGACATCGAGATCCGCGGCAACTACTTCAACAAGCCCGCCGTCTGGAAGACGGGCGCCAACGTCTGGCTCGTCAAGAACCTCTTCGAGCTCAAGTTCGCGCAGCGCGTCCTGCTCGAGGGCAACATCTTCTCGGGCAGCTGGCAGAGCGGCCAGGCCGGCTACGCCATGAACCTCAAGTCGAGCAGCGGCGCCTGTCCGTGGTGCGAGACCAAGGACATCACGATCCGCTACAACTACTTCACCAACGCCGGCGCCGGCATCGGCATCGCCGGGGCGCCCGATCCGTTCAAGCCCGACAGCACCGCGCGCCGCATCGTCATCCAGGACAACATCGTCGACAACATCAACGTCGGCATCTACAACGGCGCCTCCGCGTTCATGCAGATCCTTGACGGCGCCAGCGACGTCATCATCGACCACAACACCTTCGTGACCTCGGGGCCGCTCGGCACCACCGTCACCATGGCCACGCCGGTGGTGACTGGCGTGACGTTCACCAACAACATCCTGTCGAACTCGACTTTCGGCTTCAAGGGCAGCGGCATTGCCGAGGGCACCGCCTCGATCAATGGCGTCTGGCCCGGAGCGGTCTTCCTCAAGAACGTGCTCGTCGGCTCGTCCGCCGGCGTATACCCCACCGGAAACTTCTTCCCGGCCAACGTGGCCGCGGTCGGCTTCACCAACGTCGCGGGCCTCAACTACCTCCTCACCGGCGCCAGCGCGTTCAAGAATGCCGGCACGGATGGGCGCGACATCGGCGCCGACATCACCGTCGTGGCGAGCAAGATCGCGAACGTCATCGTCCCGCCCTGACCAACGTCAAGGTTGCCTCACCGGTCGCCCAGGCTTTTCAGGGGCGGCCGGTGCATGGCTGCCGCGCTCAGCCCACCATGCCCGGCGTGCGCGGATACTCCACCAGCTTCATGCCGTAGCGCCCCTCGAACTCAGCGACGAGCGGCGCGAAAATCTCATGGTCGGAGTCGCGCAGGTAGGTCGGCACGTACACCCAGCGCATCGGCGCGATGTCCGTCGACCAACGGCCGCGCAATGCCGCGTGAGCGGCAAGGGTCGCATTCATCCGCTCGCTGCTCATCTGCGCGTTCACGTTGGCCTCGATCCAGCGCCGCGGTCGCATGCTCGCGTGCCGCTCGATCAGCGCCGAGAGCTGCCGAGCCATGTCGGGCCGATCGAGGAAGGCGCCCGTCTCGTCGTTGATGTGTGCGGCGGCGCCCACGACGGCGCCGCGCATCAGCGCCACCGGCGTGTCGGCGCACATCGATTCCGTCACGGCCACGCACGAGCCTTCGCGCGCGCTCAGCACGATCGCCACCTTGGCTCGCGCCTGCAGCTTGCTGACCTCGGCGTTCGGGATGCGCGTGAACGTCTCGATCTCCTGCCGGCAGCCGACGCGCCGCGCCTCGGCCACCATGTCGCTGGCCGTGCGCCCCTCGGTGTCGCGCCCCACCAGCACAACGCGCAGCGACGGTGACATCCGCGTGAGTGCCTCGAAGAGCAGATGATGTCGCTTGAAGCGTCCCCAGTGCGCCACCATCAGGATGTCGATGTCGCGGTCCGCCTTCGGCAGGGGCGCGTAGAGCGACGGATCGATCCAGTCGCACGCCATGATCGGCAACGGCACGATCGCATCGCCGAACATCCGGTAGGGCCCCATGTCCGCCATGTTCGACACGCCGATGAACACCGGATGTGGCGATGCGCCCACGAGGCTCGCCAGCACCGCGAAGTCCGTCGGCGACCAGGACGACGCACCCACCAGCACGTAGTCCTTGAGCAGCTCCTTCCAGCGCGCCTGCTTGAGGATGCGCAGCCAGTTGTACTCGAAGGAGACATACAGCACCCCCGGCTCACCGCCGGGGCCCGGCGCCTTCACGATCAGCGATGTCGTCAGCGCGGGATGCTCCCTGAACTTCTCGAGGTCAGCGGCATAGCGCGCCCAGCCGATCTCGTGTGTGCGATACGGATTGTCGGACCCACCAACCGCCGAGCGCAGCGCCGCACCGATAGCCGGCGTCAACGACGAACCGGCGAGCCGCCGCGCCGCGAGTGCGAGCTGCTTGTGGCGCGTGTCAGGCGAGAGCAGCGGGAGCTTGCTCGCCGCCAACCGCATCATGCCCTCGCCCACGCGGACGAGCGGAACTTCCACCAGGCGGTCCCGCACGCGTGAGAGCCTGCTCATCCGGCGCGTGACCGGTCGTGCGGCTGCGCGACCCGTGCGCAGTGTACCGGGGCGGCTTCGCTCATGACCGAACAGTGCATGCCGTTACTTGGCGCGGCGGAAGACACCGACGAGGTCGGCCCCGAACCGGTCGAAGGGCGGGATGGCGCAGAGCTTGATGAACAACGACTCGGCAATCAGCGCCGGCGTCGGGTGCCGCAAGAACGGAATGTTCCGGTGCACGACGAGCGATTCCTCCGCCAACCCGACGTCGCGCATCTGCGCGCGCAGCGTCGAGCGTCGGTTCGCGCGGTAGAACGTGGGAAAGACGTGCTCGGCCGGTCGTCCTTCGACGGCCACGGCGAGTTCCGACCGCGAGCTGCGGCTCAGGAACAGGTGCGAGACGGCGATGAAGGGGTGCTCGACGTTCGGCGTGACAAAACAGAACGCGCCGCCGGGGCGCAGCACGCGCGCGACCTCGCGAAACACCGCTTCGGGATGCTCGAGATGCTCCAGCACCATGTTGGCCGACACGATGTCGAACGACGCCGCATCGAACGGCAGCTGCTCGCCGGAGCCCGAGACGGCCCGCGTCAGGTACGGATTGTCCTTGAGGTGCTCGGCATGCGGGTCGATGCCGACGAGCGAGCGAACGCGGCGCGCCAGTTCCTCCTGCGGAGCCACCTTGTAGCCGTCGTGGATCTTCGTGCCGGCACCCAGGTCCAGCCAGTCGCCACCGACCACGATGCGATCGAGCGCGCGCGCAAAGTGGTTCTGGTGAAAATCCACGTCGGGAATGAGCGTGCCGATCACCTTGTGATACGTATCCATGCCGTCAGCCTCGAGTCGCTCAGCCGGCGGATGGGCATCGTGCAGCATCCACCGAATTGAAGTGATGTTGTCAGCCGCTTCGCCGCGAACCCGCTGGCGCCGAGCCGCTTGCCGCGGGGCACGCAGGGCACGCAGGGCACGCAGGGCATGCGGTCGCCACGCGGCGCTGCCCGCTACGCCGGGCGCCGGCGCGCGCCTGCCGACTGGTCCGCGCGCATGGTGGCGAGATACAGTTCGCTGAGCACGAAGATCAGGCTCACATAGACGTACATGAACGCCAGGTGCTCGAAGGTGGCCCAGATCGCGGCCACGAGAAACGTGATGAAGCCGAGCTGCAGGAATCGCAGCTGCAACGCGATCATCGGGGACCAGCCGCGCAGTTCTCGTATCGCTCTCTGCGCCCGGATGATCGCGACGATCCAGAGCATGCCCAGCAGCCCCGCACCCACCAGCCCGTTTTCGGCAAGCGTGTTGAGGTAGGTGCTGTGCGTGTCGCGCGCGCCCATGGCCAGCGACTTGGCCGCCGTGTTTCTCGCGTAGAGGCGATGGACGCGCGAATAGACGCCGATGCCGACGCCCACCACCGCATTGTCCATGAAGATGGCGCGCGCCACCTGCCACACCGCATAGCGGCCCTCGGCCGAGCCTTCTGGATCAACGCCTGCCATGTCGTCATCCAGCGAGATCTTGCTCAAGCCGCTCATGCGCTCCCACGTCTTGCGCGGTACGAGCGGGAGCACGGCCATGAACGCGACGGCGAGGAGGCCGATCGTGCGTGCCTTGGGCCGGCTCGCGACCAGCATGAAGAAGGCGAGCAGGAACGCCGCGATGATGGCACCACGCGATTGCGTGATCAGCACGATGAAGAAGAGTCCCAGCATCTGGAGCATCGCGCCAAGCCGGATCAATCCGCGCCGCTCCGTCTTGAGCAACCCCGCCGCCATGGCCATCGGCATCAGGCAGAAGCCGGCCAGGTCATTCGGATTGCTGAAAATGAAGTTCCAGGCGACGCGGCCTTGCGTATTGATGCCGAAAACGTAGTTGAACATCGCCCCGCGCATCGGATACAACGCGTACATGAAGAGGAAGATCAGGATCACGGCCCTGAACTGCTCACGCGTGCGGATCGCGTTGCAAAAGATGAACATGATGATCGCGAGCTTGAACATGTTCACCGCGCCCTGGAAGGCGATGTCCGGAAACATCGAGCCACCGCTCGTCACCAAGCCGACGCCCGCAAAGGCGCACAGCAGCAACAGTTCGGGCGGAAATCGCAGCGGCTGCTTTTGGATGATCACGCCAAACAGGGCGGCGATCAGGAAGATTTCACCGAGCGGGCTCACGCCCTGATGCACCACCCATTCGTACCCAGCCAGCCCGCCCAGACTGAGCGTCCACTTGACCCCGGCAAAAGGCTTGGACGGCGCCAGGTCGGGCGCCAGGCTCGGCGCTGCGTACGCCATCGGGCCCGGCATCGCGCCGTAGTCCGGCTCGACCGCCGCCGACCCGGCTCCCGTCCAGCTCTGACGGTTGACCGCACGCGCGGCGGACGCCCTGCTGCGCCATCCCGCTTGCGGTAGGGTCACGTCGGAAGCTCTCTCACTTGGCCGGCATCGGGGGTCGCATCATACCACCCCCGGGACCGGAGGCCGAGCGACCACGAGGCACGAACATGGGGTGCGCTTTCGTCTCGAGTTGAAAGCTAACACGATACCCCGCGCCCTCCGTGAAGACGCGGGCGCGGGACCGCTCGTCACACGTATCGACCGCTCGGGCCGGGAACTCCGTGCCGGCCGCACAGGAGCCGCGCTCACCATCCGTGCGCTGCCGACTGCCCAAGGAGCGTCCTACCAGCCCCCTCGACGCAGCAGCATGACCGGGATCGTCTTGGCCATGATCGCCACATCGGTCAGGACGGAGGCGCTGCGCAGATACTCGAGGTCATAGCGCACCTTGATCCGCACGCCATCGAGGCACGTATCGTAGGTGTGGTTGATCTGCGCCCAGCCCGTGATGCCCGGCTTGGCCAGCGCACGCAGCCGATATTCCGGAATCTGTTCGGCGATCTCGACGAAGATCTGCGGGCGCTCCGGCCGCGGGCCGACGATGTTCATGTCGCCCTTGACCACGTTGATGAACTGCGGCAGCTCGTCGAGGCGCGACTTGCGCAGGAAAGCGCCGATCGGCGTCACGCGCGGGTCGTTCTGCACGGCCCAGATCGCCTGGCCACCCACCTCGGCGTCCGTCCGCATCGAGCGGAACTTGTAGATCGTGAAGAGCGAGCCACCCGAGTTGTTGCGACGGCGATTGTCGGAACCACGCTCCTTGGCGCGACGGCGGTCGCGTCCAACGCGCGTCTGCGTGTAGAAAGCCGGACCGGGCGACGTGAGCTTGACCGCGAGGGCCACCAGCAGCATGAGCGGTGAAATCACGATGAGCGCCACGCCGGCGATCACGAAGTTCACCAGCCGATCCAGCGACTCACTTCGCGAGAGCGGCTCGAATGCCTCGATGGCGCTCGCCGCCATCGGCGTGGTGTACACAACGTCGGCCGGACGACTGTCGCTCAGTGCGACTGCTGGCGCTACGCTGGTGATCACGGTGGCGTGGAGGGAGGTCGGAGAGCGGTCGTCCATCGGATGCTACTGGGTCGCCAGAGCAGGAAGATCGGGAGATCAAGGTCTCGCCAGATGACTCCTCCTATTGCAGCTACCGTGCTCGCTGCGGTGGCCTGGCACCACTGAGAGGAAGCCATTGCGTTCCAACGGTTTATGTGACGGTGTATCGATACTGCTCGGTTAGCAAAGGACGCCGGTTGTAGTGCAAACGCCACAGAGACTGCCGACAACGCCTCAGCAGCACCAACTCGACCTGCTTTGTTGTTGCTATGTTGCCCGCACTTGAGGCTCTGGTCGTCACAAAGAATGCGCTAACATATGCGTGTGACGTAACGCACAACTCGTTGCGCCAGCGTGGGATAGGTGCTGCATCGGACTGTTGCACTGCCACATGTTACGGTCACTATGGCCGATCGTCGTTCTCGTCGGAACGTCAAGCGCGTCAATGGTTTGCATGGAGCAATCCTCGCTGCATGTATCTTGCGTAAGCATTTCGTCACGTAGGACCACGCGCGGATTTCCGGGATCCGCCGCGCGAGACACCCTGCGGTCCGCATCCAACCGGCACGACTTGCAAATGTCCGATAGCCGATCGCTTCGCCCGCCCGTGGTCCTCGTGGCCGACAACCAGGAGTGGTCGCTCCGGTCCATCGAGAGCATCTTGGGACCCGAAGGGTACGCCGTGCTGCGGGCCTTCAGCGGGCAGCAGACACTCGATCTCGCCCGGGTGATCCAGCCCGACGTGATCATCATCGAGTCGTCGATGCACGACATGACGTCGGTCCAGATCTGCGAGTTGCTGCGGGCCGACCCGCAGGTCGGACCGAGCATTCCCATCGTCGTGGCCACGACGCGCCTCGAGGCGCGCAGCGAACGACTGGCGGCACACCGCGCCGGTGCCTGGGAAGTGTGGGGCCAGCCGCTGGATGCCGAACTCCTGCTCCTCCGCCTCGAGAACTACGTTCGCGCCAAGCGCGAGATCGATCGCGTTCGCGAGGACAGCATGGTGGACGCCGCCACGGGGCTCTACAGCCCGCGTGGGCTGGCCAAGCGGGCCCGCGAAATGGGCGCCGAGGCCGTCCGCCGGAAGGTCGGCATGGCGGCCGTGGCGGTCACGGCGCTGGCCCCCGCCAACGTGGCCGGCGACGAGTTCGCCACCGCGATGGTCGAGGCCATGGCCGACATCCTGCGCCGCTGCTCACGCCTGTCCGACGCCATCGGCCGTGTCGGCCAGTCGGAGTTCGCGATCGTGGCGCCTGCCACCGAGAGCGAGGGCGTCCTTCGCCTGCTCGAGCGGCTTCGTTCCGCAGTCGAAGGGTCGCCGATGAGCTTCGGCGGAGTCGATCGCCCGTTGCTCATGCGGGCCGGCTACTGTGCCGTGCCGAATCTCGAGACTTCCACCGTGGACGTGGACGAGATGCTGCTGCGCGCCACCAAGGCGCTGCAGTACTCGCGGTCGACCGAGGGGGCGCCTCAACAGGTCAACGCGCTCCTCGACCTGCCGGTCAAGTACCTGCAATAGTCGTCGTCCGCCCTGCGGGCTCCGAACAGCAAAGGGGCGGTGCGCTGCATCAGCGCACCGCCCCTTTCGCGTCCACGACGCCCGCGCGATCACTCGGCGTCGTGCATCTCCTGCCGGGCGAAACCCGACTGCGACATGCGCATCTCCTCGGTCATGTCGTGCATCGGCGCCTCCTCCGACTCGCGATCCTCCTGGTAGTACTCCGAGAGGTACGAGTAGTAGGCGTATTCGCCCTCGGCGGTGACGTCGTTGAGGATCGCGCCGAGCACGGTCATGGGCAGCTTGTCGAGCACTCGCAACTTGGCCTCGGCCATCTTGCGGTCGGTCTCGCCGGTCCGCAACACGATGGCTACGTAGCCCGCGCAGATGCCGAGCGCGAGTGCGTCGGCCCCAGCGCCGAGCGGCGGTGAGTCGATGATCAGCACGTCGTACTGTGGCCTGAGCGCACGGAACATCTGCTCGAGCGGAGAATTGAGCATCTCCGGCGCGCGCGCGGTGCGCGTGCCGCAGGGAATGAGCGCGAGGTTGGGCTGCACCTCGGGGCGGATGGCGTCGAGCAGCGTGGCCCGGCCCGCGAGCACGTCCACCAGGCCCGGCACCTGTGGGACCGAGAAGGCGGAGTGGAGCGCACCGCGTCGCACGTCGCCGTCGATGAGCAGCGTGCGCAGCCCCGCCTCGGCGAACGAGACGGCGAGGTTGGAGGCGATGAGCGACTTGCCGTCGCCGGACATCGGCGAGGTCACGGTGAGGGTCACCGGCTCGCCGGGCGGCGTGAGATGCTGCAGCGAGAGTCGCAGGGTTCGGAACGCTTCCACGACCTGCGCCGTGGTCACCGGGTCGCGTTCGCCGCGGCGCGTGAGCTTGAGGCTCGGCACGAAACCGACGATGTCGAGGCCGAGCTCGTGCGTGGCCTGCTCCGGATAGCGGAAGCGCCGGTCGAAGCGATCGAGCAGGAAGGCCACGATGATGCCGAGCACGAGGCCACCGATGACGCCACCGGCGATGAGCGCGCTCGTGGTGCTCTTGGTGGGATCGAGCGGCGCGACGGCGGTGTCGATGACGGAGACGTCGGCGTCGGTGTTCTCGGACGACATCTTGACGTCGTTGTAGCGCGTCAGGAGCGACGTGTAGAGCTGATTGGTGACTTCCACGTCACGGCGAAGGCGCATCTCCTCGATGCTGCGCGCCGGGATCTTCTTGAGTTCGTTCTCGGCGCCGGAGAGGCGCGCCAGCATCTGCTCCTCCTTGCGGCGGAGCTGGTCGAGCATCGCGAGCGCGGCCTGCGGAATGGTCTGCGACTGGAGAATGCGGACCGCCTCCGCGGTTTCCTTGACCGCCTTGAAGTCATCCGAGTAGAACTGCCGGGCGGTGCGCAGCTTGGCCTGCGCCTGCGTGAGTTCGTCGAGGGCCGTCTTGAGGGCAGGCGAACCCTGGATCACGCCAGGCAGCGCAATGAGCGCCTCCGCCGTGATGACACCGGGCGTGGCCCCCGTGCGCGAGTCGGCAATGAGGTGTTCGAGTTGTTCGCGGTCACGCTTGACCGCGTCGAACTGGAACTTCTCGTCGAAGAAGGACTTGAGCACCGGATCGTTGATGCTCTGCGTGCCGGCGGCCATGGCCGTTCCGGCCTCGCTTGGTTCCGTGATGGTGCGGACCTTGAACGTCTCGAGCTGAGTCTCGGCCTCCTTCAGCTTCTGCTGGGCCGTGAGCACCTGTTGCTCGAGCACGTTGGCGAAATCCACCACGTTGCGCGTCTTGAGGCGGTTGCTGACCGTCGTGAATTCCTCGAGCCACCGGTTCATGGTGGTGGCCGCCATCTCCCCGCTCTCGCCTGCCAGCTTGAGGCGGATGAAGTTCGTGAACGGTGGGATGGTGGCGTTGAACTGCTTGCGCAGTTCGACCGAGGCCTCGCGCGGCGTGCGCACCGTGAACTTGATGCTCTTGTCGGGCCCGGGCGAGCGCGGCGTCCAGGCAAAGCCGACCTTGATGCCGACCGAGTCGCCGAACACGCCCTTGTCGATGTCGATGCCGCCACGTGCGAGCACCCAGCTCTTGCCGGTGCGATCGGTCTTGATGACGTATTCGCCGGCGACCATGCGGTCCTTGACCTTGAAGCCGCGCAGCACCGTCGAATCCTTGGACGCGGACGCCTCGACGAAGAGCCCGACGCGGCGCACCACCTGGTCCATGACTTCGAACGAGTTGAGAAGCTCGATCCAGCCCTGCTGGCTGATGAGCTCCTGCGCCACGCCCGGCGTGTTGCCGTTCATGCGCTTGGAGTCACCGCGCAGGAAGATGTTCGCCTGCACCTCGTACTGCGGCCGAACGAAGCGGGTCGTGACCAACCCGGCAATGCCGCCGAGGAAGAGAAAGCCAACCACCCACCAGCGGTGCCGCTTGATGGCACTCGCCAAGCGGGCCACCTGGTTCGTCTGCGCCGCGCCGCCGAGCGGCGGGCCCGACGAGTAGGCGGGCGGCATCGCCTGCGGCTGCTCCAGGGGCGGACGAGCTGAGTAGCTGGGAACGAGTTGGTTGGGCATCGGACCTTAGTGTTACGGTGACGTCAAACGAAGCCCGGGGGCTCGGGCGCTGAGCAAGGCAGCCCCGGGTCCCCTACCCCAGTCTGAATTAGACGATGCAGGGTCCCGCCCGCCACGCCGGTGAAGCCAAAGGTAGGTGCTGACGAGATGCGACGTATTGATGGGTTGAGCGTCCATATCTGTAGCAAGGGACGGGCCAGCGCTGTGGCGCGGATCCGATCCCGCCAGTGACCTTGGTGCAGTCCCTGACCATGGTTTCGGCCGGTCCGGCGTTAACTTCTCTCTGGGGTTTGACTGGACGTTTGGCCGAAGATCACCAATATTGTCCCCCCCTGTTGCACGCGAGCCACGCCCCCCTCTCGGGCCCTGTCGAATCCATGCCTCATGGCTCAATCGCCCGGCCGTAGCCACACCGAGTTCACCGCCGCCGACGCTGGCGCGATTGCCGACGCCTCGGCCCTGCCGGCCGAGTTCAAGGCCGAACTTCGCGTCCTGATCGTGGACGACGACCGCACCCTGCGTGAGGGGTGTGTCTCGGTGCTCGAGTCCGAAGGCTACCAGGTGACCTCCACCGGCCGCGGCGACGAGGCGATCAGCCTCGTCCAGTCGCGGAAGTGGGACATCGTCCTCTGTGATCTCTTCCTCACGCCGATCACGGGCATGGAGGTCCTCAAGGCGACGCTGACGCACAACAAGGACACGATCGTCGTGATGATGACCGGCAACCCGAGCATCACGACGTCGATCGAGGCGCTGCGCGAGGGGGCGTGGGACTACCTGCCCAAGCCTTTTGCCGCAACGCACCTGCAGGTGCTCATTGGCCGCGCGTCGCATGCCATCAAGGTGGCGCGCGAAACGCGCGACATGGACGCGCAGGTGACGCGCGACAGCGGCAACTCCGACAAGATGGTGCTGCTGGGCGTTTCGCCCTCGTTCCGCAAGGCGGTCGAGTTGGCGCGCCGCGTGGCGGCCACCGATGCCTCGGTGATGATCACGGGCGAAAGCGGCACCGGCAAGGAGCTGATCGCGCAGTTCATCCACCGGCACTCGCGGCGCGCCTCGCGACAGCTCGTGGCGATCAACTGCGCGGCGATGCCGGAGCCGCTGCTCGAGTCGGAAATGTTCGGCCACCGGAAGGGCGCCTTCACGGGCGCCGATCGCGACAAGCCGGGCCTCCTCGAAACGGCGAACGGCGGCACGCTCTTCCTCGACGAGCTGACGGAGATGCCGCTCTCGATCCAGGCCAAGCTGCTGCGCGTGCTGCAGGACGGCGTGGTGCGGCGGGTGGGCTCCGAGCAGGTGGACGCGATCGTGAACGTGCGCTTCATCTCGGCCACCAACCGCGAGCCGGCCGATGCGGCGGCCACGGGCATCCTGCGCGAGGACCTGCTGTACCGGTTGCGCGTGGTGCCGATCAAGCTGCCGTCGCTGCGTCAGCGCATGGAAGACATTCCCCTGCTCGCGAACCACTTCCTCGCGCACTACTGGGGCCGGCACCACGGTAGCACCGAGGCCAGCCCCAAGTTCTCCGACGAGGCGATCGCCTTCCTGCGGACGCGGCCGTGGCGCGGCAACGTGCGCGAGCTGCAGAACGTCATCGAGCACTTGGCGGTGCTCGCGGAAGCGGGCAGCATCGTGCGGCCGGACGACATCCCGCTGCACGAGGAGGACGGGGGCATGTCGCGGGGTGCGGCCGCGAGCGAGGGCGGCTTCCCACCGAACGTGATGGGGGAGGCGTACCATACGGCCAAGGAGAAGGTCATCGCGCACTTCGAGCGCGAGTACCTGAGCCGCCTGACCGCGCGCGCCGGCTTCAACATGTCGAAGGCGGCGCGCCTCGCCGACATCGACCGCACCACGCTCTATCGGCTGATGGAGAAGCACGGCATCCGCCGCGACGAGCCGGCCGAGACGACCGAGGGGTAGCGTGAACCCGCTGCAGCGGACGAGCGGGCCGCAGACGCCCCGGAACAGCACCGCGATCCACACGAGGATCTCGACGCCACCGGGGGTGGACGTGGTCGAGGCGCGGCGTGCAACGCTGCGACCGGCACCGCGCAGTGGCGTGGTCTGGGCTGCGCTCACCCGCGCCGTCGATAGGCTCTGCGCCGACGAGTCGCGCGAGCGCCCGGACGGCGTGTCGCACGAGGTATTGGCCGATGCGCTGGCCACGATCGAGTCCGCGGTGCACGTGGCGGCCGATGGTGTCGTGCCGGCGCTCGGGGCGGTGCCCAGCTTCGTCTATGCGCACCGGGTGGCGGGCACGCTGCGCCACACTTTCCTGCGGGAGATCGAGTCGACGCCGCCCAGCGACACGCACGAGCTGACGCGCGCGCTGCTGGCGTTCGAATGTGTGGAGACGGCGCTCGAGGCCGACGCGGGACAGCGCTTTCTCACGAAGCTCTCCGGCATCGAGGCACCCAAGCTTCTGGCCGAGGTGGCGCACGACATGCGCTCACCGCTGGGCTCGATCCTCTTCCTCGCGGAGCGGCTGCGCAACGGACAGTCGGGCCCGGTCACGACGCTCCAGGCGCGGCAGCTGGGCCTCGTCTACTCGGCGGCGCTTGGCCTCTCAGGGCTCGCCAACGATGTCATGGAGCTCGCGCGCGGCGGACTGCGGCTGATGGACCCCGAACCGGTGCCGTTCTCGGTCGCGGACATCATGCAGCAGACGATCAACATCGTCCGTCCCATGGCGGAGGAGAAAGGGCTGCTGCTCGAGGCGATGGTGCCGGAGTTGGACGGGCGCGTGGGCTTTCCCGCGGCGCTGCAGCGCGTGCTGCTCAACCTCACCACCAACGCGCTCAAGTTCACCGAGAAGGGCTCGGTGCGGCTCGCGGGTGAGGCAACGGACCGGATGCGGCTCGAGTTCTCGGTGAGCGACACGGGCCGAGGCATTCCGCCGGCCGTGATGCACACGCTCTTCGATGCGTTCCGCGTGCGCGGACCCCAGAGCGACTACTTCTTCTCGAGCGCCGGACTGGGCCTCGCCACCTGCCACAAGCTGATCGCCGCGATGGGCGGCGAGCTCAAGGTGGATTCCGTGGTCGACCGCGGCACGCGGTTCAGCTTCCAGCTCGACCTGCCGTCCGCCATGGGGTAGTGCGCCGGCGCCCCTTGAGGGGCGCGGATTGGCGTACTACGGAATGACGCGGATGATGGCCGAACCGCGACGGCCGGAGAGGGTGCCGAGCACCTCGGTGGTGCCGACGCGCAGCCCCTTCACGTAGCCGCCGCTGGAGACGGAGACGAGGAGCGGATTGCCGACGGTCAGCACGACCGTGCCGCTCGAGATGGTGCCACCGCCCTTACCGACCTTCTTGATGGTGACCTGCACCGAGTCGCCGACATGCACGTCCGTCGAGTCCGGGGTGAAGACGATGTGCTCGAGCAGCTGCTCGTCGGTCAGGACACCGAGGGGCGCGATGGGGTCGCACGCGGCGACAGCGGCCAGCAGCACGGCGCCCGCCATGAAGGTTCCGAGGCGGCGGTTCACTTGGCACCCTCCCCGAGAAAGCGGAGCCGGATGAGCCGACCGCCGGCGAGTGCGCGGTTGTGCTCGATGACGCGTGCGGAGTCGGCGGCGTACTGCGTCCTCAGTTCGCGATTGCGTCGCACGTTTTCGGGACTCTGGAAGGCCACGGGAGACTCGTAGCTGCGGCGCCACCCGGTGACGGTGAACCACGAACCGAGGCCGAGGAGTCCGGCGCCGCCCAGATAGCTGCCGGCAACGAGCAGGCGCTGTCCCGATCCCTTGGGCGTCTCGTCGATGGCGCTCTGGTAGTTGCTCTGGCTGTAGACGCTGAGGGCGCCGCCGATGATGAGCATCCAGATGCCGCGCGAGATGCGCGTGCTCTTGGTGGCTTCGTCGACGCGGTTGTAGGTGACCGTCTCCGGGAGCATACGCGGGGCGACGGGCATCGGGAGGCGGCGATCGCCCGGGGCGAGGACCTCGACTTCGACGCGCCGCCTGGAGAAGCCCGCGACCTCGGAACCCGGGGCGCGCGCTTCGAGAATCATCTCCCACATGCCGGTCGTGATCGGCTGGCCGCGCACGTTGCCATCCCAGCGCGCAAGCTGCCCTTCTTCGCCCTTCCATGCCTCGATCGAATCGGCAGACCCGGCGCGGACGAGCAGGAAGCGCATCTGCGCCGCGTAGCGCCGGTCGGCGGACGGCACTTCGAAAGAGTAGTCGATGCGCGCGGCGCTATCGAGTCCGGGCACGAACTCGGTCGGAGCGAGCTCGAAGGCGTTGAGCAGGGGCACGCGCGTGCGGGCGCGACGCCAGGCGTCGAGCAGTTCCGGGGTGTGCGTGACGGGATCGGGGCGGAGCGTCGGGTCGGTGACGACGGCGAGTTCGAGCGCCTTGGAAGCGTCGACGTCACGCTTGAGGCGGAAGAGCGCGAAGCCGCGATAGAGCAAGGCGACGGCACGGTCGGGGCTCGTGAGCGTCGGCCGTGCGGCGATGCGGGCCAAGTCGATCGCGGCCGCGTCGAAGCGCCCCGACTGATAGACCTGGATGGCCCGCCTGAGCTCGGCGTCGAGGGCGAACTGGGCATGCGCCAGACGCGGCAGGAGCGCGGCGGCCGACACGACCATGAGGACGCGCAGGAAGCGGATCACGGGACGATGAAGAAGAAGCCGCTGCGCGCGGTATCGGCTGGAACTACTGCGGTCGTGGCACGCAGCCGGTAGCAGGATCCGCTGAAGCACGTGAGGTTGATCGAGATGCCCGTGAAGGTGGCCACGCCCGAGGCAGCCGAGATCGTGGTCGTGCCACCGAGCGCGGCGCCCGTGGGATTGACGTCGAAGGCGAGCACGATGGGGCCGCTGAACGAGGTCGCGATGTTGTTGAGCGAGTCCGCGACCGACACCGTCATCGGCGGGTTGATGGCCGTGTTGACGACGCTCTGCGACGGCTGCACCGTGAAGACCACCTTGCGCGGACTCCCCGGCGTGACGATGAAGAGGCTGCTGACGGCGGGCTGGAGGTTGCGGCCGGCCGGACCCACGGCCTGCAGCGTGAAACTCGGACCGGCGGTATTGATGCGTACCGAGTCGAAGTGCGCCGTACCACCCACGGCATTCACGGCGCCGTTGCGCGGCGTGGCGCCGGACGGCCCGGTGAGCACCTGGAGGACGACGAGCCCGGTGTCGTTGAGGATCGGATTGCCGACGGCGTCCTGCACGACGATCTGCGGTGGCGGCACCATCTTGTCGCCGGCGATGACCGAGGTCGGCTGGACAGAAAAGGCGAGCTTGGACGGCGCCCCGACCGAGACGGCGAACACCTGCGAGACGGCTCCGGTCAGGCCACGCGCGGTTGCCACGAGCCGAAAGCTCGGCGCCGCGTGCTTCATGAAGAGATTGCCGAACGTGGCCTCGCCCTGGACCGTCTGCG
>JANYHJ010000145.1 GCA_025359135.1 Gemmatimonadota bacterium | reverse complement strand
CTCGGGCAAGCCGGCCGCGAAGCCGACGGTCGAGAAGGTGCGCCGGTCGCTCCGTCAGGCGCTGGCCTGGGCGGTCGAAGCCGGGCACCTCGACCGCGCGCCGCTGCCCGCGAAGGCCGGCTGATCACCACGCAACCGGGGCGGGCGCTCATGCCCGCCCCCAGCCGGAACCCCAAGCATGAACATCTCAAGCGCACTCGACTTCTACCTCCTTCAACTCGCCGCCGATGGTCGTTCGCCTCACACCGTTGGTCAGTACCGCCGGCACATCCGATCCTTCGCCACGTGGCTGGCACAGGCGGGCCACAGTGGCGACGTCGGCGCCATCGGCCACGAGGACGTCGCACGCTTCCTGTCGACGCCCGGCGCGCGCACCACGCCACGGGGCGCGGCCAAGCGGGCCACCTCCATGAACGCGCTGCGCACCAGCGTTCGCACGTTCTTCGGCTTCCTGCACGCGGCGGGCACCATCGCGGCCAACCCGGCGCGGCTGTTGCGCCGCGCCCGCTGCGGCACGGCACCGCCACGCGCCATGGGCGACGACGACCGCGACCGCCTGCTGGCGCGGCTCGCCGCCGCCGTCGGCCCCGCAGCCCGCCGCGACGAGATGCTGGTGCGCCTGCTGCTCGGCGCCGGGCTGCGCATCGGCTCCGCCGTGGCGCTTGATGTCGGTGACGTCGACCTCGCGGGTGGCGAACTGCGACTGCGTACGACGAAGGGCGACGTGCCCGAGACCGTATACCTGTCGGCGGACCTCGTGACGCGCCTGGGTAGCTACGTCGGCGATCGCACCACTGGCCCGCTGTTCGCCACGCTGACCGGCGCCCGCGTCACGACGCGCCACTCCGGTCGCCGCTTCGCCGAGGCCGTGGTCGCCGCCGGCCTGACGCGCCACTTCTCGCCGCATAGCTGCCGGCACACCTTCGCCACGGGCTTGCTGAAGCGCAGTGGAGATCTGGCGCTGGTGCAGGCCGCCCTGCGCCATCGGTCGATCGCCTCGACGTTGGTCTACGCGCGCGTGGAGCCGGGGCGCGTCAGGGCCGCGATGGAGGGGTGAGGGGCGCCCGTGACAACACGCGCGGCAGCGGTCACAATCAGCGTCATGCCTCCGCACCACGAGCCAGGGCTGCCGCCAGAGCTGAGGGCGCTGATCGATCGGCTCGCCCGTGCCGCGGCGCTCGTGCTCGACGATGACCCAGAGGCGCTGCTGGCGGGCGTCGTGCATGAGCGCGGCACGCTCGAGTGGGCGCAGGTTCGCATGATGCTCGAGCAGGCGACCGGGGAAGAGACGACCGACAACTTCGTGTCGGCGCTCCTCGACCGGCCCTCCGTGTTCGACATGGTTCTGCGGAGCGTGGGGGCCGACCACGTGGCGAAGCTCGAACGGAGACTCGATCGGCCCGGGAGGTGGCTGCCCACCGTCGTCATCACGCGCGACCGCAACTGCCAGCTCGGCATCGTCGAGATCCCCGAGCTGCCTTGGCCAGCGGGCTGACCCGCGCCCGCCGCCGAGGCAACGGGTCTTCGCCGCCAACCCAGATCCGGTACCCTTCCGGCATGCCCGCTCCCGCCCCGGCGCCCGACTACAGCCGCAATCAGTTGATCCATTTCCTCGCCAGCCGGCTGCGCGAGGAGCCCACGCCGTCGCTCGCCGCGCTGCGTACCGAAGGCCTCGTCGCCGGCTTCGTGGTGCGGCGTCGCGACTACGACGACGCGGTGCGTGCTGCGAAGTACGTCACGCCCGATGCACCACCGCCGACCGCAGCCGACGGCGTCACGCCACCCGCAGCCGCGCGCCCGGCGCCCGACGTACCCGTCGCCGGCGGCAACCCGCCGGTGGGTTGGCTGCGAAAGTTCATCAAGAAGCACCCCAAGGCCACGTTCGCCGACGCGAAGGCCGCCGCGTTCGACGCCGGGTTCACGCTACGGAGTGCGGGTGGCTTCGGCCGGGTGCGGCAGGATCTCGGGCTGCCGTCGAACGCCGAACGACCCTCGCAACAGCGCGCGAAGAAGGCGACGGCGACCACGCCCGCGCGGTTGTCGGCCGCTGCCGTGGCGAACGGCGCGCGCGCTGGCCGGCAGCCGCGGGCTGGCGCGACGGACTTCGGTGGGCTGGTCGAGATGTTGCACGGGATGCGGGCGGTCGTCGCCGAGCGCGATCGGCTGCGCGCGGCGCTCGTTGAGATTGACCGCGCGCTGCGGCCGCTCTTGGGAGGCTGACGATGACCAGCGGCACACCATTCCGGCACAGCGCCGGGTTCGGCCGACGCATCGAGTTCTGGATCATCGGCCGGATGCTCAAGGAGGGGCTCGACGTCTATGTGCCGCTCGTGGACGACCATGGCGTCGACGCCATCGTGCGCCGGAAGGACGGCACTTCCGCCCTCATCCAAATCAAGGCGCGGTCGAAGGACGTCGTGCATCGGAACGCCGCGCTGTTCGCATCGATCGAGCACCAACCGCGCGATGACTACTGGTTCGTGTTCTACTCTGAGCGCATGGACACGACGTGGCTGATGACGTCGGCGGAGTTCCTCGACAAGTGCCTGTCGAATAAGACCGGGAAGCATGTCGGATCGCGCTCGATCTGGCTGAACGGGACGCGGCGCGGCCCCACGGCTGGCAAGTCGGTCGAATACTGCCGGCCCCAGTTCGAGCGGTACGTCGTCACGAACTTCTCGCGGATCGTCGGTGAGTGACGCCGGATCGCCGGACGAGCCTGACATGATGACCCTCCAGATGATTCTCGCCACAGCGTCCCGGCCGGCCATTGACGTTGCGGAGGCCACGCGTCTGGAGCAGGAATGGTGGAAGGTTGCCGCGTCGATCGCCGGCCCCGTGATTGCCGCGGTGGTTTCGTACCTCGTGGTCACGGCCACCCTTGCTTCGTCGCGCCGGGCCGATGACAGAAAGCTGCGCCTGGAGGATCTGCGTCACCGCCACACGGCGATCGCTGCCGCGTGGGTGCAGTGGATAGACACGATGAACGCCG
>JANYHJ010000140.1 GCA_025359135.1 Gemmatimonadota bacterium | reverse complement strand
CCTTCGATCCGCTCGAGCTCTCCGTGCTCTCGCATGCCGTGGCGATGGTGGCCGAGGAGATGGGCAGCGTGCTCGAGCGCGGTGCCCTTTCGCCGAACATCCGCGAGCGGCGCGACGCGTCGTGCGCGTTGTTCGATGCCGAGGGCCGCATGGTGGCGCAGGCCGCGCACATCCCCGTGCACCTGGGCGCGATGCCCGAGTCGGTGCGCGCCTGCATGGCGCGCGGGCCCAGCGCCGGCGACCTCTTCCTGCTCAACGACCCGTATCACGGCGGCTCGCACCTGCCCGACCTGACCATGGTGCTGCCGATCGATGATGGCGGCACGATCATCGGGTACGCCGCGGTGCGCGCGCATCACGCCGACGTGGGCGGCATGAGCCCGGGCTCCATGCCGCAAGGCGCCACCGAGCTCTTCCAGGAGGGACTGATCGTGCCGCCGGTGCGTCTCGCGCGCGCGGGCGTGCTGGATGACGAGATCCTCTCGCTCGTGCTCGCGAACGTGCGCACGCCGGACGAACGGCGTGGTGACCTGGCCGCGCAGCGCGCTGCCTGCGAGGCGGGCGCCACCGGCTGGCGCGCCCTCAGGAAGCGCGAGGGCGCTGCGCGCCTCGACGCCGGCTGCCGCGCGCTCCTCGACTACACCGAGCGACGCACGCGCGCGCGTCTCGCCGCGCTCGACGGCCGCACCGGCGTCGGTGAGGATGCCCTCGAGGGTGACGGCGTGAGCACCGACCCGGTGCCGGTGCGCGTGCGCGCCACCGTGCACGACGGTCGCCTCGAGCTCGACTTCACCGGCACGAGCCCCGCCGTCAAGGGCAACGTCAACTGCCCCGCCGCGGTGGCGCGCGCCGCGGCCGTGTTCGTCGTGCGCACGTTGCTCGACGACGACGTGCCCACCAACGACGGCATCGCACGCGCGATCGCGCTCACGCTGCCCGAGGGCAGCGCCGTGAGCGCGCGCGCGCCGAGTGCCGTGGCCGCGGGCAACGTCGAGATGAGCCAGCGCATCACCGACACGATCTTCCTTGCGCTCGCCGATGCGGGCGTCGAGGTGCCGGCGCAAGGGCAGGGCACGATGAACAACGTCACGCTCGGCGCGCCCGGTTGGACTTTCTACGAGACGCTGGGCGGCGGACAGGGCGCGAGTGCGAGGGGCCCGGGCCCGAGCGCAGTGCACGTCGGCATGAGCAACACGCGCAACACGCCCATCGAATCGCTCGAGCGCGCCTATCCGCTCGAAGTCGAGACGTACGCGATCCGGCGTGGTTCGGGCGGTGCGGGCGCACAGCGCGGCGGCGATGGCATCATCCGCGCGTATCGGGCGCTCGTCCCGTGCACGGCCACGGTGCTGGCCGAGCGTCGCGCGCGGCGCCCCCGTGGCGCCCACGGTGGTGGTGACGCCGAGGCGGGGCGTGCGCTGCTCGATGGACGGGAGCTGCCCGCGAAGGTGCGCGTGCCGATGCAGCCGGGTGACGTGCTGCGCATCGAGACGCCGGGTGGCGGCGGGTACGGTCGCGGCTGATGGCCATGGCGCGCGCCTGCGCGCCGCGCGGCACCGGCGCTACAACGCCGCGATCGATTGGCTCGCGAGGCTCGGCGTCCTGCGCCGCACTTCGCCCGGGTCCACCGAGTCGAAGACCTTGCCGCTCACGAACGCCTCGAGCAGCACCGCGTCGATCATCCCGTCCTTCGCTTCCATGTGCAGGATGTCGAGCGCGCGTTCGGGTGACACCGCGCGCTTGTACGGCCGGTCGGTGGCGGTGAGCGCGTCGTAGATGTCCGAGATCGTCATCATGCGCGTCTGCACCGGGATGTCGTCGCCCTGCATGCCGCGCGGATAGCCGCGGCCATTCAGCTTCTCGTGGTGGCCGTAGGCGATGTTCGGGATGCCGCGCAGCTCGCGCGTCCACGGAATCCGCTCGAGGAAGCGGAAGGTGTGGGTCACGTGCGATTCGATCTCGCGGCGTTCGCGCTCGTCGAGGTTGCCGCGCTCGATCATGAGGAACTTGAGCTCATGCTCGTCGAGCAGCGGGCGCTCGATCCCCTCGAAATCCACGAACAGCTGCGCGCCCACTTCCTGCAGCGCCTGCGAGTTGCGCTCGGCCATCACCGTGGGTTCGTTCGACGCGACGATCGCGTCGAGCCATCGGCCCAGCTCCGTGCGGCGGATCGCGCGCGTCTCGTCGAGCTGCATGACGGCCGCCTCGTAGCGCTCGCGGCCGTGCTCGAGCAAGTAGTTGGCGCGCTCGCGCTCGTACGAGATGTCGGCCTGCTGCTGGAGCCACGCAAAGCGCGAGCGGATCGCGCCGAGGTCCCATTGGTAGAGCTTCTTCTGCTTCACGAGCACCTGCTCGCGCACGCCGACCTTGCCGAAGTCGTGCAGCAGCGCGGCGTAGCGCAGCTCGCGCAGCTCCTCGCGCGAGAAGCGCAGCGCGCGGTACGCGCCACCGGCGCCACCGGCGTCGACCGCCTGCGCGAGCCCCACCGTGAGCGTGGCCACGCGTCCCGAATGGCCGCTCGTGGTCGGGTCGCGCTGTTCGATGGCCGTCACCGCCGCCTTCACGAACCCCTCGAACAGCCGCTCGATGTCCTCGTAGAGCAGCGAGTTCTCGATGGCCACCGCCGCCTGCGACGTGATCGCGGTGACCAGTTCGCGCGTGCGCGCATCGAAGGGCTCGACGATCCGCTCCGTGGTCTCGGCGTCGGTGAGCCTGGCGTCGAAATCCTTCTTGCGATTGATCAGCTGCACGACGCCCACGACCTCGTCCCGGTGCGTGCGCATCGGGATCACCAGCATCGACTTCGAGCGGTAGCCGAACTGCGCGTCGATCGAGCGGTTGAAGGTGTACGCCGCCGTGGGCGGCAGGTCGTAGACGTCCGGCAGCGAGAGCACCTCGCCCGTGTCCGCCACGTAGCCCGCGATGCTCGAACGGTTGATCGGCACCGTGAACTCGCGGAACGGAATGTCGGGGAGGGTGAAGTTCTGCGTGCTCTTGAAGACGAGCGCGTTGGTGCGCGTGCCGTCGCTCAGGCGCTCGACGAGATAGAGCGAGCAGGCGTCGGCGCTCGAGAGCCGGCGCGCCTGCTCGGTGATCATGCCGAGCAGTGTCGACAGGTTGCGCTCCGTCGAGAGCGCGGCGCCGATGCGCGTCAGTTCGGTGAGCTCCGTGTGGCGATCCGCCGCCGTCTCGCGCGCGAGGCGTTCGCTCGCCATCCCCGCCGCCTGGCGGAACGCACCGCGCAGCACGGTGGCCACGAGCGTGGCCGCCGCGTCACCCGGCAGCCACCCCGAGAGCCAGTCGAGTCCCGGTTCCTCGCCCGGCGCGATCTCGCCAGGTGCGCCCACGCCAACCAGCACCACGCGCGTGGCCACATCGGCCACGAGCGCCGGGCGCGTCAACGCCGCTGCGCGCATCGGCCCGTCCACCACGATGACCGTGGCGCGATCCGCGTCGAGGTCGGCCGGAGCCGGCAGGGCGCTCACGCGCATGATCTCCACGTTGCCGGCCGCCCCCAGGGGGGCATCGCCGAGCACGCGGCCGAGCGGGAGGATGAGGAGCGGCTTCATGCTGTAGTGAACGCCCGAGGGGAGGCGAGGGTTGCCACGTCAACGCCGTCAAAGTGCAACGCCGGCGCCCGTATGTCACGGACGCCGGCGTCGTGTCGTGCCCAGGGGCCTGCGGGGGCCCGCCGGAATCAGGCCGCGCCGAGGCGCTTGAGTTCTTCCTTCGGCTTCTCGAACTCGGGGAAGTCGGTGACGCACTTCTTGAAGAGGCTCACCCCTTCGTCCTTCTTCCCTTCGTTGACGGCCTTGAGCCCCTTGGAGTAGAGCATCACCGCGGCAAACGGCACCTTCTGCGGCAGCGCCGCGGCCACCTGCGTGCTGGTGCTCGTGGTCGGCATCGCGCTCGCGGTGCGGCGCGGAATGTCGGGGAGCTTCATGCCCTTGTTCATCCGGTCGGACAGCTGGCGGATGACGTCCATGAAGGCGTCGGTCTTGCCCTTCACGGCGTCGACGTGAACGATGCGGCTCGTCTCGACCTCGACGGCGCGCGCCGTCAGGTCCACCGTGCCGTTGGGCGAGGCGACAAAGCCGCCCAGCACCATGTAGCGGGCCTGGAGCAGCTTGCCGAGCTTGACCGCAGTCTCGACGTCCACTCGGTTCGTCTGTCCCAGGTCCTGCTCCTTGATGAGCGCATCGATCGCTTGGCGTTCCACGACGCGGAGCGTCGGGTTGCCGGCGAGGTCGGTGATCATGAAGTCGGCAATGCCGCGGCCAAGGGCGTCGTAGTCGGCGCGGTCCTTGCCGAAGGATCCATTGTTGAAGTACAGAACGGCGACGGTGGGCCGGGCATCGGCCTGCGCCCGCGCGGGCGGCGCGGCGAGGACCGCGAGGCCCAGCGCGGCAAGCGTCGTCACGAGTCGGGTGCGCTGCATGTGTTCCTCCAGGAGGTTGGACACGTACTTGATTGGAACCTAAGAGGTTCCGCCTTCAGGCGCGGTGGCGCGGAGCGTCCCGCGCCCGTGGGCCGCATCACACCAGACGCATGGCCCGGTGTGCTGCGTCACTGAATCAGACCGTGAGGGACATCCCTTCGGCCGCCGCCTCGATGCGGAGCTTCGCGCCGCGGGACCGCGCCACGCTGCGCAAGGCATCGAGCTGCTGGTCGATTTCCTCGTCCGAACGCTCGGGCTTGTGATGGAACAGCACCAGCAATTCGACCCCCGCCTCGATGGCGAGTTCCAGTGCGTCGTCCGTCGTGGAGTGTCCCCACCCTTTGTGCTGTGCGTACTCGTCGCGCGAGTAGGTCGCATCGTGGATGAGCACCGATGCACCCGCGCAGAATTTCGTCATGCCCGCGCGCCAGCCGTCGGCGGCGTGATACGACGCATGCGGCTGCAGCTCGTTGTCGCTCACGTACACGAGCGCGCGTCCCGGCGTCTTCGCGTCGGTGAAGCGATACGCCAGCGCCCCGCCCGGATGCTGCACGTGATAGGCACTCACGACATAGCCGCGTCCCGGTCGCTGCTCGTCTTCGCCCAAGTCCTGGAAATCGATGCGCGCGTCGAGCTCGTCGAAGCTCACCGGGAAGACCACGGGCGACATCTGGTCGCGCACGACGCGATCGATGCTCGTCTCGAGCGACTTCGAGCCCCAGATCGTGAAGTGATTGCCGCTCTGGAAAATCGGCGCGAAGAACGGGATGCCCTGGATGTGGTCCCAGTGCGCGTGGGTGAGGAAGATGTCACCCTTGACGGCCGCGCCGTTGGCCTTGGTCATGAGGGCGCGTCCCAACTCGCGGATGCCAGTGCCGGCATCGAGAATCACCAGCCAGCCGTCGCTCGTGCGCAGCTCGGTGCAGGGCGTATTGCCGCCGTACCGGACGGTGCGAGCGCCGGGGCTCGGGATCGAGCCACGGACACCCCAGAAGCGAAGCGAAAGGCCCATGTGGTCAGGCACGTGCGGCGAGGGAGAACATCGAGTTCCGACGAGCCAAGCAAGATGTCGTCCCTATGACGTGCAACGTGGTGACGCGTATCACACGCGCACCTGCGCGCGCTTCCGCAGGGCGTCGGCGTCGGCCAGGGCAATGCGCCGTCGCTCCACCTTCACCCAGCCCAGATCCTGGAATTCGCGCATGGTGCGCGACACCGTTTCGCGGCTCGCACCGATCATGTTCGCGATCGTCTGGTGCGTGAGCGGCTTGTCGATCAGACCGCCCGGGGCTTCGGCGCCAAAATCGAGCAGCAATCGGGCAATTCGACCGGGAACGTCGAGCAGCACGAGGCCGCCGATCTTGCCGTCGGCGGCGCGCAGTCGGCGCGACAGCTCGATCAGCAACGCCCACGCGACGCTCGGGCTCTGCTCGACCCGCTTGCGGAAATCTTCACGCCGAAGCACTAGCAGCGTCGCGTCTTCCATCGCGATCACGTGGGCCGATCGCGGCTGGTCGTCGATGAGCGAGAGCTCACCAAAATGTTCGCCGATGCCCAGCACCCCGAGGATGACTTCGCGGCCATCTTCGGCCACGAGCACCACTCTGACGCGTCCCTCGCGCACGATGAAAAGTGAGTCACCGGGATCGTCTTCGAACACGATGACGCTGCCCTTCGGGTAGGACTTTTCGCGCGTCAGGTCCGCGAAGCGCCCCATCTCCGACCTGTCGATGCCGGAAAAGAGGGGAACAGTGGCCAGAAAGTCGGCACTCGTGTTCCCCAGCACCGGGGTCATGCGGGCGGTGCGAAACGGGTCGGTCATGCGGTTTCGGCTCGCTCGGGGGGGAGAGCGTACTGGGGGGCTAGCTCAATGCTACGCCAGAAGTTAGGTCCCCGGTCTTAGTGTGTCAAACCGACCGAAAGCCCATCCTTGAACCTCAGGCCGGGAACTCGCTATATTGGACGGCTACCCGACAATTTCGCTTCGGGTGCAAACCACAGGAGTTTCCGTGAAGACCGACATCCATCCGATGTACGCCACCGCCACGGTCAAGTGCGCGTGCGGCAACGTCTTCGAGACCCGTTCGACCCGCGACGAGATCCACCTGGACATCTGCTCCAACTGCCACCCCTTCTACACGGGCAAGCAGAAGCTGATCGACACCGCTGGTCGCATTGAGCGCTTCCGCCAGAAGTACAAGAAGGCGGCGGCCAACTGAGTCTTCGGGACCGAATCGCCGACGCCTTCAACCGCGCGGCGGAAGTTGAGCAGCAGCTGCTCAACCCGGCAGTAACGAAGGACGCCCGCAAGTTTGCCGAGCTCGGACGCGAACATCAGCGTCTTGGCGTGGTGATCGAGCGGGCGTCCCGTTTGCGCAAGGTCGAGGAGGAACTCGCCTCGGCCCGGGAGCTGCTCGGGGATCCCGACATGGCCGCCGAGGCCAAGTCCGAAGTCACGATGCTCGAGCAGGAGCTGGCGGCCATCGAGAACGAGCTGCCCGCGCTCCTCATTCCGCACGACCCCCTCGATGATCGGAGCGCGATCGTCGAAATCCGCGCTGGCGCAGGCGGCGACGAAGCGGCGCTCTTTGCCGCGGACCTCTACCGCATGTACACGCGCTTCATCGAGCGACGCGGCGGCTGGCGCATCGAGCTCATGTCGTTCTCCGACGCCACGCTCGGCGGTCTCAAGGAAGTCATCTTCAAGGTCATCGGCGCGAGCGCCTTCGGCACGATGCGCTGGGAGAGTGGCGTGCACCGGGTACAGCGCGTGCCGGCCACCGAGGCCGCCGGGCGCATCCACACGTCGGCGGCCACGGTGGCCGTGTTGCCCGAAGCCGAAGAGGTGGACGTGCGGATCGAGGACAAGGACCTCCGCATCGATGTCTTCCGCTCGAGTGGCCCGGGCGGCCAAAGCGTCAACACCACCGACTCCGCGGTGCGCATCACGCACCTCCCCACCGGGCTGGTCGTCTCGCAGCAGGACCAGAAGAGCCAGCTGCAGAACAAGCTCAAGGGGATGGAAGTGCTGCGTTCGCGACTGCTCGACCTCCGCATCGCGGAGCAGGAGGCGGCGCGCTCACGCCTGCGCCGCTCGCAGGTGAGCACGGGCGATCGCTCCGCGAAGATCCGCACGTACAACTATCCGCAGAGTCGCGTCACCGATCACCGCATCGGCTTCCAGACGCACAACCTGGGTGGCGTGATGGACGGCGACATCGGCGAGATGATCGAAGCGCTCAAGATGGAAGACGTCGCGGAAAAGCTCGGCGGCGACGAGTAGGCGGAGTTGCGGTGATCACGGCACGCGCCCTCGTCATCGAATGCTCGCGTCCGCTGGATGCGGCCGGGGTGGACCAGCCGCTCCGTGAGGCGCGCGACCTGGTGGCCGCCGCCGCCGGCGCACCGCGCCTCTGGCCCTCGAGCGAGCCGAGCGCTCCGATTCCCGACGACGTGGCCGACCGCACGCGGGATTGGGCGCGGCGCCGGGCCACCGGTGAGCCTTTCCAGTACGTGGTGGGCGAGGCGCCGTTTCGCCATCTCACGCTCGCCGTCGACCGCCGCGTGCTGATTCCGCGACCCGAAACCGAGCTGCTGGTCGAGCGCGTGCTCGCACGCGTGAGGGGCGGAGCGATCGCGGTGGACGTGGGCACGGGCTCGGGCGCGATCGCCCTGGCGCTCGCGAGCGAGAGCGCCTTCGAGCGGGTCATCGCAACCGACATGTCGAGCGCAGCGCTCGAGGTGGCGCGCGGCAATGCCGAGCGGTGCCGGCGCTCGCTGCGGACCGTTCCCGAGTTCCGCGAAGGCGACCTGCTCGAGCCGCTGGCCGGGCTCCGCGTGGCGCTCTTGGTATCGAACCCGCCCTATATTTCAGCGGCCGAGATGGCGGTGCTTCCGGCGGGCGTTCGTGATTGGGAGCCGCATCTGGCGCTCGTCAGCGCGAACGACGGACTCGCCGCCACGACGGCGATCGTGCGGGATGCGGCGGCTCACCTGATTCCCGGGGGATGGCTGGCGCTGGAGGTGGATGAACGGCGCGCAGCGCGGGTGGCCACGTTGATCGCGGCGACGGGCGCGTTCGAGCCCGCTGTCATCGAGCAGGACCTCACGGGGCGCGACCGTTTCGTGATGGCGCAGACCCGAGGGGCAAAGACGTAGACCAGGAGAGGGACGTGCTCGAAGACAAGGCGAAGGAACTCGGACGCATCATCGGACAGAGCGACGAGTACAAGGCGGTCAAGCGTTCCACCGACGGCCTCAATGGTGACGCCGAAGCGATGAAGCTGCTCGCGCGACTGGAGGAGTTGCGTGCGGAGGCGGGCCAGCTGATGCAGCAGGGTCAACAGCCCACCGAGGCGATGGAGCAGGAGCTCGACAGGCTGCTCGGCACGGTGCAGTCGAATCCGCTCTACCAGCGTGCGGTGTCGGCGCAGGAGAATTTCGACAAGATCATGTTCCAGGTGAACAACTGGATCCTCGAGGGCATCAAGAAGGGATCGACGAGCAGCATCATCACGCTGGGGTAGCGGCATCATGACAGGACGGTTGGTCGTGCTCGAGGGCGTCGAGGGGGCGGGCAAGACGACGCAGGTGCGTCGCCTGGCCGCGGCGCTCGAGGCGATGCACGCGCCCGTGCTGACCGTCCGCGAACCCGGGCAGACCCCGATCGGCGACAAGGTGCGCACGATCGTGCTGCACGACAGCTACGAGATGGCGCCGCGCACGGAGGCGTTGCTCTACATGGCCTCGCGCGCCGAGCTCTGCGAGCGCGTGGTGCGGCCCGCGCTCGCGAGTGGCACGACAGTCATCGCGGACCGGTTCTTCCTCTCCACGTACGCGTATCAGGCGGCGGGGCGCGGCCTGCCGGAGACCGAAGTGCGCGCCGCCAACAGCTTCGCCACGGGCGGGCTGGTGCCCGACCTCACGGTGCTGCTCGAGCTCTCGAGCGCCGAAGGGCTGCGGCGCGCCGCCCAGCGTGCGGCGCATGACCGGATCGAACGCGCGAGTGCCGACTTCCACGCCCGCGTGGCGGACGCGTTCGCGCGCTCGGCGGACCGCGAGTGGCAGCGTGCGCATCCGGAGGCGGGTCCGATTGCCGTGGTCAGCGCCGAGGGGAGCGAGGCCGACGTGTTCGCGCGCGTGTGGGAGTGCGTGTCGCCGTTGATCGCGCGTACGGCGGGGGTGGCCTGATGCGCCGCCGCCTCTTCTTCTCCGCCGCCATCTTCGGCGCGGCCATCGTGTCCGGCGGCTGGCTGATGCAGCGTGGCATGACGCCGACCGAGGGGCCCGCGTCTCGGGCGCGGCTGCTCGACGACGTGATGGCCAAGGTGCGTGACAACTATGTGGACCCGGTGGCCGACAGCGTGCTGTACCGTCACACGGTGGACGGGATGCTGCGCCAGCTGCGCGATCCGCACTCCACCTATCTGTCGCCCGAGCGGTTGCAGCGCCTGATGGAGCGCACGCAGGCCAACTACGCCGGTGTCGGGCTGCAGGTCGACATCCGGGACGGGTGGCCAACGGTGCTCTCGATCTTCCAGGGTTCGCCGGCGGAGCGCGCCGGGATCGAGATTGGAGACCGCCTCGTCGACGTGAAGGGGCAGAGCACGCGTGGCTGGACGGTGGATGAGACGGTGCGCGCGGTGCGCGGCGCTCCGGGCACGAACGTCGCGATCACGGTCGAGCGCCCCGGGTCGTCGGTGCGGATACCGCTCTCGGTGGCGCGTGAGGCGATCCATGTGCGCGCGGTGCGACGGGCGATGCTGCTGCCGGGCAGCGTGGGCTACCTCGACGTCAACGAGTTCAGCGAGGTGGTCACGCAGGAGCTGGTGGCCGCGGTGGATTCGCTCATGAAGCACGGGATGACCGGGCTGGTGATGGACCTGCGTGGCAATCCTGGGGGGCTGCTCGATCAGGGCGTGGCGGTCACGGATCTCTTCCTCGATCCGGGGCAGTCGATCGTGACGGTGCGCGCGCGCGGGGTCGAGGGGACGCACAGCTACACCGACAGCAAGCCGCAGGCGTGGGCGGGGCTGCCGATGGTCGTGCTCGTGAACGGCGGCAGCGCGAGCGCGTCGGAGATCGTGGCCGGTGCGCTGCAGGATCACGACCGGGCCGTGATCGTGGGCAGTCCGAGCTATGGCAAGGGCAGTGCGCAGTCGGTCTTTCCGCTCAGGAGCGGCGGCGCGCTCAAGCTCACCACGGCGCGCTGGTACACACCGTCGGGGCGCAGCATCTCGAAGGTGGCTCGCCCGTCGCGCGACGAGCTGGACGCCGTGGCGCCGGAAGCCAAGGAGGACACCGTGGCGCGCTTCCGCACCGACGCTGGACGCAAGGTGCGCGGCGGCGGCGGCATCGTGCCCGACGTGATGGCCGGTGACACGATCGCTCCACCCGCGGAGATGGCGCTGCAGCGTGCACTGGGCGACAAGATGGGGGTCTTCCGTGACGCGATCGCCGACTACGCCGCCACGCTCAAGGCGGCGCACGGCCTGACGTCACCCGACTTTCCGGTCACGGTCCAGATGCGTGACCAGCTCTACGTGCGCATGCGCGCACGCGGCCTCAAGGTCGACCGCGCCGTGTACGATGCGGCGCAGGCAGTGGTGAGCGAGTTGCTCGGCGCCGAAGTCGCGCGCTACTCGTTCGGCGTCGACGCGATGTTCCGCCGCCGGATGAACTCCGATCCGGTGATGCAGCGCGCGGTGGCGCTCCTCACCGACACGAAGAGCCCGAAGCAGTTGCTCGAGCGGGCAGCGTCACACTGAGCGCGAAGCCATCCGTGCATCCGGACGCACCGGCTGTCGCGCCCGACCGGGTTTCCCGCCGCACGATCCTCGGGGCCGTGTTGGTGGCGCTCGCGGTGACGGGAGGCGGGGTGGGCTTCCTGGTGGCGAGGCGCTCGATGCGCGAGGCCGCGGCGGCGACGATGATTGCCGGGCACGTCGCGCTGATCAACAACCGGTTGAGCGAGGCGCGCGACCGGCTGCTCGAGGTCAAGCCGTCGCTGCTTCCGGCGCGCGCACTCGAGCAGTACGTGAACGACCTCGCGCTCACGCACTTCCGGCGGGGCGACTGGAAGTCGCAACTGGAACTCGCCGACCGCGCGCGCAACGATCCGTCGATTCCGGTGCGCCGACTCGCGCCCTACATCCTCGTCGATGGGCTCGCCCTGGCCGGGAACGATCGTGGGCTCGTGCACGTGGTGGACTCGATCACGACGATGAGCAACCCGACGGCGGGTTCGACACAGCGACTGCTCGCGCGTGCGATGGAGCGCGCCGCCCTCTTCGGCTTCGACTCGGCCGCCCGTGTGCTGGCGCTCGCGTTCGAGCAAGTGTCGGAAAAGCAGCGCGACTCGACGCCCGCGGCCATCGTGGTGGCCATGCACTTCACGGGGCGGGACGCGGAGGCGGTGCACATTGCCGATTCACTCGATGCCCGCGCGGTGGGCGCGCCACCAGCGGCGGTTGGTGCGCCGGACCTGCGCTCGGGAGCCCGGACGCTGCGTGCGATCGCGCACCTGTGGGCGGGCGATTCCACGATGGCGCGGTCGGTGCTCGCGGAGCGGCGCAGAGAAGCGGCGGGCCGGGATCTGCGCGGCACGGCGCACCTGCAGGCGGCGTCGATTGCGACGCAGCTGGGACTGCGCGCCGAGGCGATTGCATTGCTGAGCGACGTGGTGCCGAATCGGCTCACCTTTCAGGGCGGATGGCCCGAGTCGGTGTTGTTGCTGCCGCTTCGTCGCGAGGCGGGCTTTCGCTCGTTGATCGCGCCGCGGTAGCGTGGCGCACCCGGCGTCGTTGGCTGCGAGCGCGTGTCTACGGTCGTGACGACCAGCGATCAGCCGCGCGGTGGGCGCGCCCCTCACCTTCGAGCTTGACCAGATGCGCGTGCAACGAGCGTTGCGCGAGCGGGAACAGCGGCGGAGGTGTGTCGGCGTACGCAACCGGCACGAGTTGCTCGAGCGTTGCGCTCGCGAACGCGCCGAGCGCCGCCACGACCTTCGATTCGCGTGCGAGGCGGTGTTGAATGATGCCCTGCACGACATCGCGCGGCCTCGCAATGAGGAATCCGTGCCCGGGCGCGATCCAGTCGAGCTCCAGCGCGCGCATGGCTTCCAGGGACGCGAGATAGGTGGCCATGTCGCCGTCGGGCGGATCGATGATCACGGTGCCGCCCTGCATCACGTGGTCGCCCGCGAGTAGCGTGCGCTCCTCGACGAGGAGGAACGCGAGGTGATTGGCCGCATGCCCGGGCGTATGGAGCACGCGCAGCGTGGTGGTGGCTCCGAGACGGATCGTATCGCCGTGCGCCGGTTCGGCGTCCGGTGCAAAGGTGGCATCCTGGTGCTGCGCGTGTTGTGGTCGCAGGCCGAGCACTGGTGCGCCGGTCAACCGCGCGAGCGGTGCGGCACCGGGTGAATGATCGGGATGCGTGTGCGTGACGAGAATCCGCTCGATCGGTCCTGGTGCGGCGCGCACGAGCGCGTCGAGATGGGCGGCGTCGTCTTCGCCCGGATCGACCACGGTCCAGCGATTCTCGGCCGGATCGCCGACGAGGTAGCTGTTGGTGCCAGGTCCGGTCATGACGCCGGCGTTCGGTGCGGTGACGCGGATCAGTCGCGACGAGAGCGGCACGACGCGACCGGGGAGCAGGTCGCTGAAGGCGCGACCGTTCCCCGTGGGATCGAGGTGTGCAACCTCGTCGTAGGCCGGATCTCCGGGCATCGCGATGCTCGCGCCAGCGGCGGTGCGCGCGCGGCGTGGCAGGATGCGGTCAATCGCGGGAAGCGCGCGCGCGTACGCGAGCACGTCGTCCACCGACTCGAAGCGACCGAGGAGGATCAGCACCTCGTGCGTCACGGCCACGAGCTTGAGCGCTGTCATGGGAGCGATCGCATCCTGCGGCGAGAGCCACATCACCTGCTGCGCCTCGCCCATGTCGGCGAGCGCTTCCTGCGCTGCCGGCGCGCGTGCCACGAAGAAGCGCGTGTTGAAGCGCCGCGCTGTGCCAAGGGGAGTGAGCCAGTGGCTGATGACTTCCCACCCGCGCAGGTCGAGGCGCAGGTCGAGTGCCTCGCACATGGCCGCGAGGGGTTGGTCACCACGTTGCATCGGCGCGCGCCAGTCTGTGTGTGCGCGGGCCAGCTGCCCCCCACTCGCTTCGTGCGCAAACAGCAGTCCCACCTCCTCGAAGCATTCACGCACGGCGGCCGCGAAGTAGTCGAGGCCGCCCGCGGTCATCTGGAGGCGCGCGCTCGCGCTTGCGTCGTCCCAGCCGAGCGCGAATGGGTGCGCGCGCCGGTCGTCCGCGTTCACCACGCCGCCCGGGAAGACGGCGGCGCCGCTCCACGCGTCGCCCTCGCGCTCGGCGCGGCGCAGCATCAGCACGTCGATACCGCCACCGATGCGGTCGCGCAACACGATGACCGACGCGGCCTCGCGGGTGCCGGCCAGCACGTCGGGACTATCCATGGAAGGCGCGATGTAGTGAGCGCGCGGACTGGTGGCGCGGCAATGGGTGCACGCGCGAAGCCTAGCGGATGCCGACCACGTCGTCCACGCGCGCGTGTGCGCGGAACGTGCGTGACAGATCAACTGCCACCGAGCATGCACTGAAGCGACGAGCGGGCCGCGCGGTGTGCGCGGCCCGCTCGGGCTCGACTCCGGCTACCAGACCGGCGGCTTCGGTGGGTTGGGCCCGCCGCCGCCACCGCCCGGACACCAGCGATTCGCAGGATTGCCTGCGCCCGAGAACGCCTGGTCCTCGACGTTGCAGAGGGCGCGCGACATGTCCTTGAGATAGCGATACAGCGTGCCAGGTTGGTCCGCGTTCAGGTACACGTAGAGCGCGTCCATGTAAAGGCAGAGCTTCTTGTCGTCGCACTTGCTGCCATCCATGTGCTGAGTACGGGCAGCGCGTGTTTCACGGGTCTCGAGGGCGGCCGGATGGGCGGGTCAGGCATCGTCGTCATCGCCTTCCGCCAGAAGGTGCAGAAGGACCGCGGAACGATCTCGCTCCGCATCCAGGATCCGTTCAACACGATGCAGATGAGCGTGCGCACTGGCACCGGCACCCTCGTCCAGATGACCGATCGCCACTTCGGGGTGCAGGGCGTCTACCTCGGCTACTCGTGGGCGATGGGTCAGGCGCCGCGCTTCCGTCCGCAGCCGCAGGACCAACAGCAGGGACAGCCGGCGGGCTTCGGCACGCCTCCCTGATCGGACGGCAAGGCGACGGCAGTCATGGGTGGAGCCGGCCGCGCACGCGCGAGGCCGGCTCGGTTGTTTCTACGCGCCGTACTCCGCGGCCTTCTTGCGTCCATACCAGAGGCCGACGCCCGTCCCCACGCCGCTCAGCAGCACGGCCGTCATGATCCCGACCTGGTCGCCGACGTACCACCCGATCGTCGATCCGATCGTCGCGCCGATGAATCCGAACATCGCCTTCATGCGCCACCCCTCCGCGCCTGCTCACGCGGCGCTTCCGTCGAATTCCTTCCCGTCAACCCCGCCGGAACGAAGTCCATGAGGGATCGTAGCGCTCGCCGACCTCGAGCGGCAGCCCGATAGTGGCGCTGATTTCGAGCTGAAACGAAGCCGACGAGTGCCGAACGGAACGCTTGTGGTGAGGGACGCGTCGCAGACCGGGCTCAGCGCTCGCCGCGCGGTGCGGCCGGCGCATTCACGCGCGGTGCGGGCAGCGTGTCCGGCCACGAGGCTGTCACCGCGATCCGCATCCCGCCCGGCGTGCGTACGAAGGTCCGCATCGAGATGCCCGTGGATGCCTTGCCGGCGTTCACGCCGATGTAGCGATACCAGCCGTAGACGACACCCGGCGCGATCGGCCGCACGGTCATCTCGCGCACGATGAGCGTGTCCGGCCAGCCGCCCACCTGCGTGCGCGCGCTCCAGCCGTCCCAGCCCATCTCGACGTCGCGCAGCCCATGCCGCGTGAGGCGCTCGGTCTGGAGGTACGTCGCGAGGTAGCGCGGCCGGTCTCGCGTGTGGATGGCATCGATGTTGTCGCGGAAGACGGCCATGGCGTCGGCGGAGTCCGCGGCGAGGGATACGCGGTCCTGGGCGCGCGCGGTCGCGGGCAGCGACAGCATCGCGGAGACGACGGCCAGCAGGAGAATTCGCATGCAGGAACCGTGCGGACCGAACGCGTCCCGCGCAAGATCCGTGACGCTCGAGGTGCGCCCTATCGTGTCCGGGCAGTGGACGGTACTCTAGGCCATGCTCACCCTCGCCGCTTCCTACGCGCATGGCGCCTCGCCGCACGCGCTGCTCGGCGAGACGATCGGTGCCAACCTCCGCCGCACCGTGTTCGCACACGGTGACGCTGACGCGCTCGTCGTGCGCTCGCAGAACGTGCGCTTCAGCTGGCGCGAGCTCTGGAACGAGACGACGCGGCTCGCCAAGGGCCTCATGGCGCAGGGCATCCGTCAGGGTGACCGCGTCGGAATCTGGTCGCCCAACCGCTACGAGTGGGTCATCGTGCAGTTCGCCACGGCGCGCATCGGGGCCATCCTCGTCAACGTCAACCCGGCCTACAAGAGCGCCGAGCTCGAGTACGCGCTCAAGCAGAGCGGTATGAAGCTCTTGCTGCTCGCGCGCGCCTTCCGCACCTCCGACTACGTGGGGATGCTCGACGCCGTGCGTGGCTGTTGTCCGCAGCTCGAACGATCGCTCGTGATCGACAGCGACTGGGGAGCGTTGCTCGACAGCGGCGCGGCCGTCAGCGACGACGAGCTCGCCGCGCGCGAAGCGTCGCTCCAGTTCGACGATGCCATCAACATCCAGTACACCTCCGGGACGACGGGCTTTCCCAAGGGCGCCACGCTCTCGCACCACAACATCCTCAACAACGGCTTCTTCATCGGCGAGGCGCTGCGCTACACCGCGCGCGACCGCGTCTGCATTCCGGTGCCGTTCTACCACTGCTTCGGCATGGTGTTGGGCAACCTCGCGTGCACCACGCACGGGGCCTGCATGGTGATTCCCGGTGAGGCCTTCGACGCCGCGCAGGCGCTCGAAGCGGTACAGGCCGAACGCTGCACCGCACTGTACGGCGTGCCGAGCATGTTCATCGCCGAGCTCGCGCTACCCGAGCTGGCCACCTACGACCTCTCCACGCTGCGCACGGGCATCATGGCCGGGTCGCCGTGCCCCGTGGAAGTCATGAAGCGCGTGCAGCACGAGATGCACATGACGGAGGTGACGATCTGCTACGGCATGACGGAGACGTCGCCGGTCTCGACGCAGAGCGCCGTCGACGACCCGCTCGAGAAGCGCGTCAGCACGGTGGGCCGCGTGCAGCCGCACGTCGAGCTGAAGATCGTGGACGCGGAGACCGGCGCCCTGCAGCCGCGTCACGTCGCGGGCGAGCTCTGCACGCGCGGCTACTCCGTGATGCTCGGTTACTGGAACGACGAGGCCGCCACCGACAGCGCGATCGACGACGCCGGCTGGATGCACACCGGCGACCTCGCGACGATGGACGACGAGGGGTACGTGAACATCGTCGGTCGCATCAAGGACATGATCATCCGCGGCGGCGAAAACGTCTATCCGCGCGAGATCGAGGAATTCCTCTACACCCACCCGGCGATCCTCGACGCCCAGGTCATCGGCGTGCCGAGCGAGCGGTATGGCGAGGAGGTGATGGCGTGCGTCATCCTGCGGCCGGGCGCACGCCTCACGCCAGCGGAACTGCAGGCGTTCTGTCGCGACCGCATCGCGACCTTCAAGATTCCGCGCTACGTCACCTTCACCGACGCGTTTCCGATGACCGTCACCGGCAAGATCCAGAAGTACAGGGTGCGGGAGATGGCGGTTGTCGCGCTGGGCCTCGACCGCGCGCCAGCAGTGCCGACGGCCTGAGCGCCGGCGTCAGGCCTGGGGGTCGGGCTGCGCCATTGCCCATGGCCACGCGCCGCGAACCGCGTAGACCAGCGGGAGCGCGGCCAGCCACCCGATCGTGCCGAACAACATTGCGGTGAACCCGAGGCCGAGCGCGATGCCCATGACCGAAGCCCACGTCGTGAGCGAATCGTTGAGAATTCCCGGTCGTGCTGTCGATGCACGAGCGGCCACCCCTGGAGCGATGCGCTCCAGCCATGCGGGATTGCTCGGATGCTGGGCCGCAGAGTCTACGCTCTGCCGGATACGATCGAACGCGCCCGCCGGAATTCGCGGCGCGATGGCCACCGCGACGATCGCGATGCCCACGGCCGCCCCTGCCGTCGCGCCGATCCAACTGCCCAACCACGAGAATGGCTGCGAGCGGCCGCGGGCAATCCGCGCGGCCATCGCGACGCCGAGGAGCGCGAACAGCGCACTGCCCAGTGTCAGGAGCGTCGCCAGCACGACCAGCACCGCGCCGCCCACTCCCGCGAGAATGCGTGTGCCGCGCCGTGCAGGCACCGTCATGAGGGAACCACGCTGGACATCGTCGCTACATCCCCGGCTGTTCCACCACCCGCACCCCGTTCGGCACGGTGAAGCGGAACTCCGTGTCCTTCACGTTCGCATTCGCGCCGAACTTGGTCACCTTGACCGTGCGGACCATGCCGTTCGCATCGGTCGTCTCGAACTGGCGCACGTAACCGCTCTTCGCGTCCACCCACACCACCGCGTGCGCGAACTGCGAGTCCAAGCCCTTCTTGGGCGTCAGGATCAGCGCCCGCGCGTCCTTGCCATCGATCGGCGCCACGCCCGCATCCTTCACGTCGTAGCGCTTGCGCGGTTCCGTGAAGAACTGCGAGAGCACATCGACGCTGCCGGCCACCGCGCTCCCCTGCGCTCCGAGCGTGAGCCGGAAGACCTGCCCCGGCGCGCTGCTCGGCAGGTAGATCCAGAGGTTCTGTCCGTCGGCGATGATCTGGTCGCCCTTCGGCTGCGAGAAGTGGATGGCCAGCAGCTTGGGCCCCTTCTGCAGCATCTCGCCGCGCGCCTGCACCTTGGAGCCGGTGAGCGGATTCTGGATGTCCTGTTCGAAGCTCACCTTGAGCGACTTGAGCGCCGCGTGCGCCGCACTGGCCTTGTCGAGCATGGCCTCGGCGTCCTGCGCGTGCAGCGGCGCGGCCGCGAGGACGAGGACGATCGCGGAGAGAAAACGTCGCATGCGGCGTGTTACCCGACGGAGACGGAGGCGGTCCCCGGCGAGGGCGCCACGTGGCGGCCGATCGCTTCGGCAATCGTGCGGAGTTCCAGCATCAGCTTGGTGAACTGGTCGGGGTAGAGCGACTGCGCACCGTCGGAGAGGGCGCGCTCGGGCGTCGGGTGCACCTCGACGAGGATGCCATCGGCGCCGGCAGCAACCGCCGCGCGCGCCATCGGCGTCACGAGCGCACGCACCCCCGTGCCATGGCTCGGGTCTGCCACCATTGGCAAGTGTGAGGCGCGCTGCACCACCGGGATCGCGGTCACGTCGAAGACGTTGCGGGTCGAGCTGTCGAAGCCCCGCAGGCCGCGCTCGCAGAGTACCACGTGCGGGTTGCCCTCCGCGAGGATGTATTCGGCGCTCAGCAACAGGTCGGTGATCGTGGCCGACATGCCGCGCTTGAGCAGCACGGGCTTGCCGATCTTGCCCACCGTGCGGAGCAGCGAGTAGTTCTGCATGTTGCGCGCGCCGATCTGGATCATGTCGGCGATCTCCGCCACCTCGTGCGCGCCCGCCTCATCCATCGCTTCGGTGACGATCGGCAGGCCCGTCTCACGACGTGCCAGCGCGAGCAGTTCGAGTCCCTTGCTGCCGAGCCCCTGGAACGAGTACGGCGAGGAGCGCGGCTTGTACGCGCCACCGCGCAGCGCGGTGGCGCCTGCCGCACGCACCGCGCGCGCGGCGGTGAGGATCTGCTGCTCGTTTTCCACCGAGCACGGCCCCGCCATGACGACGATGTCGTTGCCACCAAAGGCCACGCCGGGCGCGATCGTGACGATCGTGTTTTCCGGCTTCCATTCGCGCGACACCTGCTTGAACGGCTTCGTGACGTTGATGACCTGCGCCACGCCTCCCATGCCACCGATGTGCGCGCCGTCCACCTGCCCATCATTGCCGATGAGGCCGACGGCCGTGCGCTGCTCGCCCGGCATGGGAACGGGGGTGAAGCCGAGGGCCCGGATGGCGTCGCACACCGCGTCCACCTGCGCGGTGGTGGCATCCGTCCGCATGACGACCAACATGCCTTACGCTCCGAGTTCGATGAACCAGCCATCGTGCGCGAGGCGCACGGGGCCGGAATAGTCCTTCGTGACGATGCCGACGACGTCCACCGCGTCGAGCGGCGGATAGCGGTGCGTGAGCACCAGGCAGCCGGGGCGTGCGATGGCGGCCAGGGCCGCACAGTCTTCCGGCGCGAGGTGGCCCTCGACCGGCATCTCGCGGGGGAGGGAGCACTCGGTGACGAGCACGTCCGCGCCCGCCGCCCAGGCGGCCACTCCCGCATCAGGGCCGGTGTCGCCCGTGTAGACGAAGCGCCGCCCGCCCTGACGAAGGGAATATGCCACGCTCTCCGCCGTATGGGGAACCTTGCAGGCCTCCAATTCCGCCTCGTCCGGCAGCTGCAGCACCTCCCCGACCGTGAGCTCGCGGATCGTCACGGCAAAGGTGCCGGGTTCGAGCACCACCGCGCCGAATAGTGCTGCGGTCCGCTGCATCATCTCGAGCGTCCCGACGGGTCCGATGACCTCGATCGGCGCCGTACGCGCCGGCAGCTGTCCCCATCGCCACGCCGTGATCAGCGTCGCGATGTCGCTGATGTGGTCGGCGTGGAAGTGCGTGATCACCAGGTGCGTGATCGTGCGCCAATCGAGGCCGAGCGCAGCCATGCGGTGCACCACCCCCGACCCGCAATCGAAGAGCAGTCGGTTGCCGCCCGCATCCACCAGCCAGCCGGCATTCACCGCGTCGGCGGTCGGCGCGGCCGTGCCCGTGCCGACCGCCGTGATGCGCACCTGCCTACGCGACGGCGCCGGCGGGGACAGACTCCTCGACGGCGTTCCCGCGCATCCGCACGCTCACCAACGAGCTGACCCCCGGCTCCTGCATCGTGACGCCATAGACGGCATCGGCAGCCTCGGTCGTGGTGCGCGGATTGTGCGTGATCACGATGAACTGCGTGCGCGACTTGAATTCGTTGAGCATGCGCACGAAACGACCGACGTTGTTGTCGTCGAGCGGCGCGTCGACTTCGTCGAGCAGGCAGAACGGACTCGGCTTGGTCAGGAAGATGCCGAAGAGCAGCGAGAGGGCCACGAGGGCGCGCTCTCCGCTCGAGAGCAGGTGGATGCGCTGCGTGCGCTTGCCGCGCGGGCTCGCATGAATTTCGATGTCGCCCTCGAGCGGCGTCTCGGGATTCTCGAGACGCAGGTCGCAATCGCCACCGCCGAAGAGCGTCATGAAGATGTGGCGGAAGTTCTCGCGCACCTGCGTGAAGGTGGCGAGGAACAGCTCGCGCGCGGTCGCATCGATCTCGCGGATCGCCGTCGCGAGCGACTGACGTGCCTCGGAGAGATCATTGCGCTGCGCCGTCAGGAACTCGAGGCGCTTCATCTCTTCCTCGTGCTCCTCGATGGCCAGCGGATTGACCACGCCCAGCTGGTCGAGCTGTTCGCGCAGCTGCGCGGCCTCGGCGGCCAGCTCCGCGTCGGACAGCTCGAGCGGCGTGAGCGCGGCCAGCAGGTCCTCGAGCGGACGGCGCCACTCCGCCTCCAACCGCTCCCGTATCGCTTCGCGCTTGCCCCCGAGCGACGTCAGCCGCAGCTCGGCGTGGTGCAGCTCGTCGCCGGCCGCCACGACACTCTTGCGCAGCTCGTCGAGCGTGTGCTGCGCATCCGAGAGGCGGCCGTCCACCGTGCTCACTGCGAGCTCGGCATCCGACAGGTGCTGTTCGGCATCGCCCAGCTGCAGCTGCTTGCCTTCGAGGACGACCGTCCACTCGGCCAGCTGCGTCGCGAGTGCGCCATCGGTCTCGGCGATCGCGGCGAGTTCGCCGGCGAGCGCCTGCAGCCGCTGCGCCGACGTCTGCTGCTCCTCGGTAAGGCGTCGCTCGCGATCGGCCGAGACCTGCAGCCGCGCGTCGGCGTGCGCGAGCGCGACCTGCCGCTCGGTGCGCGCCTCGCGCGCCACGTCCTGCGTCTGCTCCGACGTCGAGAGCGCGGCGCGCGCCGCGGTGACCGCCTCGAGCGCAAGCGCTTGCTCTTCATCGAGCTGCTCGCTGCGCGCCGTGGCCGCGCGTGCCTTCTCGCCGAGCGCCACGCGCCGCTCGGTGAGCTTCGCGGTGAGTTCGTCGGCGTCGCCCACTTCGCGATCGGCGCGCACGAGGCGCCGCCCGACCTCGGACACCCGCTCCTCCTCGCGGCGACGCTCGTGCTGCACGAGCAGGAACGCGTCATCGCCCGCGGTCGCAGCCTGTTCGGCCGCCTCGGCCGCGCGTGCGAAGTCGTCCGCCGACTGCGTGGCGTGCGTGCGCGCCTCACGTGCGGCAGCCAGCTCGGCCTGCAGCGCCACGAGTTCGGCGCGGCGCTGCAACGGACCCGGGCCGCCCATCGTCCCCGGCAGCCATATCGCACCGCGCTGGTCGATGAACGCCGCGCCATTGTCGATGCTCTGCACGGCGCCGAGCAGTGCGCGCGCCCACGCGGCCGCAGGCTCTGCCACCTTCACCGAGTTCCCGAGCGCGCCCATGTCGTGCGCGCCACCGGGCATGGCATCGAGCGGCAGCAGCAGCAGCGGGCCGGGGTCGGCGTGTGCATGCCACGCGCGCACCTGTTCGGCCGCGGCGCGATCACGCACCACCACCGCATGCACGGTGGCGCCGAGGAACCGCTCGACGAGCGCCGCCGCGCCACTCTCGGCGCTCAGGAAGTCGGAGAGCGGGCCGAGGACGCCGTCGCCGAACTGCCCCTTGGCCTGCAGCAGGCGAGCGGCCGCGGGTGCGAGTCCGACGCGCTCACGCTCGAGCCCCTCGAGCGCGTTGGTCTTGCCTTCGATGGCCGCCACCGCTTCGTTCGCTCGCGTGAGTGCGAGGCGACGCTCCGCTTCGCGCGCACGGGCCTCGCGCGCGGCGAGACGCGCCGCATCGCGCGCGGCCGTGGTTTCGGCGAAGCGCGCCTCGGCAACGTGCAGCGCGTCGCGCGCGGCCTGTTCTTCGCGACGCACACTCGCGGCTTGGTCGACGAGATGCGCTCGCTCGGCCGCAAGCGCCGTGAGCCGTTCGGCGAGTTCGTTGTCCTCGCGCTCCGCGGCTTCGCGATCGAAGCGCGCACGCCGCAACTCGTCCTGCGCGGCGCGCAGGATGCCGTCGGCACCGTCGACCGTCGCGCGCGCAGCAGCGAGTGCCGCGCGGGCCTTCTCTTCCTCACCCGTGGCGATGCCGAGGGCGGCGCGCTCCTTGTCGACTTCCTCGGTGCAGCGGGCACGCTCGCTGGCGGCGAACTCGCTCTCGCGCGCCACGCGCTCGCGCAGGGCGAGCCCTTCCTGGCGCTCTTCCTCCGCACGCTGGCGGCGCGCGGCCGCGTTCCTGTGCCGCTCGTGCGCCACGGCGATCTCGCCCTGCAGCGCGGCGACCTCGGCGCGCTGGCCGGTCACGAGACGCGCGAGTTCCGACCGACGCGCCTCGGCCGCCGTGCGCTCCGTGCTCGCTTCCTCGCGCTGGCGCTCCGCTTCGGCCACGCGGTGTTCGGCGGCCGGCACGTTGTTGCGCAGCTCGACGACCTTTCCCTCGAGCTCGGTGAGCTCGTCCTTCCACGCCGCCATCTCGCGCGAGGACAGCGTAAGCTCGACGCCGAAGCGACGCCCGGTGAGTTCGCCATGCTTTTCGGCGCGCTTGCGCTGGCGCGCGAGCGAGCGCACCTGCGACTGCACTTCGCCGATCAGGTCATCGAGGCGCGCGAGGTCTTGCGCCGTTTCCTCGAGGCGCCGCTCCGTGCTGCGACGGCGATCGCGGTAGAGTCCGACGCCGGCCGCTTCCTCGAAGAGCTCGCGTCGCTCGTCGGGACGGTCCGACAACAGCGCGTCGATCATCCTCGACTCGATGACCACGCCCGAGTCCGCGCCCAGTCCCGTTCCGCGCACGAGGTCGTGGATGTCGCGCAGGCGGCAGGGCGCGCGATTGAGCAGGTACTCGCTCTCGCCAGAACGCGAGAGGCGGCGCGTGATCACCACTTCCTGGTACGGCACCGGCAGCGCACCGTCGTCGTTCTCGAAGTGCAGCGAGACTTCGGCGACGTTCACCGCGCGACGCGCGGATGACCCCTGGAAGATGACTTCCTCCATCTTCGCGCCGCGCAGCAACCGCGCGCGCTGTTCGCCGAGCACCCAACGCACCGCGTCGGACACGTTCGACTTGCCGCACCCGTTGGGACCGACGATGGCCGTCACGCCCGCGTCGAAGACCATCTCCGTCGCGTCCGCGAACGACTTGAAGCCGTGCATCTCCAGCTTGGTCAACCGCACTTAGTACGTTCTCCCGGTTCTGTAGGCGAGGTCGGGCGCGAGACTCGCGGCCCTCAGGGCAGGCACGAGCAACGCGGCCTGATCCAGACGCTCGAACGCTCCTGCAAAAATGGTCACTTTCCCGTCTTCCTGCACGAGGGCATAGACCGGAAGCCCGGTGCGGCGCCAGCGCGCGAGCGCAAGGGGGGTTGTGTCGGCTGGCACGTTGTATTCAAGGCGGAAGCCGAGCGGCGCCTGAATCACGCGCGCAGTGCCTTCGGCGGCGCGCTTCCGGCGCACGAGGCTGGCGAGCAACGAATCGGCTCCGCGGCGCGTGGCGAACGCGCCGGCTACCACGCGGTACCAGCGCGCACGCGCCGGCCCCAGCAGTGCCGGCGACACCGTCCCGCCGGGCAGCGAGTCCTTGATCAGCGCAAGCACGGCCCCCTCAAGCGTGTTGGCGGCGAGCAGTTCGACGGCGAAGCCCACGGACTTGGCCGAGTCACCAGGATTGGCAATCGTCAGGTTCGCGGTATCGACCGGCACCGTGTCCACCGGCGGAGTGATCTCGATCGGGCTCGCTCCCAAGGCGCCGGCGGCGGTTTTCGACGCAGTCGGCCGGCGCTGCTGCACCACCAGAGCCAACCAGACCGCCAAGAGAACGCCGGCCAGCGCATAGATGCGTACGCCACGCGCCGGTGGGGGCGCGATGCCTCCCGCCGGAATCACGTACGCGAGGAGCGGCGTCAGTGACGCGGAGCTGTTTCGCAGCACCGGTGCGCCGTCTCCCTCGGGCTCGAGAACCTCCCGACGTGGCGTGGCCACTGGCACCAGCACCGGCACAGGCACCGGAAGCAACGTCGCGAGCGTGCGCACGTCGGGACCGAGCACCACGTCGGTGCCCACTGCAATGGCGCCGCCCAGGCGTCGTGCGAGCCCTTCCGCCTCCGGCTCGTCGGCGCTCGCCGCGACGATCAGCATCGCGTTCACTTGCCTGAAGCCGCGCGCGAGGCGATCCCACCGCGTGCTCGCGAGCACATTGGGCGCCGAGGCCTCGATACCGCCCGATGGCAGGATGAAGAGTCGTTCCGTGCCGGGAACGGGCCGCGCCACCTGATTGAGCGACACGCCATGCACGAAGCTGTCGGCAATCCCGGGCGCCGACCTGTCATCCACCAGCGCGGCGAGCGTCGCAGAATCACCGAGCAGGTCGGCGAGGGCCACTTGGCGCGTCTCCGCGATTGCGCGGGCGAGCCCGAGCGCTGCGTGTGCGGTCGATTCGAGGTCCTTGCCGAGCACCACGAGCGCACCGGCATCCGCCGGAAGCGAGAGTGCGGCGCGCCGCCCCGACGCTTCCCACGCCGCCAGCTGCGCGTCCGTCACGGCGCGCCCTCGATGATCCAGTAGTCGCGCCGCGCTGCGCGGCCCACGCGCACCGCTTCCTCCCGGCTCGCGTACGGCCCCAGCACCACGCGATAGATCGTCGACCCTGCCTGCCGCGTGGACACCACGCGCGCATGCTCGCCGCCGACGTTGATCGCGCTCGCGGCGCTGTCGGCCGCCTGCGCCACGAGCAGCGCCGCAAACGAGACGATGAAGCCGCGCGTGGTGGGCAGGCTGACGACCGGCAACGCCGCCGGCGCCACGCCGCGCGCGGCACCGTCCGGATCCGGTTCCGGCGCGCGCAGCGAGTCCAGGGCGCTATCGGCGCTCGAGGCGGCGAACTGCACGGGCTCGGCCTCCTTGGTCGGCGCGCGGAATCCGTTCCATGAAAACAGGTGCCAGCTGTCGGCCGCGCCGCCGACAAAGCGCGTCAACTCCTTCTGCGTGGCAGGATCCCAGCGCACCACGTCACCGCCGACGACGCGCGCCACCGATCCGTCGGTCGCGATCGCGGGCAGGTCCTCGCGCCACACGCTCGTCGTCGTGGCCACGAGCGCCATCGTGCCGAGCGCGAGCACCCAGACGGCGTCGCCCTTCGCTGCGCGCACGAGGAGCCACCGTCCGAGCGGATCCATGCGGAGCCCGCTCGCCTCCGCCGGCAACGGCACCGTGCGCTCGATGGCATCGCGGTAGCGGTCGACGACAGTCAGGCTGTGCGCATCGCCCGTGAGCGCGAAGAGCCGATCGCCGCTCGGACTCGCCGCGAGCGCACGTGGCGTGCCACCGACGCCCACCGCGGCACTCGCTTTGAGGTCGCGCGTGCGCACGCCCACCAGCCCGTCACCGGTCACGAGGTAGAGCCGGTCGCCGAGCGGAGTGGCAACGCCGAACTGCCCATCGGCAACGGTCAGCGAGTCGGCGATGCGGGGTGCCGGTGGTCGAGCCCGATACAGGTGCGCGCCATCCGTGCGCTCCACCACGATCAGCACGGCGCCGTCTGGTGTCGGCACCACGGCACTCGGCGCCACGTCGAACGCCGCGGACCAGCTCTCGCCCGCGGGCGTCATGCGTCGCACGATCTTGTCGCTGATGCCGAACGTGGCCCAGCCGTCGGCGGAACGAGCGCCCGCGAGACGCACCTTCTCGGGCACCACGCGGCCGGCGCGCAGTTCGATGCGCACGGGATGGTTGCTCGTGTCCATCGCGGCAAAGGCACCGTCCTCGTCGTCGAACGCCAGCACGGCGCGCAACGGTGGCACCGGTACGGGCGACACCCAGAGCGCGCTATCGCCCGCGGGCCACGCCAGCACGCGCGCTACGCCCCCACCGCGCGGCACGCGCAGGGCGAGTTGGTCGGCCGATCGACTCGGAGTGGCTGGGGCGCCGGCGGCGCCCGGGGCGCGACGGTCCGGCGAGCCGCAGGCGACGACGACCAGCGCCGCCAGCAGGGCAACGATACGCACGAAGTGAAACTAGCCCGGCCCGCAGGGGGCTACAAGCGAACGCGGGCGGCGCATTCCCCTCTGGAATGCGCCGCCCGCGTTCAAGCCACCGCCGGCTAGAACGACTGGCCTAGCGAGAACACCCAGTAGCCGCGTCGTTGCGGGTCAGCCATGGGAACGGCGTAGTCCCATCGCAGCGGGGCGATGTTGAAGAGGTTGAAGCGGATGCCGAAGCCGTAGCTCGACAACGGCGAGCGCGTCAGGCCGTTCGTGTTGTTGTCCGGCTCGCTCAAGGCGATCGTCTGCCCCGGATTCCACGCGATGCCGGAATCGAAGAAGAAGAGGCCGTCCACCGGCGGCAACGAAATCGGCAGGATGCCGAGGTCGAGGCGGCGCACGATCGGGAACCGCAACTCGGCGTTGAACAGCGCCACGCGACTTCCGATGAGCTTGGATGCCGAGCACGATGCCAGCTGCCCGCCGAGTTCGGGAATGCATCCGCTCGAGAAGGCGTTCTCGCGGTCATAGCCGCGCACCGACCACGGCCGCCCGATGTACATGGGGAACGTGGCTTCGTCGGGTCCCTTGCGGATGACGGCGTTGAAGCGCGTCGCAAAAGTCAGGAACCCGAAGAGGATCGGATCGTAGCGGCGATAGTCGATCGAGCCTTCCCAGAACGTCAGGCCGCCGAACACCGGCGAGAGCCCGATGCGCGTGCGACGCCCGGAGAGCGGTCCGTTGTAGCCGACCAGCGCATTGTCGAACACGTAGGCCACCGAGGGGGCAACGAGGCTGAACACCCTGCCGTTCGTCACCTGCCCCTCGCGCAGCGCACTGGCGTAGCCGTTGACGCCGTCGATGTCGCGCTCGTACGATATCGCCGCCTGGTCGACGTTGGTGTATGCGAAGCCGAAGTCCCAGCGCGTGAACCGGTTGAGCGGATACGAGATCTGCCCGAACACCGAACGATCGATGCGGCGGAAGATCGTCTGGCTCTCCGTGTACGTGCCGTCGCCATTGTTGCGCGTGCTCGATCCGGCGTAGTAGAAGAGCGGCGCCTGCGAAAGTCCCACCGCCCACTGCCAGCGGCTCGCGAGGTTCTGGTAGGCGCCGAAGAAGTTCGCTTCCTGCAGGCGGCCGTTGATCGCGCCCGAGAAGAGCAGGCGGCTGTTGCCGAGCAGGTCGGAGAAGACGATCGTCGTGCCGCCGAAGACGCCGCGGCCATAGTTGTCCGGCGAGTACCCGATCACCGGCTGCGCCACGTACTCGGCCTGCAGCGACGTGCGATACGGATACGTGCGGAACGTCGACGCGTCCGGCAGCGCGATGTTCGCGCTGTCGAGCAATGCCACCACGCTCACGGCATCGCCGCCGCGGCCCTTGTTCTCGCTCGGCAGGTCAGCCGAATTGCGCACCCCGCCCGGCGAACGGTAGAACGAGCCGCGCTTGGTGCCAGGATCCACCTGTGGCGTGGCGGTGGCGCCGCGTGGTGTGGTCGACCCTGGCGGCGTGGTCGGTCCGCCAGACGCGGGCGGCGTGGGCGTACCCGCGCCCGGCTGCGGTCGCGTCACCGCACCCTCGCCCGGCGTGACCGCCGACGGGAAATCGGTGACCGGGCCCGCGCCGCCTGCGCGCGCCCCAGGCGTCGGTGCGAGCGCGCCACCGGCCGCCGCAATGACCGTCGCCGCCGGCGCGCTGCCATCGCGATACGGCTGCTTCTTGAGCTGGCGCGGGTTCGACACCGACCAGACCGTGTAGTCGCCGCTCTCGTAGTACACGAAGGCGAGCTTGTCGGCGCCGCGCGCCCACGTCAGCGCCGGGCTGAACTCCGTGATCGCGGACGTGCCACCGACCAGGTTGGTCAGCTGGTAGTGCTCCTTCGTGGCGATGTCGTAGAGGAAGACGTTGGCCGAGCCGGCGCGGTCGCTGATGTACGCGATCGAACGGCCATCGGGCGCCCACATCGGGTTGATGTTGAGTCCCGATTGACCAGGCAGCGTGGTGATCGCGCCGCCCTCGAGGTCGAGGATCGTGATCGAGAGGGGCGCAAACTTGAGCAGCTGCAGGTTGGTGCCGGGGCCGCGATCGCTCACGAAGGCGATCTGCCGCCCATCGGGTGACCACTGCGGCATCAGGTCGCCGTAGATGTCATGCGTCAGGCGACGCAAGTTGCGCCCGTCGCGATCGACCATGTACAGGTCGGTGATGCCCCCCTCGTTGCCGCTGAACACGAGCCGGCGCCCGTCGGGTGACCAGGTCGGATTGAGCGCCTGCTCCACGGGCAGGTGGTCGAAGGTGCGCACGATGTTCTGCGACTTCACGTCCACCATGTAGAGGACGTCCTTGCCGTCCTTCTGCGCGGTGAAAGCGAGCGTGCGGCCGTCGGGCGAGAAGGCGCTCTGCGAATAGAGCAGGCGCAGCTCCTCGAAGTCCGAATTGGTGGTCGTCTTGATCAGCCGCTTGAGCCGCTTGCCCGAGCGGGCGTCGGCGAGCCACAGGTCGGGGAATACCTCGCCGCGCAGGAACGAGCCAACCGACACGAAAGCGATCATGTTGCCGTCATCCGACAACGACGGCGCGATGAAGAGGTTGCCGCCCGTCTTCCGCACGTTGAGCATGGCCTGCGCGAACTTGCGCGGCCGGTCCTGCGACGCGAGCGCCGGCAACAGCTGTGCCTGCAGCGACTCCTTCCACTCGTCACCGAGCTCGTCGAGCGTCACGCCCAGCTCGGCGCGGAAGGCGCGCTCGAGTCCGCGGTTCGGCAGGCCGTTCATGATGTCGCCGATGACTTCGTCGCCCCAGCGGGAGCCGATGTAGGCCCAGAGCGAGAGTCCGTAGGTGTACGGAAAGAACTCGCGGGAGTCCGCCAGCTGCTGGATGGTCGGCAGGTGCCCGTTGATCGCCGCGTCGCGCATCACGAGGCGCGTGTGCGGGCTGTTCGGGCCGGTCGTGAGGTACTCCGCCATGCCCTCGATGAACCAGAGCGGCGGGTTGACCTGCGCCAGCGCCTGCAAACCGGCGCCGGCCTGGCCGCGCGCGAAGATGTCGTACTGGAAGACATGCACCATCTCGTGCCCGAGCACGTGCTCGAAGCTCTTCATGTCGCCCGTGAACGGGATCTGCGCACGTTGGCGCAGCGCGTCCGTCACGCCGCCCGTGCCCTCGCCCAGATCGCCGGTGATGTTGTTCTGCCCGAACCCCATCCGCGACGCGAAGAAGATGAGCGGCTTCTTCTCGCGGAACTGGTGCTTGAGCAACCGCGACAACCGCGCATACTGGCGCTCCGCCATGCGCGCACCCTCGCGCGTGGCCTCGGTGATCTCCGGGTAGTAGTGGATCAGGAAGTGCTCCGTCTCCATCACGCGCCAGTCGAACTTCTGGTAGGCCACCTGGTTCTGGCCGAACCCCTGCGCTTGCAGGCCGGCGGGGAGCAGCGCGCACGCGGCAAGCGCGGCGGCGGCGAGGCAACGATGCATCGGGTTCATCAGGCCGTTCCCTGCGATGCGACCCGGATTTCGGGGGCATCGCTCCAGAGTCGCTCCAGCTGGTAGAAGCTGCGCAGCGTCGGGTGAAACACGTGCACGACCACGTCAACGAAATCGAGCAGCACCCAGCGGCCCTGCTGCAGCCCTTCCACGTGATAGACGGCGTGCCCCGCCTTGCGCATGGCCTCGATCACGTGCTCGGCGGTCGAGCGCACGTGGGTGTCCGACGTTCCGCTCGCGATCACGAAGTAGTCCGTCATGTCGGTGACCGGCGCGAGATCGAGGACGACGACGTTGCTGGCCTTGTTCTCGACGCAGCTGGTGGCAGCGAGTTGCGCGATCGTCTGCGTGGAGCCACGGGATGCGGCGAGGGTCGATGAGGCCATGCGGAGGACAGGGGGCACGTGAGCGGTTCGAACTCCCCCGACCCGAAAAGGTTCCGCCGGGGACACCTGTGGAAGATGCAGGGTTGGCTGCATGCGCCGCCATGGGGAAACGCGGCAGCGCGCGCCACGTGCCGCGTACGGCTTGGCGCGCGTGTTGCGCATCACTTGGGCAGACGCGCACGGGGGGCCC
>JANYHJ010000133.1 GCA_025359135.1 Gemmatimonadota bacterium | reverse complement strand
GGACGACGTCAGGGCGCGTACCCGGGCCCACGCAGCGCGCGACCCGGCTTCGCGCCCGTGTGTTTGTTGTCGCGCAGCACGCGCACACCGTTGACCCAGACGTCGCGCACGCCGACCGAGAGCTGGTGCGGCTTCTCGAAGGTCGCCTTTTCCGCGACGGTGTTCGGGTCGAAGACGACGATGTCGGCCAGCATGCCGGGCTTGAGCACGCCGCGATCCGGGATCGTGAGCCGCGTGGCCACGGCGCTCGTGAACTTGCGGATCGCGTCCTCGAGCGTGAGCAGGCGCTCCTCGCGCACATAGCGGCCGAGGATGCGCGTGTAGGTGCCGTAGCTGCGAGGATGGGCGAGGCCCTGCGCGCTGTCGGGATCGAGACCGTCGGCGTCGGTGCCGATCTTGATCCACGACTGCTTGAGATTGAGGCGGACGTTGTCCTCGCTCATCATGAAGAAGATCGTGCCGACGCGGTTGTGCTCGGTCTGGATGAGGTCCATGGCGGTCTCGATCCAGTCCTTGCCGAGCGCCTTCGCGATCGCGCCAAGCCGCATGCCGTTGTACTTCTTGAGCGTGGGCGACGCGAGCTCCGCCACGAGCACGCCGTCCGGCGTCGCGAGTTCGCAGAGCGGCTCCCACGCGAAGCTCTGGTGCTCCATCTCGGCGCGGATCTTCGCGCGCACGGCGGGGCTGGCGAGGTTGTCGAAGAGCTTGCCGTCGGCGCTCGCCCAGGGCGGCAGGCAGGCGGAGAGTCCGGTGCCGCCGGCCGTGTACGGATACATGTCGGCCTGGATGTCGAGTCCGGCGGCGCGTGCGGAGTCGATCTTGGCGATGACCTTGGCGCCCTTGGGCCAGTTGCGGACACCGCCGGCCTTGAGGTGGAAGATCTCGACCGGCACGCCGCCCTCGCGTCCGATGCGGATCGCTTCATCGACGGACTCGAGCAGACCGTCGCCCTCGCCGCGCATGTGCGTGATGTAGACGCCGCCGTATGGCGCGACGGCCTGTCCGATGGCGATGAGTTCTGCGGTGTTGGCGTAGTTACCCGGCGGATAGATGAGCGCGCTCGCGATACCGAAGGCACCGTCGCGCATGCCCTGCGCGGCCGCCGCGGTCATGGCCGCGAGTTCGGCGGGACCTGCGGGCCCTTGTGACTGCGCCATGCCGTACTGCCTGAGCGTGCCCGCGCCGATGAACGAGCCCGCGTTGGTACTCATGCCGTGGGCTTCCATGTCGCGCAGGTACTGATCGAAGCTGCGCGCGCCGAGATAGCGCCGCGCGAACTTGAGGGACGCCGTATCGGTGGGGTCCATGTCCGACAGCGACTTCGCGCTCATCGGCGCCGGAGTGTCGCCTTCGCCGAGGATCTCGGTGGTCACCCCCTGCGTGATCTTGCCGACGACGCGGCCGTCGCCCGCGAGGAACTGGCCGACGGACTGTCCCTGGATGTCGATGAAGCCGGGCGCCACGACGTGACCACGCGCATCGACGCGTTCGGTGGCGTGGGCATCGCGCAGGCGGCCCTCGCGCGTGACGGCGACGATGCGGTCGCCCTTGATGCCGAGATCACCGTAGAACCACGCGGCGCCGGTGCCATCGACGATGCGACCGTGCTCGATGATGACGTCGTAGTCGCCGGTGGCGAGCGGAGCGGTGCCGCTGCGAGGGGTGCAAGCGGTGGCCGCGAGCATGGCCAAGAGCGCGAGGCGTGCGGAGGTCGTCGGCATGAGCATCGGTTGGCTGGGCACGGATGGGACGTGTGCGACTTCCGCGAAGCTATGCGTCCGCGGCGTCAGGGCCAGAGCCGAGCGCAGGGTTTTCCACGGGCCGGTAGCGCAGCGCTTCCGCCAGCGCGTTCGCGTCCAGCGACTCCGCGCCATCGAGGTCCGCGATGGTGCGCGCCACGCGCAGCACGCGGTGATACGCTCGCGCGGAGAGTCGCAACCGTTCGGCCGCGTCGAGCAGCAGCTTGCGCGCGTCGGTGGTGATGCCCCCATGTCGTTCGATCCAGCGCGCGGGCGCACTGCCGTTGGTGACCACGCCCGGGAGCGATGCGTAGCGCACCCGCTGCCGGTCGCGCGCCGCCACGACGCGCGCCCGCACGGCGTCCGAGCGCTCGGCCTGCGCGTTGGCGGCGCCCAGTTCGTCCACGCGCACGCGCCCCACATGCACGTGCAGGTCGATGCGATCCGCGAGCGGCCCCGAGAGCCGAGCGCGGTAGCGATCGATCTCGGCCTGCGAGCAGCGGCACTGGTCGCCATCGCCCGCACGGCCACAGGGGCACGGATTGCTCGCGCCCACGAAGGTGAAGTGCGCGGGCCACGTGACCGCCTGCGCCGCGCGTGCGATCGTGACGCGCCGATCCTCCATCGGCTGGCGCAGGGCGTCGAGCACGTGACGCGGCGCCTCGAGCATCTCGTCGATGAAGAGCACGCCATGATGCGCGAGCGAGACTTCGCCGGGACGCGGCACGCTGCCGCCGCCGATGAGACCAGCGACGCTCGTGGTGTGATGCGGTGCGCGAAAGGGCCGGCGCGTGCTGACGAGGCGATCGGGGGTGAGCAGGCCGGCCACGGAGTGCACGGCAATCACTTCGAGCGCCTCGGCTTCCGAGAGTGGCGGCAGGATGCCGCCCAAGCGACGCGCGAGCATCGTCTTGCCCGCGCCCGGCGGGCCGATGAGCATGAGCGCATGTTCGCCCGCGGCGGCGATCTCGAGGGCGCGCCGCGCGGACGACTGGCCCACGACGTCGGACAGATCTTCTGCCGTCACGTCGAGCGACGCGGCCGCGCTCGGTGCCTCGGCGAGAAGTTGCGGCGACCCCGCGCCCAGTTGCCGCACCAACTCCGCGAGCGTGACGGGCGCGGCTACCGCGAGATCGCTCACGAGCTGGGCTTCGTGTGCGTTGGCGGGCGGCACGACCAGCGTCGTACCCGGATGCGCTCGCTTGACGGCGCGGGCGATCGAGAGCACACCGCGCACGGGACGCAGCGTGCCGTCGAGGCCCAGCTCGCCCACAACGGTGAGATCGCGGAGGGACCTGGCGGGGAGCTGTCCGCTGGCGGCGAGCAGCGCGAGTGCGATCGGCAGGTCGAAGGCGGTGCCGGTCTTGATGGTGTCGGCGGGTGCGAGGTTCACCGTGGTGCGTTTGGGCGGAATCTCGAACCCCGTGTTCGTGAGCGCCGCGCTCACCCGTTCGCGCGCTTCGCGCACCGCACTCGCGGCGAGCCCGACCATGAACCAGTTGGGCAGGCCGCGCGCGAGATCGACCTCGACGGTGATTTCGGTGGCATCGATGCCGAGGACGGCGGCAGAGCGGACGGAAGCAAGCATGCGCGAGCGTAGCTGTAGTCCGCGTCGGGCACATAACCGGTTCCATGCGGCCCGTGTCGAAATGGCGCATCGGACGCGAGATTCCACGGCGTGAGCCTTCCCATCCCCACGCCGCGTTCGAGCGGCTTCATCACCGGATCGCACGAGATCGCCGTCGGGCCGCGCCTGCTCGTCGAGCTCGCGACGCAGTTGCACATGCACGGCT
>JANYHJ010000126.1 GCA_025359135.1 Gemmatimonadota bacterium | reverse complement strand
TCGACGACGCGCAGGTCACCGCTCGTGACGAACTCCACGCCCTGGCGCGCCTTGATGATCGCACGCTCGGCGAGCGTGAGGGCATCGTGTTCGGGGCGCGGTTCGCAGATGGAGATGAAGGGTGAGGTCTCGGTGAGGCCGTAGATCTGCGTGATGACCCAGCCGAGCTCGCCCTCGACGCGCTCGATCGTGTGGGCGGCCGGCGGTGCGCCGCCGGTGAGCACGCGCACACCACGTGGCGCGGTCGCGCGGAGTGCGGGTTCGGCGCTGGCGATCATGATGAGCACCGTGGGCGCCGCGCAGAGCATGGTGATGCGTTCGCGCTCGAGGTGTTCGTAGATGGTGGGCGCGTCCATGCGACGAAGGCAGACGTGCGTGGCGCCAGCGGCCGAGACGACCCAGGTGAAGGTCCATCCGTTGGCGTGGAACATCGGCAGCGTCCAGAGATAGCGGTCGCCAGGGCCGATGCGGTGGTGCAGCATGGTGCCGACCGCGTTCACCCACGCGTTGCGGTGGGTGATCATCACGCCCTTGGGATTGGCCGTGGTGCCCGAGGTGTAGTTGATGGCGAGGAGGTCGTTCTCGTCGCGCTCATGCGGCGCAAAGTCCGGATGCGCGGCCGCGATGGCCGCTTCGTAGTCGATCCAGCCGGGCATGGCGCCTTCGAGCGCGACGACGTGCTCCACGGCGGGCATCTCATGCCGCACCGACTGCACGAGATCGAGAAAGTCGCCGTGCACGCAGAGCACGCGGCTTCCCGAGTGGTTGACCATGTAGATCCAGTCGGTCGGGAGCAGGCGGTAGTTGAGTGGCACGATGACCGCGCCGGCCTGCGGCACGGCATAGAACCCCTCGAGCATCGCGTGGGTGTTGGGCGCGATGTAGGCGACGCGGTCGCCGGGCGCGACGCCGAGGGACTGCAGCGCGGTGGCCCAGCGATCGCAGCGATCGAAGAACTGCGCGTAGGTGAAGCGGAGCGCGCCGTCGACGACGGCCTCACGATCGGCGTAGAGGGAGCGCGCGCGGCGCTTGAACTCGAGTGGGGAGAGCGGGACGAGCACGGACGGCTCCGGGAGGTGACTGACGATAGAGTGCCGCGGGACCCGCGAGGCCGGAAGGGGTCGAGGCTCAGCGGTGCAGGTTCACGCGGAGTGAGGCGACGAGCGCCGGGCCCCGGTCGCGGTTGTAACCGGGATTCTGGATGACCTGGACGTCCGGACTCACTTCGACCAACGGACCGAGTTGTGCCCGGTAGTAGAGCTCGGCGATGCGCTCGTCACCGTAGCGGAGGCGGCCGTCGCCGAGGAGGAACCCGACGCCACCGGCCGCGAGATAGTCGCGATGCGCGTCCGAGAGCCCGTGCGCGACGAGCCCAAGACCAGCGCGGTCGCTGGGGCGGCCCCATCGCGTGAGGGCGAGTTGCAGTCCGACGCTGACGTGGCGATCGACCTCGGTGAAGGCAAAGCTCTCGTTGTCGCCGTCGCTCCAACCGGCGCGGGCGAAGAGCCCGGTTTCGCCATCGTCGGCGAGAGACTGCTCGAGGTCGAGTCCTGCACCCCACTTGCGATGCCCGGGACGATCGTCGGCCACGATCGAGGGCGGCGCGCCTGCGGCCGCACCGGCCGCGATGGCCGCGCGGTAGTTCCCCATGCGCGCCGCATTCTCGAAGGCGAGCACGCGCACGATGGTGCCCGACGCCGCGCGCGTCCACTGCGATTCGACTTGCACGCCGTACGCCCCCGCAATCTTGCTGTCGAAGACGTTGCCGTTGGCTTCCGTGGGCATCTGGAAGGCGCCGGCGCGCAGGGTCCATGACGGTGTGATGACCTGCGCCGCGAGCCCGTTTGAGTAGCCGCGCGTGTCGGCGGCGAAGTCCCACGCGGTGTTCTGGAAAAGCGCCCAGTTCATGAACTGGTGGCGCGTCGTGTTGGCATAGCGATTCTGGTCGAACAGGTCAGTGACCGCGAAGAGACCCGCGAGCAGTTCGATGCGATTCGACGGGGCGACGTCGGCAACTTGCCCCTGCTGGGCGACCAAGGTGTCATGCGCGGTTCCCCAGCCGTGCGCCCAGCGGATGAATGCGCGTGCCACGTACGGCGCCTCGCCGAGATCGGCGGACCCTTGGCGGATGACGTCGCCGTTGGTGAGACCGCCGAGGCCGACTACGCGCGAGATGCCCGAGCCGCGAATCATCTCGACATCGGTATAGAGCGAGAAACCTCCGCCGAGGCGAGCGCCGAGGTAGACGCCGTAGGCATGGCTCGTCTTCGTGTCGCCGGTTGCCTGGAGGGAGTTCGGTCCGGAATAGGCCGCATTGAACGGTGCGAGGTACTGCGTGATGACGTTGACCTGCGCGCCGAGCAGCTGGATGCCCAGCCACGACGGAGACTCGCGCCGCGCCGTGGAATCCTGTGCACGTGCGACGGTCGCGCCCGCGACGAGCATGGCGAGAGCGAAGGCGCGGGAGGTTGCGGGCGTCATTGCGAGGAACTCCGAGAATGTGGGCGATGCGAGTGAGCGTCGCATGGCCGCGCCATCAAGTCGTGACGGAAGCGTGCTGCATCCGTGACTAAAGGCCAGCCGTTGTGCTTCAGCGCTTGATGGCACGCCCCGCTCGCTGTGGCGTCATCGCGACGGGGGAGGCTAAGCCAGCCGTTTCGGCGGCACAATCTCGCGTTCCGTGAAGATTTCGTGAGGGAACGCGTGCATCTCGAAACGGTTCGTTCCTAGTCCGCGCGAATCCAAGTTTGCGATCGGCCGAGCAACGAGAAGCCGATGTACCCGCGCAGCACGAGCTTCTTGCCGCCGTCTTCGAGGTGCAGCTTGGCCTTGTACGTCTTCCCGTTGTCGGGGTCGAGGATCTCGCCGCCATTCCATTCGTCGCCGTCGGGTTTGAGACCGCGCAGGATCTCCATGCCGATGATGCGCTGTCCCTTCCGCTCGTCGGTGCACCTCTCGCACGTCTTGTCGCCCTTCTCGCCGGGGACGAGCGTGCCGGTGACCGTGCCGACCAACTTGCCGTTCACTTCCTTGATCTCGATGATGCCGCGCGGCTTGCCATCGATGTCGCTGATGGTGTGCCAGGTGCCGACGGGCGACGCTTGAGACGCGAGCGCCGCCGGCGTGACGGTCACGGCGGCGGCGATCAGTGCGACGACAACGGCAAGTCGAGTCATGGATGGGGCGCGAGTGCGATGGGACGGCAGTGGTGCAGCAGTCCCATCACAACGTCGCGAGTTCTAGAGCGGTTTCACGGCCTTCATGAGCGTCGCCATCCCCTTGCGGAGCGGAGCCTCGCTCGCGTCGGACCCGCGATACTTGCCGATGCGCACGATCACGAGGCCGTGCGTCGGTACCATCCACGCGCTCTGTCCGCCGGCGCCAAGAAAGGCGAAGGCGTTGGTGGGAAGCGGCTCGCGACCGTCGCCGTTGATCCAGAGGAAGCCGCCGCCGTACACCGGGCGACCGTCGGCAAGCCAGCCCGGCGCGATCGTGCGCGCATACTCGACGTATCCCGCAGGAAAGAGTCGCTCACCGTTCCAGACGCCGTCCTGCAGGTAGAGATTGCCAAGTCGCGCCCAGTCACGCGCCGCGATCACTTCAGCGCCCTGCCCGAGGAAGTTGCCGAACGGGTCGGTGTAGATCGTGACGTCGCGCATGCCGAGCTTGTCGAAGAGCGCGCGCGTCGGGAAGCTGTGATAGTCCTGCTTGAGCTTCTCGGCGCCCAAGCGCACGAGATAGCTCGCGAGCACCGGATCAACGTTACGATAGCGACCGACCGTACCGGGCTGCCACTGCTGCGGGCGCGATGCGGCCCACGCGTACTCGTTGACGCTGCCCGTGTAGAGAAAGAGGTGATCGGGGTAAACGCCCTCCTTCTCCTTGTAGCCGGGATCCTGCGGCGCGAGGATGCGCAGTCCGCTCGACATGCGCATGATGTCCATGATGCGGATCTGCTGGCGCGGATCGCCGGCCTTCTGCCATTCGGGAAAGGGCGCGGCCTGATCGAGCCGGTAGGCGCCCATCTGGATGAGGCGTGCCACGAGCGAGCCGGTGAGGCTCTTGCCCATGGACCAGCTTTCGAGCTGCGAATGGATGTTGATGCCCTTGGCGTACTTCTCGCCGATGACGCGGCCCTTGTAGGTGACGACGAATCCGAGGGTCATGGCCGAGTCGGGGCCGAAGGCTTCGGTGACAGCCTGCGCCACGAGGGCGGAGTCGACGCCGGTCCAGTCGGTCTGCTTCGGGAGCACGTCGCCCGTCGGCCATGGCGTGCTCGCGGCCGGAGGCAACGCGGACTTCACGACGCTCGGCGTGAAGTGCACCGAGTCTTCACCGATCGGGAGCGGCACGCAGCCCTGCGAGCCGTAGCGCCTGGCGACGCGCGTGACGCCATTCTTGAGCGTGAGCTTGACCGTCTGCGTCTTGCGATCGATGATGGTGTCCTTGACCTCGGAGCGGTACTTGAGCGGTCCGGTGAAGAAGCCGACGTTGGCGGCGGCGTCGGCGGGCTCGAGGCCGGTGATGAAGACCGCGCCGCAGAGCGTGACGGCGAAGCCCGCGATGTTGTGGTTGAGCGGATCGCCGGGCACCGGTTCACGCGTGCCGGGGAGCTGCAGCGAGTCGCCGCGGGCGATCACGGACGCCATCGAGGCCGTCTTGATCGGGTCCGGCGCGCCCTTGGTGGGCGGTGCGAGCACGATAGGCGCCCGGCGCGCGGTGGCGGTCGCCTGCGCGTCGAGCGTGGTGGCCAACGCCGACGCGAGCAGCGCGGCGGCAGCGAAGGAGCGGTGCATCAGTTGCCTCCGGGGGCAAAGAGTCCGATCGCGAATTGACAGAAGAGTGCACCAGCAATGGTCATGCTGAATCCCCAGATGAGCAGCTGGCGAAAGAGGATCTTGGGGTCGTGTCCCGCGGGAACGGCCGCGATGCAGAGCGCACCGATGGTCGAGAGCGGCGACACGTCCACGAGTGCGCCGCCGACATTGATGGACATGGCCACCTGCAGCGGGTTGCCGCCGCCGAGCTTCTGCACGAGGCCCGGCACCGCTGGGAGGAAGGCGGGATAGACCACGCCTGACGTGGAGCTGTACGACGAGATGACGCCGGTGACGAAGGCGATCATGCCGTTGACCGTCTTCGGCGTGGCGACGCGCGCGAGCATCGTCGTGAAGACGTCCATGCCGCCCGTCTTCTCGAGCACGGCCACGAGCACGCTCACGCCGCAGACCATGACGATGACCGCCCACGGCACACTCTTGATCATGGCGCCGTCTTCGCCCTGCTTGAAGAGCACGAGCAGCGCGGCCGCGGCGAAGGCGGAGAAGCCGGGATTCACCTTGAGGAGGAGGACGGCTGCGATCCACACCGCCATGACGCCGAGCGTGACGCCGTGATGGCGCTCCATGGCCTGGTCCATGTGCTCGGCGTCCATGCTGCCGCCCTTGAGGAGCTTGGGACCGCCGAAGAGGAACCAGGCGCCGATGGCTGCGATGGCGTGCGCGGTGAAGTTGGCCGACCAGACCGACCACTCGTGTCCGCCGAGGCCGATCTTGCCCATGAGCGTCTGCACGATGACGCCGACGGCGCTGATCGGGCTCAAGTTGCCAGCGTTGGCGCCGTTGCCGACCATGAGCGCGGTGAGGAGCAGCGGCACGCCGGCGCGGGCCGCGATGCCCATTGCGAGCGGGGCGACGAGCGCGGTGCTCGCGATCGTGCCGGGCCCCACGGTCGACACGATGCAGGCAAGAATGAAGAAGAGTGCCGGCATGAGGGCTGTCTTGCCCTTGAGCGCACGCAGCACCGCGTGCGTGACGGACGACATCGTGCCGTTGACCTGGGCGATGCCGAAGAGCAGCGAGACGCCGAGGATCGTGACGAAGAGTGACGAGGGAAATGCCGCCGCGAGCGCCTCGACCTTCCATCCCGCGAAGAAGACGGCCACGGGCCAGGCAAGCGCGATCGCGAGGACTCCGACGTTCACGCGCGAGGTGAACGACGCCGCGATGACGAGCAGCAGCGCAACCAGCGAGAGGATGGCCGGGTTCACGGCGTCCAAGGCGGCAGGAGGTGCTTCTGGACCTTGCCGAGCGCGGTGCGCGGCAGGCTGTCGACGCGCACGAAGGCGCGCGGCAGCTTGAAGCTCGCGAGCTGCGAGCGGAGGTGCCGCTCGATGGCCTGGTCATCGAGCTGGCCGTCGCTCACGACATAGGCAACGGGCACCTCACCGCGCACCTTGTCCGCGACGCCGACCACGGTGGCCTCGCGCACGCCCGGCTGTTCGAGCAGCAGCTCCTCGATCTCGCGCGGATAGATGTTGAAGCCGCCGGAGATGATGAGTTCGGAACGGCGGCCCTGCAGCGTGATGTAGCCATCGACATCACGGGTCCCGAGGTCACCGGTGCGGAACCAACCATCGACGAACGACGCCGCGGTGGCGTCGGCGCGGCGCCAGTAGCCCTTGCAGACGTTCGGGCCCCTGACCCAGAGCTCGCCACTCGTCGTATCGGGCATGTCGAGGCCCGACTCGTCGCGGATGCGGATGTCGACGCCGCGGAAGGCGCGTCCGACGGTGCCCGCGCGGCGGTCGCCGTCGTACGGATTGCCCGCATTCATGAGCGTCTCCGTCATGCCGTAGCGCTCGAGAATCGCGTGGCCGTAGCATTCCCGGAACGACTCGAGCACGTGCGGCGGCAGCGGCGCGGAGCCGGACACGAAGAGCCGCGCGTGGCGGCCGATCGCCACGGCCGACGCGGCCGGCAGCTCGAGCAACCGCACGTACATGGTGGGGACGCCGAAGAAGAGCGTCGGCTCGTACTGGAGGAAGAGCGACTCCGCACGCGCGCCCTCGAAGCGCTCGACGAGCTTCATGTGGCAACCGCTCGCGAGCCACGCGTGGATGCCGTTGCCGAGTCCATGCACGTGGAAGAGCGGCAGCGCACAGAGGAAGCGGTCGGCGTCGGAGATGCGCCACGCCTCGACGATGGTGCGCGCGTTGGCGGTGAAGTTGTCGTGCGTGAGGATCGCGCCCTTGGCCGCACCGGTGGTGCCCGAGGTGTAGATGAGTGCGGCGGGTGCGTCGGCGTCGAGTGACACTATTGGTCGCGTCGCACCTTCCAGCGCGCGCGCTTCGCGCATGATGTCATCGACGTTCCATGCCGCGGTGCCGGGCGGGAGGTGCGCGGCCAGATCGGGCGTCGTCACGACGGCCTTGGGCTCGGCGTCGCTGACGATGTGCCGCAGTTCGCGCTCGCGGTAGAGCACGTTCGTGGGCACCGCGATGAGCCCGAGCTTGACCGTCGCGAGCCAGAGATCGATGATCTCGACGCGATTGAGGAGGAAGATGCCGAGCCGGTCGCCGGCGACGAGACCGCGCGCGCTGAGCGCCGCCGCGACGCAGTTGCTGCGTGTCTCGAGCTGGCCGAAGGTGAGGGTGAGCGGCGCTCCCTCGGCGTCCACGGCTTCGAGGGCCGCGCGCGCGGCGCTCCCGATCAGGGCGTCATCGAGGAGGTCGAGGAGGCATGACACGCGCGCAAAGCTACGGACGGCGCACGGTGCGGCAAGCAGCGCGCGATGTTCACCTGCGCGGTCCGGATGGCGGTGCGCGGGGCGTGCTGCGGGGGCGCGTGGTCAGAGCTTGATGAGGAGCGCGAGGTTGAGTCGCGTCTCGCTCTTGCGGAGGTCGGGCGCCCAATTGGCGACGTTGGATCCCGCGGCTCCGGTGTTGCCACCCGGCGGCGTGACGCCACCTGGTCCCGCGAAATACGGCACGTTGGCGGCGCGATGATTCAGCTCGGCGCGGAAGGTCGTGTGCTGGTCGGGCATCCAGTCGAAGGTCACGGTGCCGTCCCACGCGCTGAAGGGATCGCCGGGGTTGGCCGTGAAGTAGGGCGTGCCCGAGAACGCGGTGGCGCCGTTGATGGGCGGCATGAGCACGAGATAGCGACCGGGATTGTTGATCATGCCGCCACCGATCGTGAGCGCGTACTGGTCGTGCGCGAACCAGGCGCGGTGGTAGGCCATCCACCCCGCGAAATTCTGCGCGGGATCGGTGCCGTTGCCGGTGCACGAAACCCCCGCCCCGCTCTCGCAGCCCAGATCGAACGTGAACGTGAAGGCGGCCTTGCTGACGAAGGCATCCGGCGTCTGCCGGTAGAGCACCTGCGCGGAGTTGTCGGAATGCACGCGCGTGCGGTCGAGGCCGAGCCAGTCCTTGCCGAAGTAGTTATTGCTGACGAACGAGAGGTTGCCGTTGGGGCGCCAGAGGAGCTGCGCACCGATGCCCGGCGTGCTGTTGAACATGCCGTACGACTGCCAGCCGTTGACGAGCCAGCCCTCGATCTTGAGCTTGTCGGTCGGGAAATACTGGACACGCAGGCCGTTGAAGAACCACGGCGTGTTGGACGACACGTACGATGCCTGGTAGGCCCAGTTGTCGAAGTTGTAGTAGCTGAAGAGCCCGATATACGACATGAAGATGCCGGCATCGACGTTGAGGCCGTGATCGACGTCGAAGTGATAGCCGCCGTACGCCTCGGAGATGTAGCGATAGGCATTGTCGAGCTGCCACTGGCCGCGCGCGGGACTCGCATCGTTGCGCGGCGTCATCGTCGAGTAGAGCCCGAACTGGGTCATGACGCGACCGCGGACGTGACCCACGTGGAAGTCGCCGCCCAGGCCGAGCTGCTGCAACTGGATTTCGCCGGTGCGGCCGCTGGCCGTCGTGCCCACGAGCGTGTGATCGGCGGGATCGTGGTTCTGCGCGATGTAGCTGACGTCGAAGCGGAACTCGCCGGTGAAGGCCGGCGTCTCGACGGCGTTCTCGGTGGTGCGCGCGTTTCCGGTGAGCCAGGTGAAGTCGGCAAAGGCGAACGGTTCGACGGGCTTGGCCTTGGCCGCGCGTGTTGCCGCGGCCGACGATGAAGCCGCGGAGACCGAGGCACGCGCGGCAGAGTCAGGGGCCTGCGCGCGAATTGCCGCGACGGGCGCGAGGGACACGAGCGCGACGAGCGCGGCGTGCGATGCGTGCCGCGTGGGTGCGAAGATTTGCATTGATGGGACGCGGCGCCGCGGTACGGCCGCACGCGATCATGGCCGAGGTTGACGATCACGACGTGCACCTTCCTTCACCGAGCAGGTTACGATCTGCGTCGTGAAGGACGGATGAAGAGCGGGCGGCCCGCCGTGAAGATTCCGTGAAGGCCGCGCCTGCTACTCCTTCGTCTCGTGCACCTCGGCGACCGGCAAGCGCAGCAGGAAGGTCGTGCCGCCACCATCGCGCGGAACCCAGGTGAGCGCCCCACCCTGCGCCGCGGCGAGCCGGTGCGCGATGGAGAGCCCGAGCCCGGTGCCACTCGTGCCCGCGGCGTCGCCACGCGCGTACGGTTCGAAGAGCCGGCGCTGCACCGCTTCGGGCAGACCGGGACCGCGATCACTGACGCGGAAGGTGACGCGGTCGCCATCGCGTGCGACGGCCAGTTCGATCGGCGTACCGGCCGGGGCGTGTCGCGCGGCATTGTCGAGCAGGTTCACGAGCACGCGCAGCGTCTGGCTGAAGTCCGCCTGCACGAAAAGCAGCGGGTGGCGGCTGTCGAGCACGACATCGACCTTGCACGTCGGCTGCGCGGCGGCCAGCTGGTGCAACGCGGCGCCCACGAGATCCTCGACCTCGTTCGGCTGTACGTCGAGCCGCATGGCGCCGGCCTCGAGCCGCGAGAGGTCGAGCACGTTGCCCGCGAGCCGGCTGAGGCGATCCGCTTCTTCCTCGATGCCGAGCGCGCGATCGTCGCCGCCCTGTGCGAGGTCGTGCGCGAGGGCGCGAATGGCGGTGATCGGCGTGCGGATGTCGTGCGAGAGCGACGCGAGCACTTCGTCCTTGGCGCGGGCCGCGGCCGCCTCCTGCTCCGCCTCGTGGCTGCGCTCGAGCAGGTTCGCGCGCTCGGCGGCCACGGCCGCAAGTTCGTCGGAGCGACGCTTCGACTCCGCGGCTTCCTTTCGCACCTGATGAAAGAGTTGCCCGGTGAGAAAGGCGGCGACGCCGAAGCCGGCGAGCACGATCCAGTCGCGCGGGTCGCGGACCACGAGCGTGTTGAAGGGCGGAAGGAAGAAGAAGTCGAAGGCCAGGAAGGCGAGCGCGCTGACGACGAAGCCGAGCGTGCGCCCGCCCGTCGCCGACGCTCCGGTAACGATGATGAAGTAGACCACGGTGACGTGCGCCTTGTCGAGCGTGCCACGGTCCGCCACGAGCGCGGCGGTCGCGGCAGCGAGCACCACGATCCAGAGTGCGGCCCACGAAGCGCGCGACCTCAAGACAGCCATCATGACGGCTTCTCGAGGCGATAGCCCACGCCGGGTTCGGTGACGAGCAGCGCAGGGCGCACCGCGTCGGCCTCAAGCTTGCGGCGCAGCGCACGCACATGCACGCGGAGGTGCTGCGCGGCGTCGCCGTGCGCGTAACCCCAAACGGCGGTCCAGAGCTGTTTGTGCGTGAGCGTGCGTCCCAAGTGCGCGGCCAGCGTGCGCACGAGCGCCCACTCGGTCTTGGTGAGGTGCACGGTCTCGCCACCCAGCGTCGCGAGCGGCTTCGCGAAGTCGAGCGTGACGTTGCCGAGCACGAGCGTCGTTTCCGTGGGATCGTCGCGCCGGGCGCGCCGCAGGAGGGCGCGCACGCGCGCCTGCAGCTCGACCGTGCTGAACGGCTTGGTCACGTAGTCGTCGGCGCCCGCATCGAGCAACGCCACCTTCTCGGCGTCGTCATGACGAGCCGAAAGGACGAGGATCGCGCCCGCGCCCTGCGCACGCAGGCGCCGGCAGACCTCGATGCCGGGCACGTCGGGCAAGCCGAGGTCGAGGATGATCAGCGCGGGATGCTGCGCGGCGTTGAGCTCGACCGCCTCCTCGCCGCCATCGCACTCGACCACGCCGTGGCCCGTCCCCTCGAGGGCGCGTCGCACGGCGCGGCGGATCTGCACTTCGTCGTCCACGATGAGCACGAGGTCCTGGCGCACCCATGGAAACGAGCGCAGGCGCACTCGGCGCGTCAAGCGGCGTTGTCGCGCGGCAACGGTGCAGTCCCGGCCGTATATTCGCGCTCCATGTCCACTGCCGTGCGTTGGGGCATCACGCTGGGCGTCGCCGCCATCATCCTCGCGATTCCCCGTCCGGAGGGCATCGACGTGGCGGCGTGGCGGCTGCTCGCGATCTTCGCCGCGACGATCACCGGTTCGATCGTGCGTCCGCTGCCGCCGGCCGCGGTGGTGCTCGTCGGTGTCACGGCGACGGCGCTCTCCGGCGCGCTGACGCCGGCCAAGGCGCTCGGCGGGTACTCCGATCCGATCGCATGGCTCGTGTTCGCGGCCATGCTGCTCTCGAGCGCGGTGCAGTCGACCGGCCTCGGGCGTCGCATCGCGCTGCTCTTCATCCGCGCGATCGGGCAGAGCGCGCTGGGCCTCGCGTACGCGCTGGCCGGTACCGACACGCTGCTCGCCGCGTTCCTGCCGAGCAACAGCGCGCGGGCGGGCGGGATCATTTTTCCCGTGGCCACGAGCCTGGCGGAAGCGTACGACTCGAAGCCCGGGCCGACAGCGCGGCGGCTTGGCGCGTATCTGCTTTTCACGACGTACCAGTGCGACGTGGTGGCGTGCTCGATGTTCCTCACCGGCCAGATCTCGAACGTGCTGTCGGCGCGGTTCGGGCGCGAAGTGGCGCACGTGGACATGACGTACGGGCGCTGGCTCCTGGGCGCGGCGGTGCCGGCCGTCGTGGCGCTGCTGCTCGTGCCGCGGTTGCTGCTGCGCTGGTATCCGCCGGAGGTGACGCGCACGCCGGAAGCGCCAGCGCGCGCCGCGGCGGAGCTCGTGCAACTTGGGCCGCCGTCGCGGAAGGAGTGGTTGACGCTGATCATCTTCGCCACGGTCGGGTTGACGTGGGCGACGGCCGCACTGCACAAGCTCGACTACGGCGTCGTGGCGCTCGCGGGGGTGGCGACGATGGTGCTGCTCGACGTCATCTCGTGGGAATCGGTGACGGGCGACCGCGCGGCGTGGGACGTCTTCATCTGGTATGGCGGCATCGTGCGCATGGCGAGTGCGCTGTCGGAGGCGCAGATCACGACCAAGTTCGCGGAGTGGTCGGCGGGACTGACGGTGGGCTGGCCGTGGGGCGCGGCGCTGGTGGCGCTCGCGCTCATCTATGTATACGCCCACTACGGCTTCGCGAGCATCACGGCGCACGTGTCGGCGATGTTCACGCCGTTTCTCGTCGTGCTGCTGGCGGCGGGCGCACCGGCCGCGCTTGCGGTGGCGGTGCTCGCGTATTCGGCGAACCTGAGCGCGAGCCTCACGCACTTCGGCACGACGCCAGCGCCGATCTACTTCGGTGCGGGGTACGTGAGCCAGCGCGACTGGTGGCGGCTGGGGTTGATGCTGAGCGTGGTGACGCTCGCGATCTTCGGGACGGTGGGGCTGGCGTGGTGGAAGGTGCTGGGGTGGTGGTGATCGAGGCGTCGTCCTGAGCAAAGCGAAGGACCTGCTTCCCGCCATCGTCCTGAGCAATGCGAAGGACCTGTTTCTCGCCGCATTGCGCTGGAGAAGCAGGTCCTTCACTTCGTTCAGGACGACTACACGGCTTCGGACAAGCTCGTGAAGTTGAAGTCCCGCACCTTGATGGCCGGCATCGCGATGTCACCACCCTGCTCGGTGCCCGCCAGCCGCTCGGGCGCCGTGATGCCCTCGAGGTTGTTGAGCATGAAGAGCGGCGATTCGTTGAAGCGGAAGTTGCGCAGGCTCTTCGTGATCTTGCCACCTTCGACGAGGAAGGTGCCGTCGCGCGTGAGCCCCGTGTACATGATCGTGCGCGGGTCGACCTCACGCAGGTACCAGAGGCGCGTCACGAGCACGCCACGCGTGGTGCTCTTGATGAGGTCATCGAGCGACTGCGTGCCCGTGCCCACCATCTTGAGGCAGCTCGCGTTGCCCGTAGGCGTCTTGCCCTGCTTCTTGGCCCAGAAGCGCCCGTACTGCAGCTCCTTGAGCACGCCGTTCTCGACCCAGGCATGGTCGACGAGCGGCAGGCCGTCGCCGTCGAAGGGCTGCGCGCGCAGCAGCGGATCGTCGGCGGCGGAGATGATCGAGAGCCGCTCGTCCATGATCTTCTCGCCGATCTTGGTGCCGCCCCCCTGCTTGGTGAACGGGCTTCGCCCCTCGTCGGTGGCGCGTGCATCGGCGTAGTTGGCCACGAGCTGCACGAGGTCGCCCACGGCCTGCGGCTCGAGGATCACGGTGTACTTGCCCGGCTCGATGGCCACCGGCGTGCGGGATGCCCGCGCCTTCTCGATGGCGCGGTCGGAGATCTTCGTGAAGTCGACCTTCGACCAATCGTGATCGTCGGCGGCGGCCCAGCCCGATCCGGTGCCGTCGTTGGTGCGCACCGTGAGCTGGTAGTTGGCCGACGTGAGGCGGTGGAAGGCGCGCATGCCGGCGCTGTTGCCGATCGAGAGCGACTGCGCATACGTGATGATGAAGCCGGCCGCCTGCAGGTCCTTGCTGGCACGCGCCGGCGCGAGCGCCGTCATGGCCGCCCTGGCGCGGTCGCCCGCGGTGAGGTTGGCGGTCGAGTCGAAGTACGACTGCACGGGCTGCCAGCGGGTCTGACCCAACCGCGGCATGATTTCCGGATCGTCCGGCGCGAGCTTGGCGAGCCGCTCCGACTCCCGCACGGCGCGCTCGATGCTCGCGTCCGAGAGGTCGTTGGTGGTGACCACCGCGTGCTTGGGACCGTACGCCGAATAGATGGCGAGCGTGACGTCGTTGACGATGCCGCTCGTCGAGAGCTGGTTGGCCGCGAAGCGCGTGTTGCCGGTGACCGTCGAGGAGAGGTTGATCTCGATCTCGTCGGCCTTCGAACGCTTGATGGCCCGGTCGAGGATGTCGAGATGTTCCTGCTCCGACATCGGCTGCCCTTCGGCCGCAGGGCTGAGGAGGCTGCGTGGGGTGCTCATGCCTTCCTCCCGGTGTTGATGACATTCACCTGCTTGAACTTGGCCGGCGGCGATCCGTGACTGACCGCGTTGACCTGGCCGGGCTGGCCCTTGCCATCGAAGAAGGAGCCGCCGAGCGTGTAGCTCTTCTTGCCACCGATCATCTGCATGCTGTTCCAGAAGTCAGGGGTCCGCATCTGGTACGCCACGTCCTTGAGCATCCCGCCGATCTTGCCGTTCTTGATCTCGTAGAAGAGCTGCCCACCGAACTGCGCGTTGTAGCGCTGCTGGTCGATCGAGAAGGAGCCGTCGCCGATGATGGCGATGCCGTTGTCGGTGGCGCTCACGAGGTCGTTCCAGCCGATGTCCTTGTCGCCGGGGAGCAGCGAGACGTTCGGCATGCGCTGGAACTGGACGTTGTCCCACCCCTGCGCGTAGGCGCAGCCATGCGAGCGCGTGGCGCGGCCGTTCTTCTTGTACCACCAGTCGAGCCACTTGGCCTGCTCGCGGGTGGTCTGGTAGTCGTTGAACATGCCGTTCTTGACGATCAGGAACGTCTCCGGCGCGATGCCGTCGTCGTCGTAGCCGATGCTCGAGAGGCCGCCTTCCTGCGAACGGTCGCCCTGGATGTTCATGAACGACGGTCCGTACTTGAGCTTGCCGAGCATCTTGTCCGGCGGCGCGATGAAGCTCGTGCCGGCGTAGTTGGCTTCATAGCCGAGCGCGCGATCGAGTTCCGTCGGGTGGCCGATGGACTCGTGGATGGTGAGCCACATGTTGCCCGGGTCGAGCACGAGGTCGTAGCGACCGACGTCGACGGGCTTGGCGGTGAGCTTCTGCGCCGCCTCCTCGCCCCACTTCCGCGCGTTGCCGACGAGATCGCAGCCCTTCACGTACTCCCAGCCACGCGCCATCGGCGCGGCGACGTTGCCGCGATTCTGGAAGTCGCTGAAGTCCTTGCTGATGGCCGTGATCTGCATGAGCGGCCACGAGCGCACGTTCTCCTGCAGCAGCACCGAGCCGTCGGTGTTGGCGTAGTTGCGATCGTCCTTCACGAAGAAGAGGCCGGAGAAGATGTACTTGACGCCGTCGGCCTTGAGTGCCTCGGCATTGGCCTTGAGCAGCAGGTCGGCCTTCTCCTCGACCGAGATCGACCACGGGTCGATCTTGAAGGCGCCCTTCCACGACTTCTCGCCGAGTGATGGCGACGCGAGCCAGTCGACCGGGTTGCCGCGCGCGGGACGATTCGCCTTGGCGATCGAGAGCGCCTGGCGCGCCGTCGCGGCGACGCCGTCGCTCGTGAGGGTGCGCGTGGCCGCGAAGCCCCACGTGCCATCGACGAGCACGCGCACGCCGCAGCCCATCGTGTCGGTGTCGACCACGTTCTGGATCTGCTGCTCGCGCGTGAAGACGAAGTTCTGCCGCTGGCGCTGGATGCGCACGTCGGCGAAGGACGCACCACCCGCCTTCGCGGCCGCGAGCGCATCGGCCAGCAGCGCCTTCACGGTAGCAGGATCCGGAACCGCCTCATCCGGCAAGGGAGCGCCGCCGGAGGCGATCATCTGCGACAATCCGCGCGCCTCCCGCGGTGACGTGGCGGCCAGCGCCGCCAGGGCAGCGCCGTGCTTGAGAAAATCCCGACGGTCCGTCATGCGATGCGCGACCTCCTGAAGGGTGGAAGGGCCTGCGGCAGCCATACGGTTGCCTTCGGACCGGAGATTCACCACTCCGGCCGCCCAATGGGTGTGCTCTTACGGTGCTCCGCGCAGTCGTCGCGACGCCCATTCGCCCAGCAGCGCCGTCAACGCGAGCACCCCCCACCACCAGGCCGATGTCCCCGCCGGCTCACCGGAGCTCGTGGGTATCGTGGCCTGCGGGTCGGGGGCGCCAAGGTCGGCGACCATGCGCGCGAGGGGCGCGTCCCAAGTTGAGACAGCGGATCGTACGGTTTGGGTTGCCTCGCTCAGCGCGTCGGGGCTCGCCGACGCCACGAGCGACGCCCACCAGCGGCGATGGGCTTCGCGCGCCCCGTCGGGACCGGTCATGCGCCAGCGCCAACTGTCCTCGAAGCCGACCTGCAGCACGCGTCCTGCACCAACGCGGCGCGCGGCCACCGCGACGAGGTCGTCGCGCCGCTCGAGGGCCACCGCGCCGGCCACCAGCTGATCGATCGGCACGAGCGGCAGGGCCCGGCGCGGACTCGCGGCACTCACCGCAATCGCGAGCGGAGCCTGACGTACGCCGTTCGCGCCAGCTCGCAGCTCGGCGAACGCGGCGTTGCCAGACGCCTCGGCGCCAAGCACGAGTCCGCCGCCGCTGCGCACGAAGGCGCCGATGGCCGCGGCCTGCGGCGCCGCGCTCGCATCGAGTGCGACGACGACGGCAACGCGCGCCGTGTCGAAGCGCGCGGGCGCGCCCTGCACCACCGCCGTGTCGGGCCGCACGATGATGCGCGCCTCGACCGGCCAGCCGCGTTCCTCGAGGGCAGCCACGATGAACTTGGCGTCCCATCCGGCGCGCGCGAGCACGATCACCGAACGGGGCGCGCGGACGAGCGGCGCGCGTGCCCGCGCGGACGTGCCGCTCACCCCGGCGACCGCGGCCCCCACGGGTGTCGCGATCGCGAAGCTCGCGCCGCTTGTGCGGATGACGGCCGAATCGATGACGCCCGCGCTATCGGCCAGTCGCACCGTGCTCGCGACCGGCGCGGCCACGAGCGCGCGCACGCCACCACCCGGATCGAGCGACGGTTCGAGCGCCACGGCCGTGGGCGCAATGCCGCGCGCCGAACCCCAGCGCGCCGGCGCACCTGCATCGCGGCGCGCCGCGAGCCAGGCGGTGGTGCGCGCGTCGAGCGTGGTATCCGTCGCAATCGCGAGCGTGTCGCTCGAGAGCGGCAACGAGGCGAGCAGTTGCACGGCGGAACGCGACGGCACCACGACCATCGGCGCGCGCGCTCCTTCTCCGCGCCACGCCTGCACCACCAGCACGGCCACGCTCACGACCCCTACCGCGCGCAGCGCGCGCTCCATCATGCGGCGATCAACGGGTGAGGGCATAGACCACCAGGTTGACCGCGAAGCGTGTGTTGTCCACCGACAGGAAGCGCTTGTTGTCGGGGTGATAGCCCCACTCCGAACTGTAGTCCTTGCTGCTGTAGAGCACGCCGATCCGGTCGCCCACGAGATGCGCGAACAGGTTCTTGTGCACGAGGTTGTCGCCCCAACCGTTCAACTCGTGCCCCGTGGTGGGCGGTCCCTCGGGAAACTTGAAGAAGCACGAGTACAACGCGTGCGTATTGGCCAGCGACTTGAGCGGCGCGCCGAGCGCGCGCGTCAACTCCTCGTTCGCGCTCTTGTGGAAGACGCCGTCGACGTCGTGGTTGTGGTCGTCGACGAAGAGCATGCCACCGCGCGTCACGTAGCTGCGCAGCATGTCGCGCTCGCTGCCACTGAACCGCACGGGCAGGTGGCCCGTGAGATACGCC
>JANYHJ010000111.1 GCA_025359135.1 Gemmatimonadota bacterium | reverse complement strand
GGGCGTTGAGGCCATCGACCGACGTGAGCACGTTGTGGTCGGTGAGGACGAGAAACTGGTAGCCGTGCTGCCGATACCAGCGCGCGACGTCGTCGGGCGACGTGTCGCCGTCGGAGTTGAGCGTGTGCGTGTGCGTGTTGCCCTTGTACCAGCGCGTGGTAGGCGCGCTGCCTTGGCCGTCAACGCGCCGCGCGGCGAGAAGGAGCGCCGGCACGATCGCCAGCATCCATCCCGCCGCGCGGACCATGCGCGAAAACGTCACGGCTTCGTCGAACTCGCCGCCGCCGGGTTGCGGTAGCGCTGCTGGAGCTGGTCACGACGGCTCGGGCCTTCGACGCGCCGTCCCTTGATCAACACCGCTTCGGCCCGCGTCGCGAACTCGAACGGGTCGCCGCTCCAGACCACGACGTTGCCGTCCATCCCGGCCGCGAGTGAGCCCACCTTGTCACCGACACCGAAGGCCTCGGCCGGTGCGAGCGTGAGCGCGCGCAGGGCATCATCCCAACCGAGCCCGCTCGAAACGGCGTTGCCGGCCTCGTAGCGCACGTTGCCGGCGTTGAATCCGCCACCGCTCGCGTACGAGTCGGAGATGATGATCACGTTGACGCCCGCCTTGCGCAGCAGGGCGAGGTTGTCGCTGCGCTGTCCAAGCGTGGCGAACGAGCGCGGAATGTTGAGGATCCCGCCGGTGATGACCGGCACCTTGGCGGCCGCCAGCTGGTCGGCGACCATCCACGCCTCCGCGCCACCGGCGAGAATCAGGCGGAGCTTGTACTCCCGGGCGATGCGCAGCGCCGCCTCGATGTCGCTGCGGCGATCGGCGTCGATCACGATCGGCATCGTACCCGCGAGCACCGGCTGCAGCGCTTCGAGGTCCGCCTTGCCGGCCGCCATCGTGCGGGTGTTGCCGAGTTCGTACTGCGCGCGGCGCGTGGCGTAGATCCGCGCGTCGTTGAGGAGGTCGCGCATCTTCGCGAAGAGCTCGCCGCGCGAGGTCGAGTGCCCGAAGTTCGCGATCATCGCCGCCGGTGCCTTGCGGATCAGCGCCTCGGGCGTGTCACCCGTGAGATCGATGACGGCGGCCTGACCGCTCACCATGCCGCCTCCGGGTCCCGTCACGACGCTCGTGAGTCCGTCGTTGCGGGCCTGGGGAATGTCCACGGAACTCGCGTTGAGCCCCTCCCATGGCTGGAAGAAGGCGCTGACGCCATTGGGGCTGCGCACCCCATTGTCGCGCGTCTCGGCCACGGCGCCCACTTCGACCAGGCCAAGCGTGGTGGCGGCGTTGATGAAGCCCGGCGTGACCCACTTGCCGCGCGCATCGATCACCGTGGCGCCCGCCGGCGCGGCAAGACCGGCCCCAACGGCGGTAATGCGGCCGGCCGTGATGATCACGGTGCCGTTCTCGATTTTCGGTCCCTTGACCGGATAGACCGTGCCGCCGGTGATGGCGACAACCTGCGCGCCGGCAAGCGGCGCACTGACCACGAGCGCGCTCAACGCGCGCATCACTGAGCGGCGCATCAGCGGGACCCTCCCATCACGACCGGCACGAAGCCGAGCTCGAAGTCGGTGGCCCACCAGCTACGCGGATTGCTGCGATCGAACATGAGCGCTCCATCGATCCAGACCTTGTCGGCCTTCGAGTAGACACTGAAGGGATTCCCGGTCCAGAGCACCACGTCGGCGTTCTTGCCAGGCGCCAGCGAGCCGATCTTGTCGTCGAGACCGAGGGCCCACGCGGGGTTGCTCGTGATCCAGGTGATCGCGACCTCGGGTGAGATGCTGATGCCGAGCGCGGCTCCAGACGCAACGCCCTTGGCGGCATCCTGATTGAGCCGCTGCGTCCCGACCGGGTCATCGGAGTGCACGATCGCGCGAGCACCGGCCGCGTGCACGAGCGCGAGGTTGCCGCGAATGCCGTCGAGCGCTTCCATCTTGAAGCCGCCCCAATCGCTCCAGATCGAGGCCGAGATCCCTTCCTTCGCGAGGACGTCGGCGATCTTGTACGCCTCGACGCCGTGATGGAACGAGCGGATCTGGTAGCCGAACTCGTGCGCGATGTCGATCATCTGCATCATCTCGTCGGCGCGGTAGCAGTGGTTCTGCACGTAGATGTTGCCGCGCAGCACCTCGGCGAGCGTCTCGAGCTGCAGGTCGCGCGTGGGCGGATCACCGGCGCGCGTCTCCAGCCACTTGTCCCAGCGGCGCCGATAGCCCTCGGCCGCGATCCACGCCGTGCGATAGCCGGCGACGTTGCCCATGCGCGTGCTCGGGCCGCGGCTCGCGTAGACGCGCTTCGGGTTCTCGCCGCAGGCCATCTTGAGGCCGTACCGCGCGCCCGGGAACTTCATCTCCTGTGTCGATCGGCCGGGCACGTTCTTGAGCACCACCGAGCGACCCCCGAACAGGTTGGCCGACCCGGGCAGGATCTGCATCGTAGTCAGCCCGCCCGCGAGCGCACGCGGGAACTGCGGGTCCTGCGGCCACACCGAGTGCTCGGCCCACACCTGCGCGGTGTTGGGGTTGGTGGCTTCATTGCCGTCGCTGTTGGCGTCCACACCGGGGGCGGGATAGACGCCCAGGTGCGAGTGCGTGTCGATGAGGCCGGGCGTCACCCACTTGCCGGCGCCGTCGATGACGTCGGCATCTGCTGGCGCGTTGACGCTCGCACCGACGCTCACGACCTTGCCACCCGACAGCAGCACCACGCCGTTGTCGATGCGCTGGCCCGTGCCCGTGAGGATGGTGACGTTGCGGATCACCGTCGTGCGCGCGGGGCGCGCCTTGTAGGTGCTGGGAAAGGGGTCCGCGTTCGGCGTCGAGAGCGCGCCGGCCACATACGTGACCGGCTTGCGGGACGTGTCGGGTGGCGCGGTCCTCGCCGTGCCCTGCGCACCGAGCGGCAGGGCAATCGCGAGGACCGCGAGAACGGACGTCATCAAGCGCATGCGACGTGGCTCCATCGTGTGGTGAACGAACCGGGGGAGAACGGACGAGGCCTCCCGGCGGGTGACGCCAGGAGGCCTCGCGTTCGAGTGACTACGCCTTCTTGCTCCAGGGCGGCGTGACGTGATTCGCGCGCGCGTACGCGATCATCTGGCCGAGGTGCTCGTGCAGGTGGGTCGTGGTACCGATCCACATGCCGCGCATCGACATCTCGGTGCCGAACATCTTCACCTTGCCATCGAGCTGCGCGTCGGTCGTGGCGCCCATCGCCTTCGCGAGGTGTGCAAACGACTTGTCGAGCGCCGCCACCGTCGCGGCCTGATCCATCTTCTGCTTCTCGAACGTCTCGAAGGTCTTGAAGTCCTTGTCGCTGAGCTTGGTGGCCGGGTCCATGGCCACGCCCGCGAACGTCGGCATGAGGTAGTTGTCGCCAGCGACGTGGAGGAATACCTCACCGGCCGAGCGAACGCCCGCCTCGGGGCGATACGCGTATGCTGCGGCCGGCATGGCCTTGGCGAGCTGGACGAGCTTGGAGTGGACCTCCTCGACGTCCTTCATGAGGTCGGAGACGGTAGCGCTCTTGGCCGCGGGCGCGGCGGCCGGCTTGGCCTGGGCGAACGCCGGCAGCGCGACGATCGACACGGATGCGACCGCGTAGAGCGAGTGACGAAGCATGCGGTTCATGCGGGGCTCCTGCAGGGGGGAAACGGAGTGGGGACGCCGCCCTCTGGCAGCGCGCGGCTAAGGTACGACGGAGACGTCGACGGCACTAGCAGTGTGTCAGCTCGTCACACGACGTCGAGCAGCCTCACGTCGTCGGTGCAGAGTCCGTCGATTCCCGCGGCGCCGAGGCTCGCGATGACGGCGGGGTCGTTGGCCGTCCAGGCGATCACGCGACTTCCCGCTGCGTGCACACGCTCGATGAGCGCGGCATCGCAGAACTCCACGCTCGGCCAGTAGTCGCGCGCGCCTGCAGCGTGCATGGCGTGGGGCACGTCGATCAGGTAGGCGTCCACGAGGATGCCGGTCTCGATCTCGGGCGCGATCTCGTGCACGGCCGCGATCACGCGATGGTCGAAGGCGTGCACCGCCGTTCGCGTTCGCGACGCGCGCAGCAGCGCCACCACGCCGGCCTCGATGCCACGCTGCTTGACCTCGACGTACACCCGCGCCCGATCACCCACGGCCGCAAGCACTTCCTCGAGCGTGGGCAGTCCGTGGCCGTCGCGGTAGAGGACGCGCTGCAGCTCGGTCCAGGGCATCTCGCGGATAGCGCGCCCGGCGAACTGCGGTCGGGCCGTGTCGGGCTTGAGGCGCGCGTCGTGGTGCACCACGATCACGCCGTCGGCCGTGGCGTGGACGTCCAGTTCGATCGCGTCCGCGCCGCGCTCAAGGGCGCGCAGGAACGACGGCAGCGTATTCTCGCGAAGTTCACGGGGAGCGCCGCGGTGGGCGATACGTTCGGGAAGCGCGGGCACGGTTGGCGGGATTCGGGGCGACACGGACCGGGCTCCTGTTCAGCGCGGGCCTCGCGGGCCACATTACGGAGTCGTCGGGTCGGTGGCCAGCCGTATTTCGGCGTTTCTTCGGGTACTTAACGGATTCACCGTCCGCGCGTCTTCCGGTTGGAGCATGGCACCAGCAGACCCGCGCGATGATCCGGCGCTCGACGCCGCCTTGATCGCCCGGTGGTTGGAGGGGGACGAGCGCGCCGCGAGCGAGCTGGTCGCCCGCCATGCCCCGGCGGTGGCACGTTTCGTGTCATCGTTGGGCATGAGAGTGGACGTGGACGAGGTCGTGCAGGACACGTTCGTGCGCGCGTTCGGTGCGATCGAGAGCTTTCGATCCGACGCCGCGCTCCGGACCTGGCTCTTCACGATTGCCCGACGACTGGTGCTCGATCGCCGACGATCGCTCAAGCGGCGTGGAACCGAGGTCGAAGTCCAGGAGGACGATGCCGCGACTCCCGATGACCCGTTGTCATCGCTCGTCGCGCAGGAAATGGAAGACCGGTTGAAGGCGGCAGTGACCCGGCTTACACCGATGCAGCGGGAAGTGTTCACGCTGCGGGTGACGGAGGGGATGGGGTACAAGGAAATTGCGGACGTGGTCGGCAGTACCGAAGGGGCAGCCCGGGTGCACTACCACCATGCCATGCGGTCAGTGAAGGAGTTTCTCGATGCGTGATTGCGCCAACGGCGAACTGCGGGACCTACTGCCGGACTGGGTGCACGGACGGCTCGATGCCGACCGCGCCCGGCAGGTGGCAACGCACGTCGCCTGCTGCAGCGATTGCGTCGAGGAAGTCGCGCTGCTGCGCGACCTCGCCGCGTCACTCACGGCGGCCGCGCCGCGGGTCGACATCGCCGCCATCGTGGCCGCGCTCCCCAAGCCGCCGCGCGCGCGCCCACGCGTCATCGAGCTCCGCTGGTACCAGCGCACCCAGGTGCGCGCGGCAGCGGTGCTGCTTTTCATGGCGGGCGCAACCACGATGGCGGTCATCAACCGCACGCCGAGTACCGCGGGTGATCTCCCGATGCCGGCGGCCATCGGCTTCGCCGGCGGCGTCTCGGACTTGAGCGAAGGTGACCTCCAGTCGCTGCTCAAGGAGATGGAGAAGCTCGACGCGACACCGTCCGCGGAACCCGAAGGTGGCACCGCCATCAGTGTCGAACTCGCCGAGGGCGGCACATGAGCGCGCGTCGCGTCATGATGGCCACGCTGCTGGCCGTGCTTCCGTGCGCCGCCCTCGCGCAGAGCGGCAGCGGCAGTTCCGGCTCGGGCAGTGGCAGCGGGCCCGGCGGTGGTGGAGGCTCGGGGCGGATCGGCGGCCTCACGCCCGAGGCCCGCGAGGCCATTCGCCAGGAGCGGCAGGAGCGGCAGGATCGGCGCAACGGCGCAGCCGGCGGCGAGCCCAATGGTGCGCGCGCGGGCGGCGAATCACTCGCCGACGGACAGCGGCCGTTGCTCGAGCAGCGCGTGCGCGAGCGGTTCGCGATGGTGGTCCGCAGTCAGCTGCGGCTCGACGACAAGCAGATGCGCCAGTTGGGCGATGCGAGCCACAAGTTCGAGGGGCGTCGTCGTGATCTCAACGCACGCGAGCGTTCGGCGCGCGACGTGCTGCGCACCGAGGTGGCAGCGGACAAGAACGCCGACAATCCGCGCGTCGCCACGGCGCTGCAGGAAATCCTCAGCATCCAGAAGGAGCGCAGCGCGATCCTCGAGGATGAGGACAAGGAACTCTCGAATTTCCTGAGTCCCGTTCAGCGCGCGCGCTGGTTCGCGCTCCAGGATCAGCTGCGACGCCGCGTCGAGGAAATGCGGCGGCGTGCCGCGGCCGGCCTCGATCCGGCCGGTGGTGCCGGCACGGAGCCGCCCGAAGGCTGACTCGCGGTTGTGGCTCGCACCGCGCACGGGCGCCCCGTCCAACGGGGCGACCGTATCGTTCCGTCGCAGCTCGGCGCTCACCGGGCGTCAGCTGCGTCAGCTGCGTCCGGCGAGCACCGCGTCGATGGCGTCGCTGCACGCGGCCAGACATCCGCCGAGCGTCGCCAGGGTGTGGTCGCCCATATGGCCGATGCGGAAGGTCCGGGCCTTGAGCGCGCCGTAGCCGTTGCCGATCACGTAGCCGCGCCGGGCGACAGCCTGCACGATCGCGTTCGCGTCCACGTCGCCGGGCACCGTGACTGCAGTGACCGTGTGCGAGCGCTCGCTCGGCGCCGCGAGAATGCCGAAGCGGCGACCTGTGCGCAGTGCGAGCGACGCAACCCACGCATGGGTGGTGTCCGCCATGGCCGCGTGGCGCGCCCAGCGACCCTCGACGCCCTCCGCCGCAATCCGCGGCAGTTGCGCGTCGAGCGCGTACAGCAGCGGAAGCGCTGGCGTGTTCGGCGTCTGGTGCTTGCTCCCGTAGCTCTCGAACTCGACAAGGTCGAAATAGACGCCGCGCGACCGGCCCGCCTTGGCGCCAGTGATGAATCGTTCCGACGCGACACCGAACGCCAGCCCCGGCGGCAGGGCGAGCGCCTTCTGCGAACCCGTGAGCACGAAGTCGAGCTGCCACGCATCCGTCTCCACCGGCGACGCGCCGATGCCCGTCACGGAATCGACGAGGCACGGTACGCCGAACTCGTGCGCGAGCGCCGTGAGCGCGCGAACATTCGTGAGCGCGCCGGTGCTCGACTCCGAGTGCACCACGGTCACGGCGGCAAACGGGCGTGACGCGAGGCGCGCGCGAACCTCATCCAGCGCCACCGTCGCGCCGGGCTCCGCATGGAGCACGTCGGTCTCGCGGTCGCACGCGGCGGCGATGCGCGCGAAGCGCTCCGAAAAGGCGCCGTTGACGAGGGCGAGGATCGCACCGGGCGGCGTGGCACGCACCGCGCCTTCCATCAACCCGGTCGCGCTCGACGACGACACGTACACCGGACGTGTCGTGCGGAACACCGGCTTGAGTCCGTCCACGCAGCGCGCGAAGAGCGCTTCGAACGCCGCGCCGCGATGCGGGATCATGGGACGCAGCATGCCCGCCAACACGTCGGCATGCACCTCCGTGGGGCCGGGAAGGAAGAAGGTCCCGAAGGCGGACGTCGTCATGCGAGTACCAGGCGCGCGAGCGCGTCGAAGGAGTCGAGTACATGATCCGCGGCGGCCACCACCGCGTCGCGCTTCACAAAGCCCGTGAACGCCGCAAACGCAGCCACCACCGGCCGGATATCCGCATCGGTCATGCCATCACCCACCGCGAGTGCTGGGCCGGGCAGCGCCAGCGTCCGCACGACCAATGGCTTGCCGCCGGTCATCGCTAGTGGTTGCACGCCGTCGAGCGCATCGACGGCACCGCTCGCATCGTAGCGCACCGACACGGCGTGCACGTCGCGATCCGACACGCCGAGCTCCGCCGCCATCGGCAGTAGCGCCTCGCGCAACCCACCGCTCACGATCACGACGCGCACGTCGGCGGCGTGCAGCGCGCGCACGCACGCCACGGCGCCGTCGGCCATGGCGCGCACATACACCTCGGCAAGCGTCGCGAGCTCCGCGCGGGTGGGGCGGATCATCGCCAGCCGTTGCGCGTACACGGCCTCGAGCGGCACCGAACCGTCCATCGCTCGGCGCGTGGCCGCCTCGCTGGCCGCCGCAACGTCCGGCCCGCGCTGTCCGGCGAGCCAGTCGATGCCCTCGAGCCCGGACAGCGTCGAGTCGGCGTCGAGAATGACGGCGCGGAAGCGCGGCATCACGCGATCAGGTTGCCGGGGGCGAGCATCCCCTGCGGATCGAGCTCATGCTTGATCGCGCGCAGGAGGCCCAGCTGTCTCGCGCCAAGTTGCAGCGGAATCCAGCGCGCCTTGAGCTTGCCGAGGCCATGCTCCGCGGCAACCGTGCCGCCCTCGGCGATCACGACTTTGAGCGTCCGTTCCACCACCTCTTCGATGCGCAGCACGTGCTCGGGAGACTCTCCCACCCAGTTCTGGTGTGGATGTCCGTTGCCCGCGTGACCGAAGGTGACAGCCTGCGCGATGCCCGCAGCGTCGGCGAACGCCTGCGCACGCCCCAGCACCCGCGCGAGCTTGGCGTAGGGCACGGCCCAGTCGGTGGACACGCGCCGCCCACCGTGCGCGCGGAACGGCGCCGCGCGCTCGTGCATCGTGGCAGGTACCGCGTGTCGCCAGTGGCGCGCGTCGCGCAAGGCCGCTTCACCATCGTAGACGCGCACCGCCGCCTCGATCACGTGATGTTGCTCGGCGAGCGCGAGCCAGCTCTCGAGCGGGGGCTCGTCGTCACCCGCTTCTTCGGCGTAGACGATGGCCAGCGCGGCCTTCCACGCCGGGTCGTTGGTTGCGGTGGCCACGATCTGCGTCGCCTGGCGATCGCAGTACTCGAGGCAGCGCGGATCAATCCCCGTTGCCTGTCGTGCGGACACCACGAACGCGAGCGCGTCGGCCTCGGACGCAAACGGAAACGCCATGCCGATCGTGCGCGCGGGAAGTGGCGTCAGGGAGAGCTCGGCTTCGACCACGACGCCGAGGGTCCCCTCGCTGCCGATGAACCAGTCCACCGGCTCCTGCACGGCCGCGTAGCCGACGGTGTTCTTCTCGATGCGCATGCGGTGGAACCGTTCCATCGCGCCGTCAGCCATCACCACCGAGAGGGCCGAGACGTGGGGGCGCATCGCCCCGTAACGCAGCGAGCGCGCGCCGCTCGCGTTGCAGGCGATGGCACCGCCAATCGTGCACTCATCCTCGCTCGTCGGGTCGGGTGCGAGCAGCCAGCCTTCGGCCGCGCAGGCGCGCTTGAGGTCACCGAGCAGCACCCCGGCTTCGGCGCGCACGATGCGCCGGTCGCCGTCGATCTCGACGATCTTGTCGAGCGCTCGCAGCGAGAGCAGCAGCCCGCGATCCGTGATGCTCGCGCCGGTCGTGCTCGTCTGGCCGCCGGCCGCGGTCACGCTGCGATGCTCGGCGGCGGCCTGCATCACGAGTTCCGCGACCTCGCCCTGCGTGGCTGGGCGCGCGACAGATTCGGGGGTGCGTTCCAGGCCCGATGCGTCGCGCGCGTAGGCGGCGCGGACGTCGGCGTCGGTGGCGAGCGCGACGCTCACGCGCCGCGGAAGCGCACGATCGTGGCCGAGAGAACTTCGGGGGTCGCGAGCAGCGCCTGACGGACTTCCTCGGTGATCGAGCCGTCGACCGACACCGCCGCCAATGCCTCGCCGCCTTGTGCGAGTCGAGCCTGGTGATATTCGGCGATGTTCACCTTGGCGTCGCCCAGCACCGTGCCCACGCGTCCGATGACACCGGGGACGTCGTGATTGGTGAGGACCAGCAGCGTCTGCTTCGGATTGATGTCGACGTGAAACCCGCCGATGCGGGTGAGACGCGGCGTGCCCTCGGGCGGGGCGCTGCCCGCCACCGCGAGCTCGTTCATGGCGCCGCCTAACACGACCTCGAGCCCGTGCGCGGGGAGCCCCGGCGCATTCTCGGTGATCGACAGCTGGATGCCACGCGCCTCCGCCAGCGAACGCGCGTTGATCAGGTTGAGCCGGCCCTCGGCCATGACGCCCTCGAGCACGCCGACCACGGCCGCCGAGAGCAGGGCAGGGCCACTGCCCGCGAGTTCGCTGCCCGTGCGCACGGCGAGGCGCGTCACCGCCTTGAGTCCGCGATCGGCCAGCAGCGAGCGCGCAACCGACGCCGCCCGCTGCGCAATGGTGATCGCCGACTGCAGCTCCGGCCACGACTTGCCGCTCACCGCGGCCACGTTCAGCGACCGCGAGAGTTCGTGGTGCAGCAGCGCTTCGCGCACGGACTGGCAGACGTCGACGGCCACGTTGCGCTGCGCCTCGTGGGTATTGGCGCCGATGTGCGGCGTGAGCAGGAGGTTCGGGACGCCGCGCAGCGCATGCTCGCCTTGCAGCGGTTCGCTCGTGAATGCGTCGACCACCGCACCGGCGAGCTTGCCTTCGCGCAGGGCGGCCACGAGCGCGGTCTCGTCGATGATGCCGCCGCGCGCGAGGTTCGCGACCACGGCTGACGGCGCGAGTCGCGCCAGCTCGCGACGGCCGATCATGCCGAGCGTCTCGTCGGTGAGCGGCACGTGGACCGTGACGATGTCCGCCTCGGCGAGCAGCTCGTCGAGCGTCGCCATGCGGGTGACCTTGAGCGCGCCGAACCGATCGTCGCCCACGTACGGATCGTAGCCGACCACCCTCATGTCGAAGGCGTGCGCGCGTCGCGCAACTTCACCACCGATGCGCCCGACGCCAACGATGCCCAGCGTCTTGGCCTTGAGCTCGTGGCCCATGAGCTTGGCGCGCTCCCACTTGCCGTCGTGCAGTCCGGTGGTCGCGCGCGGGATCTGCCGCAGCACGCCGATGAGCGTGCCGAAGACCAGTTCCGCCACCGCCACCGTGTTGCCCGCCGGCGCGTTGATCACGGCGATGCCCAGCTCAGTGGCGACGTCGAGGTCCACGTTGTCGACGCCCACGCCCGCGCGACCGACGACACGCAGCTTCACCGCCTTGCGGAGGAGCTCCGCCGAGACCTTGGTCGCACTGCGGCCGACAATCGCGTCGTATTCGCCGATGCGCGCGAGCAACTCCGCCGGAGGCAACGTCGCCACCTCGTCGACGATGAACTCCGGGGTGGCCGTCAGGACCGCCACGCCTTCGGGGTCCACTCCATCCGTGACCAGCAGGCGATACGTGCTCATGTTCCGGGGCGGGGGTGAGCATCAAAGTTCGCCGGGCGCGACGCCTCTTTCAACGCCGGGCAGGCCCGGTCGTGCCCGCGGGTTTACAATTCTCCCCGTGATCACGCCACCGCGCCGCATCTTGATCGGGCACAAGCGCATGACGGGGCTGGACGACCGCCTCCGCGCTGCCCGTCCGGACCTCGACATCCGGGCCAAGGACCTGGACCTCATCGACGACGCCGACCTGGCGTGGGCCGACACCTTCGTCGGTTTTCGCCGCCCCAAACCGGCCTCGTTCGGCAACGTGCGCTGGGTGCATTCGGTGGGCGCCGGTGTCGATGCCTACATCTTTCCGCCCATCGACGCCTCCATCCTGCTCACGCGGTCGTCCGAGGACTTCGGTCCCGACATCGCCGAGTGGTGCGTGGCGCGTGCGCTCGGAATCACGCAGGACTTCCGGGGCATGGAGCGCGCGCAACAGACGCGTACGTGGAGCCCGGACCACCCGCAGCGCCTCGCGGGCGGACGCGTGATGGTGGTCGGCACGGGCCACGTCGGCGGCGCGATCGGCCGCGCATTTGCCGCGTTGGGCTGTCACGTCACGGGGGCGTCGCGGACCGGCGCGCCCGTGGCAGGGTTCGACGCCGTGGTGCCCATGGACAAGCTCGACGCGCTGCTCCCGGACGCGCAGTGGGTCGTGCTCGCGACGCCCCTCACGCCGGGGACGCGCGGCCTCATGTCGCGTCAGCGATTGACACGCTGCCGGGGCGCGGTCCTCATGAACGTCGGCCGCGGTGCACTCGCCGACGAAGCCGCGATCCCCGACGCGCTCGACGCAGGCCACCTGCGCGCCGCGGCGCTTGACGTCTTCGACAAGGAACCGTTGCCCGCCGATTCACCCCTCTGGGCGCGTGCGGACGTCTACATCACGCCGCACATCGCCGGACTCACCACGATCGAAGGCGCCGCCGTGGGCTTTCTCGAGTGCCTCTCCGAAATCGAGCGCGGCGCGACGCCGAAGTGGGTCGTCGACCCCGCCCAAGGCTACTAGTCGATCAGCGGCCGCGTATCGCCCGGTAGCAGCAGCTGCCGGTGCGCCCACCACGGCGCGATGCCGTTGTGCATGATGCGCTCATGGAACGCCTTGAGGTTGAACGCGGCGCCCTCCTTGGCCTGCACGTCCCGGCGCAGCGTGAGCGCCGCCATCTTGCCGAGGAAGTAGCCACCGTTGGTCGGATCGTAGGTGCCGCGTTCCGCCTCCGAGCGCGCGGCCGGCGCGGTGAGGTGCGCTTCCTTCTCGAAGAGCGCCGCGGCCTGCTCGACCGTCATCTGCCCAAGGTGCTGCTTGGTGCTGCTGATCAACCGGCAGATGCGCGTCAACGCCTCGCTCAGCTGTCCGAGCCGGAGCTTCGGATCGCTGTCGCGAAGTCCCTGGTCCACCACGAGCTGTTCGCTGTAGTGCGCCCATCCATCCTGTCCTGACGACGGCTGTGGAAACGGGTTGAGCCCGATCCAGATGCGGCGCACCTTGCCCGGCGTCTCGCGCATGTGCATCGCGTGCAGCCAATGGCCCGGCATGACCTCGTGGGCCGAAATGATGGTGAGCGTGGAGCGGTTGAACTTCTTGAGCCAGCCGTCCTGCTTGTCCTTCGGCCACTCGGCGCGCACGTCGGTCACGTAGTAGTAGCTCGAGACCGGCGTCTTCTCGAGCGGCGGCGAGGCGTGGCTCGAGGCGAGCCCGAGATCGAAGGGCGGCGCGGGCGCCACGATCACGCGCTCGGTGGTCGGAATGTTCGCGAGGTCCTTCGCGATCACGAACGCGGTCAGCTCGTCCACCGCGGCCTTCGCCGCGGCTACCACCTGCCCGGGCGCGGGATGATCCCGCTCGATGTCGTGCCAGACGTCGAGTGCGGGGCGCTTGGCGTCGATCCTGGCCGCGGCTTCGGTGAATTGCTGCTGCGCCTTCTTCAGTTCGCGCTCACCGATCTTGAGCAGCGCCGGTGTCGTGAGATCGATCAGCTCCTCGGCACGGTAGCGCGCCTCGAGGTTCCGCTGGCCGATCGCGTACACGCCGTCTGCCGTGGGCATGAGCGACTTCTCGTACCACACGAGGAGCGAGTCGAGCGCCTTGCCTGCGGCGCCCGTAGCCATCGCGAGCGAATCCCGGAGTCCGCCCTTGGGCAACTTGTCGAACGCGAGGGCGACGTCGCTGCCCAGCGCCTCGCGCGCGCCACCGAGCATGCGCTGGCCTTTCTCGGCGTAGATCTTCGGCGGGTGCGACACGTTCGCCTTGAGGGCGGCGACGAGCTGATCGAGTCCCTTGAGCTTGCTGATCAGCGTCCGTGCGCGCACGTCGAGCGGCGCCGACTCCATCGTCATCAGGTTGTGCACGCCGCTGAAGAGCGCGTCGCCGTAGACCATCGGGTTCTTCTTCCAGCTCTGGATGGTCTCGACGTCCAGCAGCCAGCCATCGATGATGCCGACGAGGATGCGCTGGTCGACGCGCTCGTCCGCGGAGAGCGAGGGCGCGGGAAACGACGCGATGGTCTTGCGCTCGCGCTTGAGCGCCGCGATCTCGCGCGTCATGGCCCCCGCAGAGAAGTCCTCCATCCGGTCGTCATATGTGTGGATGCCGTTGCCCGCCGCGATCGACGGGTGCCGGCGCGCGAAGGCATCGAGCCAGCGGTCCACGGCCAGGCCGAAGGGAGTCGCCGTCTGGGCGCGAGCGGGAACGCTCACGGCAAGGAGAACACTGACAAACGCGAGGCGAAGCGTGCGAACACTCATGCGGGACGAGCCTCCGGGCCCGAACGTGCGAGACGCACGCCCATGGCGTTGATGACGAACACGGTCGCGAAGATGCAGAGGCCGGGGCAGAGCGCGACCCACGGCGCGGTGGTCATGCTCTGCTGGGCCTGGTACAACATGTTCCCCCAGCTCGGCGCAGGCGGGCGTACGCCGACGCCGAAGAAACTGAGCGCCGATTCCAGCAGGATGCCGCGTCCCACCGCCAACGTCGCGGCCACGGCAATCGTTGGCGCGGCGTTCGGCACGAGATGCCGCGCGAGGATGCGCCACTCCGCAGCGCCACTGGCGCGCACCGCCTCGATGAACGAGCGCTCGCGAAGCGACAGAACCTCCGCACGCACCACGCGCGCCGTCTCCATCCAGCCCGTGGCACCCACCAGCACCGCGAGGGCCGCCGCGCCAGGCTCGAGGATCGCCGCCGCCACCATCAGCAGCGGCAGGCGCGGCATGGAGAGCAGGGCATCGGTTGCGCGCATCAACAGCAGGTCGAGCCAGCCGCCGCGCCAACCCGCGGCCACGCCGACGCCCACCCCGAGCAGGAGCGTCACGACCGCCGACGCGAGCCCGACGAACAGCGACAGTCGCGCACCATGCAGCACGCGACTCAGCACGTCGCGCCCGATGTCGTCGGTACCGAACCAGTGCGACATCGACGGACCCACGCGTCGCGCCACGAGATCGATGGCATCGGGCGCGTGCGGCGCGACCGCGGGCAGCAACAGCGCCACCGCGGCAATGCCGAGCGCCATGAGCGCAGCGGTGCGGGCCGGCGAGGCGGGGGCGCGCGAGGTTGAGTCGCTCATGCGTCGCGCAGCCGTGGGTCGATCCAGCGATACGCCACGTCGGCCAGCAGGTTGAGCGCCACGATCGCCCCCGACGTCAGCATCAGGAACGCCATCAGCAACGCGTAGTCGCGCCGCGCCAACGCCTCGGCAAACAGTCCGCCAAGACCCGGCCAGGCGAAGACGCTCTCGGTGACCACCGCGCCGCTCACGAGCAGCGCGGCGTCGAGCAGCACCACCGTCACGAACGGCAGCAACGCGGGGCGCAGCGCGTGCCGACGCATGAGCAGGCGCGCGGGCACGCCACGACTGCGTGCGGCCTTGAGCCACGGAGCCGAGAGCACGCCGTCGAGTGAAGCGCCCAGATAGCGCGTCCATGCCGCCACGTGCACCGTGGCGAGCACAAGGGCCGGCAGCACGAGGTGGCGCAGTCGGTCGGCCAGCCCCGCGCCGTCGAACGCCATGCGACCCGAGCTCGGCAACCATCGCAACGCCACCGCAAATACTAGCTGCGCCACGAGCCCGAGCCAGAACACGGGCAACGAGATGCCCGCCACCGAGAGCGCTTCCACAGCGCCCGCGCCGCGCGGCCTGCGGGCACGCCAGAGCGACACCACCAGCGCCACCACCAGCGCGACCGACAACGCACTCACCATCAGCTCGAGCGTGGCGGGGACGCGTTCGAGGAGCCGCGTCAGCACGGGCCGTCCGTCGGTGAAGCTGTAGCCCCAGTCGCCCTTCACGAACGCGGCCAGCCAGGCCAGGTACTGCACTGGTAGCGGCTGGTCGAGGCCGTACGCCGTGCGCAGGCGCAGGATGTCCTCGGGGCGCACGTTCGGGCTGCCCAGGTAGACGTCGAGCGGCCCGCCCGGTACCAGGTGCAGCAAGGTGAAGCCGATCACCGACACCATCAGCAGGAGCGGCACGGCCTGCGCGGCGCGCCGCACGGCGATCGCTCCGGAGGTCATCGCGCGCGCCTCACTGCCTGGCGATCTCCCACTCGGCGACGTTCCAGAAGATGCCCGTGTTCGTCGGGTTGCCCTTGAATCCCTTGAGCGACGTCGGCACCGCATCGAGCCGGGTCACGTTGTACAGCCAGAGCTCCGGCACCTGGTCGGC
>JANYHJ010000103.1 GCA_025359135.1 Gemmatimonadota bacterium | reverse complement strand
AGCCGACGGCCTGGTCGATCGTCCAGCGCTCGAGGCCATCGAGGCCGCGCGTGCGGCCGGCGCGCGCATCGTGGTGGCCACGCGCACCATCGCGCAACGCGAGTTCGTGCAGTCGCTCGGCTTCGGCGACGCGGTCAAGGGCGTCGTCGCCATCGAGGAAATCGAGCGCAAGGAAGGCGACGACTTCGAGTGGCCGACCTGCCTGCCAACGATGCCGGACGTCCGCAAGCAGACCGCGGCGTTCAAGGAGGCGGTGCGCGCATTTCAGGAGCGCACGATCAAGGCCTTCGGAGGCGCGGTCGGACGCCACCTGCGCTCGGCGGACAATCCGCGTGGCTATCCCGATCTCGTGATCGAACGCGCAGGCCACGATGCGCTCGCGGTGTCGACGACGCTCGTCAAACCCGGCACCGGTCGCGTCGTCTACTTCGAGGAGATGGCTGGACGCCGCTACACGTTCTACGCGCCGCAGGTCTGGACGCGCCAGCGCCGCATCCTCTGCCCGACGGCGAGCATCTACGGCACGCACCTCTGCAACGCGTACGAGGTCGTGCGCATGAACGACATGCTGGCCGCGGGACTGCTCGAGGTGACGCCGCCCGCCGTCGTGCCGTGGGGCGAATTGCCCGAGGCGCACCAGGCGATGTGGGAGAATCGCCACACGGCCGCCACGTACGTCGTCAACCACGCGCTCCCCGCCATGGGGCTCCGCACGCGCGACGAACTATTCCAGGCCTGGGCCGCAGCCGCGGCGCCGGCCTCATCCGCTCACTGACCGCCCGCTCACGAGGACTGCTCCATGGCACGTGACACGAAGGACAACGCCGACACGACGGTGGCGCGCCCGGCGGTGGGCGCGCGGGCGCGGCGCGGACGCGGACGGCTCGATGGCAAGGTGGCGCTCATCACGGGTGCGGCCGGCAACATCGGCGAGACGTTGTGTCGTCGCTATCTCGAGGAAGGCGCAACGCTCATCATGGTCGGGCGGAATCGTGCGAAGCTCGAGGACGCGCGCGCCCGCCTCGTGAAGCTCACGCGCACCCGCACGGCCCGCATGATCCTCGTGCCCTTCGACGCGAGCGATCCCGGCCAGGTGCGCGCGGGCATCGCCGAGGCGATGGCGCAGGCCGGGCGGATCGACGTGCTCGTGAACAACGCGGGGTCCGCGGGCCCGAAGCAGAAGCTCGAGGACGTGCCGCTCACGAACGACGAACTGGAGCGGCTGCGCGCGCAGGGCAGCACCGACAGCGAGACGGCCGTGGCGGCGGCGGGCAATCTGCTCGGCCTTTCGTGGAACGTGGTGCGTGCGGCGCTGCCACATCTGCTCCCTGGCGCGAGCATCATCAACATCTCGACGATCTTCTCGCGCACGCAGTACTACGGTCGCACCGCGTACGTCGTGCCCAAGGCGGCGCTCAACGCCTTCTCGCGCCAGCTCTCCACGCAGGTGGGCAACCGCGGCATCCGCGTCAACACGGTGTTTCCGGGCCCGATCGAGAGCGAGCGGATCCGCACGGTGTTTGCCGCCATGGACAAGCTGCGCCACGCCAAGGACGGCACCACCAAGGAGGAGTTCTTCGGCCTGATGGCGCTCGCGCGCTCGAAGGATGGTGGTGCGCCCGAGCGGAGTTTTCCGACCGTCGAGGATGTGGCCAACGCGATTGTCTTCCTCGGCTCCGAAGAGTCGGCCGCCATCAGCGGCCACAATTTCGAGATTACCCATGGCATGGCCGTGCGCCAGGAGTCGCGCTCGACCTACGTGTCGCGCCCGGAGCTGCGCACCGTGGACGGCACCGGACTCGCGGTGCTCGTCGCGGCAGGCGACCAGGTGGCCGACGCGATCTCCATCGCACGCGTGCAAGCGGGCTGCGGCGCGCAGGTCGTGCTTGGCATGGGCTCCGAGGAAGCGGTGCGCGCGGCGCGCGAGGCGCTCGAGGACACCGATCGCGATGCGCGCATCCGTCCGGTGCTCTTCGATCGCGCACGCCCGGATACGCTCTCCGGATCGCTCCAGCAGTGGAAGGCCGACGGCGTGACGCTGCGCGGCGCGATCATCCTGCCCGCGCACGGCGCGTGGCGCTTCCGTGATCCACTGGCCGCGGCCCGCGATGCCGACGTGGCGGCATTCCTTCGTGACGAGCTCTGCGGCGCGATCGCAATCGCGCGCGAGTTGACGCGCTTCTGGAAGGTCAACGCCGATTCGGGCCATCGCTTGCACGTCATCTTCATGTCGAACGGCGACGACGGCCAGGGCAATCACTACGCCGACATGCTGCGCGCGGCCATGGAGGAGCTCTGCCGGGTCTGGCGCGACGAAACCGAAGTCCAGGTCAGGGCCGGTGAACGGCGCGCGGTCGAGTGGTCGAACCAGATCATCCGCTGGACCAACACGGAAGACGAAGGGCTACCGTTCGCTGCGGGCCAGGCGGCACGCCTGCTCTTCACGCACCGCAAGGTCAACCAGGTCAACCTCTACCTGCCACCGTCGATCGTGGACGCGACCGGCTCGCGGAAGGCGCTCTTCGGCTGGATGGAGAACTTGCACGGGCTGCATCTGGGCAAGGTCGCACTGATCACCGGTGGCTCGGCGGGCATTGGCGGGCAGCTCGGCCGGCTCCTCGCGCTCGGCGGTGCGCGCGTGATGCTCGCGGCGCGGCGCGCGGATCAACTCAACGAGATGCGCGACGGCATCGTGCGCGAGCTCGAGGACGTCGGCTACGACGGCGCCTCGCAACGCGTGCGCGTCCTGCCCGATGTGGACGTGGCCAACGAAGCCGGCCTGCGGCGGTGCGTCGACGAGACCGTCGCCGCCTTCGGCCAGATCGACTACCTGATCAACAACGCCGGCGTCGCGGGCGCGGAGCAGATGGTCGTGGACATGAGCCCCGACGAATGGCGCTACACGCTCGACGCCAACCTCGTGTCCAACTATTCGCTCATCGAAAAGGTCGTGCCGCTCATGAAGCAGCGCGGCTCGGGCTACATCTTGAACGTCAGCTCCTACTTCGGCGGCGAGAAGTACATCGCGGTGCCATATCCCAATCGCGCCGACTACGCGGTGTCGAAGGCCGGCCAACGCGCGCTCACCGAAAATCTCGCGCGCTTCGTGGGCCCCGAGATCCAGATCAACGCCATCGCGCCGGGCCCCGTGGCCGGTGACCGCTTGCGCGGCACGGGTGGCAAGCCGGGCCTCTTCGAGCGGCGCGGACGGTTGATTCTCGAGAACAAGCGGCTCAACCAGCTGCACGCGGCCGTGGTGGAGTCGATGCGTGCTGGCGCCACGGTCCAGCAGTTGCTGGCGCTCATGGCGGGCAACGAGTCGCACCGGCTCACCCAGGACGACGTGCCGGCGCCGCTCAAGGCGTTCGCCATCAAGGCGCAGGCCGACGCGGCGCACGCGAGCGACGAGCCAAGCTGCGGGCGCTTCCTGATGGACCGGCGCATCGCACCGAAGCTGCTTGCGCGCCTCCGCATCGCGGGGCTCCGCCTCGACGACGGGTCGAGCGCGGCCGACGACGCCGCGTGGGTGCAGGCGCTCCCGGAACCCGCACAGCCCTTCCTTTCGGGCGTCGAGATCAGCGGTGAGGCGTCCAAGATCTCGAAGGGTGTGCTCGGCATGCTGCACTTGCGGAACATGCCCACCGAAACGGAAGTCGCGCTCGCGACGGTCTACTTCATGGCCGACCGCGCCGTCAGCGGCGAGACGTTCCAGCCGTCGGGTGGCCTCCACCAGGAGCGCACGATCACGGAGCGCGAACTCTTCGGGCGCGCCAAGCCCGAGCGCATCGTCAAGATGCAGGGGCAGACCGTCTGGATCCTCGGTGAGCACCTGCACGACCACATCGCGAAAGCCGTGGAGCTCTACCTCGATCCCTGTCACGTGGGTCGCATCGTGCTGCTCACGCGCACGACCGAAGCGGGCAAGGCGATCATGGAGAAGATTGCCGGATTCCCGAACGCCGATGTCGTGCGCCTGCAGGTCACGGGTGACGATCTCGAGCGCGGCATGGATGATGCGCTGCGCGCGCACGGCCGGCCCTCGGCGGTGCTGAGCACGCCGTACACCCCCATCCCGCGGGCCCTCTTCGGCATCGCGGGCGAAGATCACCTCGACGCACGCGGCTTCTCGGAGCTGATCGAGGGCAACCTCACCCACCACTTCCGCGTGGCGCGGAAGGTGTCGCTCCTCGAGGACGCGCGGCTCGTGCTGGCGTCGCCGGAGGTGCCGATCGGGGCCACGCACGCGCAGTTCGCGATGGCCAACTTCGTCAAGACCACGCTGCATGCGCTCACGGCAACGCTCGGCGTCGAAAACGAGCGACTCGTCTTCCATGTGCCGGTCAACCAGATCAACCTGACGCGCCGGGTGCGCAGCGAGGAGCCGCGCGACGCGGGAGAGCAGGCCGAAGAGATCGACCGCTTTGCGCGGGCGGTGCTGCTGGCTTCAGCGCCGTTGCCCGACGCGGACGACAGCCGTTACCGCGCCCGCATCTATCGCGGGCTGGCGATCACGGTCTAGAACTCGCGTCGCTTCATCTCGCTGAAGAACTGCTTGCGCTGATCGGCTTCTTCGGAGGGCGCCTCACGCTTGGTGGCCTCGAGCGTGGGGTCGTAGGTCGGGCGCACGTCCTGCTTCTTGGGCTTCGACTGGATCTTCTTGATCAGCGCCTGGATCTGCTTCTCGTTCATGGCGAGGTGTGGTGGGGAGGACGCGCCGGGTGCGGCGCCGCGAACGGCTATGGGAGTACGACGTGCCGGGGCTCACCCCGCAACGTAGGTGACACCGCGCATCTGCAGCCGGTTGGCCGCGACGACCATGGCCGGCACCACGATCACGCCCGGGAGGAGCGACGGTCCCGTGAGGTCGGCGCGCAGCGCGACTTCGGTGCCGTAGCCGTCCGCGGCGAGCGTGCGAATCATGCGGCCAAGGGAGTTGTTGCAGAGCAGGAAGGTCACGCCACGCTTCTGGAGCACGGGCAGGAGGGCGTCTGTCGGCAGTGCGCCTACATTGAGCGCCGGATTCTTGAGTATCGGCATTTTCGTGGCCGGATCGAGCAGCGACGTCGATTGCCCGAAGCGGAAGCGCTGCCACGCGGCGTCGGTGAACGCCATCGGTGCGGCCGAACCGTGGAAGCCGACGACGGCGTTGATCTCGGCGTCGCTCACGCCGTACGCATCGCGATAGGCGTTGAGGAAGTTCCGCACCGGTCCGATGGCCGCGCCGTCCAGGTGCGCCTTGCAGTCGAAGAACTGCTTGTACTTGCCGGTCAGCCCGTCCATCCACGCTTCGTCCACGGCAATCGGTGTGCGATCAGCATGCGTCGTCTCGGCCGCGCGCATCGATGCCGGCAGCGCGCCCAAGGCGATCACCGAGGCGGAGAGTCGGCCGAGAAAGCCGCGGCGGGCAGGGCGAAGTGTGTCGGCGGTGGTCATGTGCAGGCGCTGGAGGGTTGTCAGGAGGTGCGCGCGACGCGCGCCGGCTTGGCTCCCACGGTCTTGTACGCGACGTCGTCGGGAGCGTTGCCCTTGGGCCAGTCACGCTCCTTGCCCGCGAGGTCGGGACGCGCGCGACTCGTCAGATACGTCGCCACGTCGATCGCTTCCTGGTCGGAGAGCGATTCCCGTCGATCGTTCGGCATGTTGTGGCGCACGAAGGCAGCGGTCACGCGCCAGCGCGACATCCCGGCCCCGATCGTGTACGAGCGCGAGCCCCACGCCGGTGGCGCTCCGAAAGTGCCTTCGCCGTTCGCACCGTGGCAGCGCACGCACTGCGCCACGTAGACGCGACGCCCCGCGGCCGTGTCGCCACGAGCAGCGGCCTTGACCGAGTCGATGCCCTGGCCGGTCACGCGCGTGCCTACCGGCACGCCGCGCGAGAGGTGCGCGAAGTACGCGACGATGTCGCGCATGGCGGGATGCTCGTGCGGCAGCGGCTTGCCCGCGAGCGACCTGCGGAAGCATTCGTTGATGCGATCCTCCACGCGTTCGACCTGGCCCGAGCGGCTCCGGTACTGCGGATAGCGCGCCGCGACTCCCGTCCAGGGCATCGCGTACGGCCGACGGCCCTCGTCGAGATGGCAGCTCACGCAACGCAGGCCGTTACCCACGTTCCGCGGCAGCGAGTCCCGTGTCGCCAGCAGGATGGCGCGGCCGCGCCGTATCGACGCGCCGATCGGTCCTTCGGGGATGGCGCCGTCACCCGTGTCGACTTCGGCGCGTGCACTCGAGCTCGCCGCCGTGGCGGGGATGCGTTCGGCGTTGGCACGCCGAAACGAGGCGTCGTCCTGGATCTTGCATCCGGCCAGCAGCACCACGAGGGTCGTGAGGCCGCCCGCGGTACGAACGACGATCGACGGTGCAGGCGCCCGATGGCGCGCGTCATGCGGCATGCTGGACGATAGCCCGCTGCACGCAGCGCTGCCACCGTGGCGATGACGACCTTACCTTGCGCGCATGACCGACGTGATCTCGCTTGCCGCCGAACTTCTCGCGATCGAATCCCCCACGGGCCGGGAGGGGAAGGCCGTGGAGTTCGTGTCCCGCTGGCTCGTGGCCCGCGGATGGAACGTGACGGTGCAGGAAGTCACGCCGGGACGCGGCAACATCTGGGCCTCGCGCGGACGCGGCGCGGTCACGCTCTCGACGCACCTCGACACGGTGCCACCGTACATCCCGCCGACGCTCGCGGGCGACAAGCTCTACGGACGCGGCGCCTGTGACGCCAAGGGAATCGCGGCCGCCATGCTCGTGGCCGCGGAGCACCTCGTGGAAAGCGGCGAGGAGCGCGTCGACCTGCTGTTGCTCGTCGGCGAGGAGAAGGGCTCCGACGGCGCCCGCGCAGCCAATCACCTGCCGGCCACGAGCAAGTGGCTCGTGAACGGTGAACCGACCGAGAGCCGACTTGCGACGGGCTGCAAGGGCTCGCAGCGCGTCATGGTGCGGATCCGCGGGCGCGAGGCGCACGCCGCCTATCCGCACCTCGGGCAGTCGGCCATCGAGCCGATGCTCGACCTCCTCCGCCAGCTGCGCCCGATCGAGTGGCCCAAGGATCCGATGCTCGGCGACACCACCTACAACGTGGGCGTCCTCCACGCTGGCACCGAGGCCAACGTCGTGCCCGGGCTCGCCGAGTGCGAAGTCATGTTCCGCCTCGTGGGCGCGGCGGAACCGGTGCGCGCCCTCATCGAACAGTGGGCCGCGGGACACGCCGAGCTCGAGTGGGGATCGCACATCCCGGCGCAGCGCTTCCACACGATTCCCGGCTTCGAGACCGGAGCCATGGCGTACACGTCCGACATTCCCCTGCTCACGCGCTGGGGCACGCCGCTCCTCTTCGGCCCGGGGTCGATTCACGTCGCGCACACTCCGGAGGAGCACGTCGATGGCGCCGAGCTGCGCGCGTCGGTCGACGGTTACGTGCGCATCGTCAAGGCGCTGCTCGCACGAGTGCGGCCACGCTCCCACCCAACGGCCGCCACTGGCCGGTTGCCGTGCTGGGCGCCACCGGTGCCGTCGGCCAGACCTTCATTCGCCTGCTGCAGGACCATCCCTGGTTCCGCGTGGCGGAAGTGGCCGCATCGTCGCGCTCCGCGGGCAAGAGCTACCGCGACGCGACGCGCTGGCTCGAGGGGCCGATGCCCGCCGACATCGCAGCGCTGCCCGTGCGCGCCTGCACCCCCGACGAGGTCCTCTCGCCCATCGTGTTCTCGGCGCTCGACTCCGCCGCGGCCGGTGATGTCGAGCCGCGCTTCGCGCAGGCTGGTCGCCTCGTGCTCAGCAACGCCAAGAACTACCGCATGGCGAGCGACGTGCCGCTGGTCGTGCCCGACGTGAACGCCGATCACCTGCTGCAGCTCACCGCGCAGCGTGCGGCGCGTCGCTGGACCGGCGGTCTCGTCACCAATGCCAATTGCGCGGCCACCGTCGCGGCGATGGCGCTCGCGCCGCTGCACAAGGCATTCGGCCTCACCAAGGTCTTCGTCACGACGATGCAGGCGGTCTCGGGTGCAGGGTATCCGGGCGTGCCCTCGCTCGACATCCTCGGCAACGTCATCCCGTTCATCGGTGACGAGGAGCCGAAGATCGAAGCCGAGCTGCCAAAGATTCTCGGCGCGCTCGACGGGAAGGGAAGCTTTGCGCATGCCGCGTTCGGCGTGAGCGCGCAGGCCAATCGCGTGCCGGTCGAACACGGCCACACGGCGTGCCTATCCGTGGAGTTCAAGCGCAAGCCGAGCGTCAGCGACGCGATCACCGCGCTCAGCAGCTGGCGCGGGCCTGACGGCGTGCGCGGCCTGCCCAGCGCCCCGGCCACGCCGATCATCGTGAGCGATGCGCCGGATCGCCCGCAGCCGCGCCGCGACGTGAACGCAGGACGCGGCATGGCGGTCACGGTCGGGCGCGTGCGCGAGGACACGCTGCTGCACCTTCGTCTCGTGGTACTCGGCCACAACACGGTCGTGGGCGCGGCCGGCGCTTCCATCCTGAACGCCGAGTGGCTCGCATCGCGCGGGCTGCTCAACGCGTGATCGTCGTCAAGTTCGGCGGCACGTCGATGGCCGACGCCGCGGCCATCAGGCGTGCGGGCGAGATCGTGCGCACGCGCCTCAAGCGCGAACCCATCGTGGTGGTGAGCGCCCTTTCCGGTGTCACCAACCAGCTGCTGCAGGTCGGCGCGCAGGCGGTCGAGGGACAGCTCGTGCCCGCCATGGCCACCGTTCAGGCGCTCCGCGAGCGTCACCTCAACGAGGCGCACGCGCTGCTCGGCGACACCGCGAGCGGCCTCGAGGTCGCGGGCGAACTCTCGAGCATGATGGACGAACTCGCGGCACTCGCGGAGGCGCTCTCCGTGCTCGGTCACGGCACGCCGCGGGCGATGGACAAGATCGCCGCACTCGGCGAGCAGCTCTCGTCGCTCATCGCAGCGGCGGCGTTCCGGGAGATGGGGCTTGCCGCGCGACACGTCGACGCGCGCGACGTGATGCGCACCGATGAACGGTTCGGCAAGGCGGAGCCGCAGCCCGAACTCATCTCGGAAGCTGCGCGACGCGTGTTGAGTCCGATCATTCGTGCGGGTCAGGTGCCGGTGCTGGGTGGTTTCGTGGGTGCCACCGCGCAGCGCGTGACCACCACCCTCGGCCGCGGCGGCTCCGACTATTCCGCCTCGCTCATCGGTGCGGCCCTCCGCGCCGAGGCCATCGAGATCTGGACCGACGTCGACGGCATGCTCTCGGCCGACCCTCGCGTTGTCGCCGACGCGCGCCTGATCGCGGAAATCCGCTTCGACGAGGCGAGCGAGTTGGCGTCGTTCGGCGCCAAGGTGCTCCATCCGAGCACGATTGCACCCGCAGTCAAGCTCGGGATTCCGGTGTACCTGTTCAACTCGCGGAACCCCGCGGGCACGGGCACGCGCATCACCTTCGAGGCGCCGCATCGTCCAGTCACCGCCATCGCAGGCAAGAAGAACGTGACCGTGATCAAGGTGCGCTCGGCGCGCATGTTGATGGCGCACGGCGTACTGCGCCGCATCTTCGAGGTGTTCGAACAGCATCGCACGTCGGTCGATGTCGTGGCCACATCGGAAGTGTCCGTCTCGGTCACGATCGACGACACCACGTACCTGGAGGCGCTGCTCAACGACCTTCAGCCCCTCGGCGACGTGAGTGTGGAGCGGAACCGCGGCATCCTCGCCCTCGTTGGCTCCGGCATGAGCGATGACTCGCAGGCCATGGCGCGCGCCCTCGCCGCGCTCGAAGGGGCGCGCGTGCACATGGTGTCGCTCTCCGCGAGCGGCATCAACCTCACCCTCATCGTTGACGGCGACCAGGTCGATCCGGGCATCCGGCGCCTGCACGCCGCATTCTTCGGCCGGCAGGTGGCATGAGTCGTCCTGAGCGCAGCGAAGGACCTGCTTCACCGTCGGCCACGCCGAGCGCCCTCCGCCGCATCGCCATCATTGGCAACGGCAGGATGGGCGAAGCCGCCGCGCTCCTGGCCGAGGCCCGGGGCTGGACCATCACGGCGCGTCTCTCGCGCCGCGAGAACAAGGAAGGCGCGGGCATCTCGCGCGACGCCCTCGGCAATCCCGACGTCATCGTCGAGTTCACGCAGCCGTCGGCGGCCGTCGCGAACATCCGCGCCGCCGTCGCAGCGGGCATTCCCATCGTCTGCGGCACCTCCGGTTGGTACGACGCGCTCCCGGTCGTGCGCCACGCCGTCGAGGAGGGGAAGGGCAGCCTCTTCTGGGCCGCCAACTTCTCCATCGGCGCGAGCATCCTCAACGCACTCGCGAAGGAAGCGGGCCGGCTCCTGCGCGCGCACCCCGGCTTCGGCACGCACATCCTCGAAACGCACCACGCCGCCAAGCGCGACGCACCGAGTGGCACGGCCATCGTGCTCGAGCAGTTCCTGCGGCAGGGACTCAAGAAGGCGACGCCGATCACGAGCGTGCGCGTGGGCGCCGTGCCTGGCGAGCACACCATCACCATCGATGGCGCGTTCGAGCAACTCACGCTGCGACACGAGGCGCGCGATCGTCGCGTCTTCGCCGAGGGCGCCCTCATCGCCGCCGACTGGCTCGTCGGGCGCAGCGGCGTGTTCACCATGACCGATCTTCTCACATGACGCCACCCCTCCGCGGCTGCGGGACCGCACTCGTCACGCCGTTCGGCGACGACGGCTCCCTCGATGAAGCTGCGCTCCGCTCCTTCGTCGAATGGCAGGTCACCGAAGGCATCCACTTCGTCGTGCCGTGCGGTTCCACCGGCGAAGCGGTCACGATGACGCCGGACGAACAGCGCCGCGTGGTCGAGATCACCGTCGATCAGGTGAAGGGACGGGTGCCGGTGGTGGCGGGCGCCGGCTCGAACGACACGAAGCGCGCCATCGCCAACTCGAAGATGATGCGTGAGGCTGGCGCAACGCACCTGCTCCACGTGTCGCCCATGTACAACAAGCCACCGCAACGCGGCCTCGTCGCGCACTTCAAGGCCATCGCAGCGGAGGCGGGGCTTCCCGTGGTGCTCTACAACGTGCCTGGTCGTACGGGTTCGAACATCGAGGCGCGCACCACGCTCACACTCGCCGAAGTGCCGGGCATCGTGGCCATCAAGGAAGCGTCGGGCAACCTAGCGCAGGTCCACGAGATTCTGCTCCATCGCCCTGCGGGCTTCACCGTGCTCTCCGGCGACGACGCGCTCACGCTGGCGATGATGGCGGCCGGCGCCGAAGGGCTCATCTCCGTGACGTCCAACGCCACGCCACGTGCGATGGCCGAGCTCTGCACGCGGATCGCGACGGGCAACCTCGTCGGGGCGCGTGCGCTCCACCACGCGCTGCTTCCATGGATGGAAGCTGCCTTCTGCGAGCCCAACCCGATCCCCGCCAAGGCTGCGCTCGCCATGATGGGGAAGATCCGCAACGTGCTGCGACTTCCGCTCGTTCCGCTCGCCGCGGACAAGGAGCCGATCGTGCGCGCCGCGCTCGCCGCCGCAGGATCGCCGGCATGAGCGCAACACACGGTGAGTTGGCCGCGCGCATCGAAGCGCTCGCGGCGACGCCCGCGGGCACAGTGCTCGCCGCGCACGCCGAAGCCACCGTCGCCGAACTGCTCGATCTCCTCGAATCGGGGACGATTCGCAGCGCCGAGCGCGATGCAACGGGCACGTGGCACGCGGTGCCGTGGGTCAAGCGCGGCATCCTCGTCGGCTTCCGCGCGGGACGCATCGTCGATCTCTCGCCCCGCCGCGAGAACGCGGCGTCGCCGTTCTCGTTCTTCGACAAGCACACGATCCCCACGCGCGCCTTCACGCTCGCCGACAACGTGCGCGTCGTGCCGGGCGGTTCCACCGCGCGGCGCGGCGCGTTCGTGGCGCCGGGCGTGGTCTGCATGCCACCCATGTTCATCAATGTGGGTGCGTACGTCGGCGCCGGCACGATGGTCGATTCGCACGCCCTCGTGGGATCGTGTGCGCAGGTCGGGGAGCGCGTGCACCTCTCCGCCGCCGCACAGATCGGTGGCGTACTCGAGCCGGTCAACGCGTCGCCCGTCATCATCGAGGACGACGCCATCATCGGCGGCAACTGCGGCGTCTACGAAGGCACGGTGGTGCGCGCCCGCGCCGTGCTCGCGGCCGGCGTCGTGCTCACGCGCGGCACCCCCGTCTACGACCTCGTCCGGGAAACGGTGTACCGCGCGAGCTCCGATCGTCCGCTCGAAATCCCGGAGGGGGCGGTGGTCGTTCCGGGCGCGCGCACAGTAAAGTCCAGTTGGGGCGTCGGGGAGGGGCTTTCCCTCCAGACTCCCGTTATCGTCAAGTACCGCGACGACAAGACCGATCTCGCAACCGCCCTCGAAACATGGCTCCGCTGACACCTCGTTCCGCTGCAGTGATGGGCCTCGGCACCATCGGAGGTTCTCTCGCGCTCGCCCTCATGCGCGCCGGCTGGACGGTGCGGGGCGATGCCATCAACGCCCGCGATCGCGTCGCCGCCTATCGTCGTGGCATTCACATCGCACCCGGCACCGGCAAGGCACGCGTCGCCAACCTCGTGAAGGGGGTCGAGGTCGTCGTCATCTGCGTGCCGCCAGGTGAACTCGCGCGCGTGGCCGCCGACGTCGCCTCCGTCGTGCCGGCCTCCATCCCGATCTTCCACACCTGCTCGCTGCAATCCGCCAAGGGGCTCGGCCTCTCGCCCCAACTGGCCGCGCGAGTGACCGCGACGCATCCGCTCGCGGGCTCGGCGGGTCATGGCTTCGTGGCCGCACGCGAGGACCTGTTCACGAACTGTCTCGTCAGCGTCTCGGTGCCGGCCACGTTGGCTGGACGACGCGCGGCCGTCGCCCTCTGGAAATCTGTTGGCGCCCGCGAGATCACCAGCTGCCCAGCCGATGAACACGATGCGCGCATGCGTTGGGTGAGCCACCTGCCGCAGCTGGCCGCGACCGCGCTCGCGGCCGCACTCGCCGATGCCGGCGTGCCATCGAGTGCGCTCGGCCCCGGCGGTCGCGACACGACGCGCTTGGCCACGAGCCCGTGGCGGCTCTGGCATGCGCTGCTCGCCATGTCGCCGTCAGCGAGCGCCTATCCCATCCGCCTGCTCGAGGCGGAGCTCGAGTCGATGCGTCGCGCACTCGAAGCCGGCGACCTCGAACAGCTGGGGAGCACCTGGCGTCGTGCGGCCTCGTGGCGGGCCGGTGAACTCGCGGGCTCAAACGTCGAGCTCGGTCCGGTGAGGGAAATTCGCGGCGGCAAGAAACGCAGCACGGCCAAGTCGGCCAAGTCGGCCAAGTCGACCAAGTCGGCCAAGCGCAAGGCGGCTCTGCGAAAGGCGGCCAAGTCCGGCAAGGCCAGACCGAAGGCGCGCACCACGGCGAAGCCGAAGGCGGCTCGTCGTCGACGGTAGTCGCATGCGTGTGCGCGGCACGGTGCAGGTGCCCGGAGACAAGTCGCTTTCGCACCGTGCCCTGATCTTCGGGGCGCTTGGCACCGGCACTTCGCGTGTGCGCGGCATCCTCGAGAGCGCCGACGTGCAGGCGACGGCCGAGTGCCTGCGCGCGATGGGCGTCGAGATCCCGGCGTTGCGCGATGACATCGCCTTCGCGGGGCGCGGATTGCGCGGATTGCGCGCACCGAGCGCGCCGCTCGACGCGATGAATTCGGGCACGACGGCGCGGCTGCTCGCGGGGGTGCTCGCGGGCCATCCGATGAGGGCCACCGTCGTGGGCGATGCCTCGCTCTCGCGCCGGCCGATGCGACGTGTGGCGCGCCCGCTCATGGCCATGGGCGCTACCGTAGAGCTAAGCAGCGATGGTACGCTCCCCATGACGATCACGGGCGGCCAGCTCCACTCCGTCGACTTGGTGACCGACGTTGCGAGCGCGCAGGTCAAGAGCGCCGTGCTGCTTGCGGGGCTCGTGGGCGGCGTGCGGGTGAGCGTGCGCGAACCCGCGAAATCGCGCGACCACACCGAGCGCATGCTCGCCGCGCTGGGTTCGGGCGTCGAGGTCGGAGAATCGGATGCGCAGGTGACGCTCACTCCCGGCGACACGCTCCAACCGCTCGACATGGACATCCCGGGCGACCCATCGTCGGCGGCGTTCTTCGCGGCGCTCGCCGCCGCCGTTCCGGGCAGCGAGCTGCTGCTGCCGAACGTCTGCCTCAATCCGACCCGCACCGGATTCCTCAACACGCTCGAACGCATGGGCGTGGAGGTGACGCTCGAGGACCGCCGGGTCTCGGGGGGCGAGCCCGTGGGCACGGTGCGCGTTCGCGCGCGCGGATTGCTCGGACGCGCGGTAGGGGGCCAGATGGTGCCCACCATGATCGACGAACTCCCCCTGCTCGCGTGCCTGGCCACCTTGGCGGAAGGGGAAACCGTGATCCGAGATGCGCACGAGCTGCGCGCGAAGGAGTCCGATCGCATCGCGGCCGTCGTCGCCAACCTGCGCGCACTCGGCGCGGACGCCGAGGAGCGTCCCGACGGCTTGCGCGTCATGGGCAACCGCGGCGCGTTGCATGCGGGCGCAGTCACCACATTCGGCGATCATCGCCTCGCAATGGCGTTCGCCGTACTCGGCGCTGCGGCCGGCATCGACATCGCCATCGACGACCGTGCGTGCGTCGCCGTGTCATACCCGGGGTTCTGGGGCGACCTCGCGGCGGTGACGCAATAAGTTTGGCAGTATGAGCAGCCGGCACGTCCTCACGATCGACGGTCCTGCCGCGAGCGGAAAGTCGTCCACCGCGCAGTGGGTGGCGCGCACGCTGGGCTGGCGCCACGTGGATTCCGGATCGGTCTATCGCGCGGCGACATTTGCGCGGCAGCAGTCGCCGGGCACGCCCGCAACGTGGACTGAACCGTCGGTGCTGTCGGCGGCGGCGGGCATCGGACTGACGCCGGTCGACGGCAGCTTCGTTCCGACGCTCGCCGGCACGCCGCTCGGCGACGAAATCCGCAACCTCGTCGTGACAGCGGAGGTCTCGCGCGTCGCCCAGATGAGCGGCGTGCGGCAGTGGGTGAATCGGGTCGTGCAGCAGGCCGCGGAAGGACACGACGTGGTGGTCGATGGCCGCGACATGGGCACCGTCGTCTTTCCGGACGCCTCGCTCAAGATCTGGCTCGTCGCCGACCCGTGGGAACGGGCCCGACGCCGGTTGCAGCAACGGCTCGGGCGCGGACCGAGCGACGAGGAGATTGCGGCCGAGACCGACGAGCTGGTCCAGCGCGACGCGAAGGACGCGACGCAGACGGTGCAGGCACGCGATGCTGTGCTCATCGACACCACGTACCTCACGCAGCCCGAGCAAGTCGAGCGGATCGCGGCGCTGGCGCGATCGGTGGCGTCCAAGCGCTAGACGCTTGCCCCAGCGTCACTTAGGCGCATTGACGCGCAGCCTCGGAGCAGATACGTTAGTCGGTTCCCCCCGGCACTCGGCCGGTGGTGGGCCTTCACCCTGCAATCCCGCGCGCGGCGGGCCTCACCTCCGCGTCTCCCCACATGACCACTGAAGCTCCCGATGAGACCGCGGTGATGGACGCCAACGGCGTCTCTTTGCTGACGGCCAAGGAAAAGCGCGCCGCCCAGAAGGCCGTGCTGCGCCCGCTCGCCAATCTGCGCCCCGAGCTCTACGACGAGGACGATTACACGTCGGAAGAGATGGAAGCGATGATGGAGATGTACAACGGCACGATGGCCTCCATCGAAGAGGGGGAAATCGTCAAGTCCATCGTCCTCGAGATCCGCGAGAACCTCGTCGTCCTCGACATCGGCTTCAAGAGCGAAGGCACGATTCCGCTCGAAGAGTTCAAGGACATGCCCGACCTCAAGGCGGGCGATGAAGTCGAGGTCCTCCTCGAGCACTTGGAAGACCAGGAAGGCTCGGTCGTCCTCTCGAAGAAGAAGGCCGACTTCATGCGCGTGTGGGAGCGCATCCGCGTCGCGTACGAGACCGACCAGCCGGTGACCGGCACGCTCGTCAAGAAGATCAAGGGCGGTGTCGTCGTCGACCTCATGGGCGTCGACGCGTTCCTCCCGGGTTCGCAGATCGCGCTGCGTCGCGTCCCGAACATCGACGACCTGCTCGGCGAGAAGTACGAGTTCAAGATCATCAAGCTCAACAAGCGCCGTCGCAACATCGTCGTCTCGCGCCGCGTCATCCTCGAGCAGGAGCGGGTCGGCAAGCGCGAGAAGCTCATGAAGGAGCTCCAGAAGGACCAGGTGCGGAAGGGCGTCGTCAAGAACATCACCGACTTCGGGGCGTTCATCGACCTTGGCGGCGTCGACGGCCTCCTCCACATCACCGACATGTCGTGGGGCCGCATCGCGCACCCGAGCGAGATGGTCACGATCGGCCAGGAGATGGAGATCAAGGTCCTCGACATCGACTGGGAGCGCGAGCGCATCTCGCTCGGCCTCAAGCAGCTCCAGAGCTACCCGTGGAAGGACGTCGCGGCCAAGTACCCGGTCGGCACGCGCGTCTCGGGCAAGGTCGTCTCGATCACCAACTACGGCGCCTTCATCGAGCTCGAGCCCGGCATCGAGGGCCTCGTGCACATCAGCGAGATGAGCTGGACGCGCAACGTCCGCCATCCGAGCAAGCTCGTCAGCATCGGCGAGTCGATCGAGGCGGTGGTGCTCAAGGTCGATCCGAACGAGGAGAAGATCTCGCTCGGCATGAAGCAGACCGAGCAGGATCCGTGGATGGTGTTGCCGCTCAAGTACCCGGTCGGCACGCGCCTCAACGGCAAGGTCCGCAACTTGACCTCGTTCGGCGCCTTCGTCGAAATCGAACCGGGCATCGACGGTCTGATCCACATCTCCGACATGAGCTGGACCAAGCGCGTCCAGCACCCGTCGGAAGTGGTCAAGAAGGGTGACGCGGTGGACGTCGTCATCCTCAACATCGATTCGGAGAACAAGCGCATTTCGCTCGGCCTCAAGCAAGCGAGCGAGGATCCGTGGCTCAAGATCGGCGAGACCTACCCGGTCGGCACCGAGCTCCGCGCCACGGTCGTGCGCCTGATGGACAAGGGCGTTGTCGTCGACATCGGCAACGATATCGAGGGCTTCGTCCCGGTCAGCCAGATCGCCATGGGCAAGCCGGTCAACTCCCCGGCCGACGTGGCCTGGGAGCAGATGCTGCTCGACGTACGCGTGCTCGAGGTGGATCCGATCCACCGCCGCATCGTGCTCGCGGTCAACAACATTCCGGATGAGCAGCCCCCGCGTCCGGAGACGCCGAGCAAGATCCACAGCGAGGACGAGACCGTCCCGATCACCGACGAGACGGGCGAGTAGCCCCTCGTTCCACGAATGCAACGCCCCCCGCTGGCTTCGGCCGGCGGGGGGCGTTGTCGTTTCACCCGTGCACGAACACGCGCGCGAAGATCAGGGCACCGGTGCGCCCAACCGCGCCATCAGCCCGGCGTAGATCTCGATCCCTTCCCAGAACTCCTTGAGCCGGATGTTCTCGTTGGGCGCATGCTGCGAGTTGTCGTAGTTGGCAATCGGCACGTTGATGATTGGCGCGCCGAGCACCTGCTCGAAGATCACGAGCGGCGCCGAGCCGCCGAGCGTCGGGACGGTGGCCACGCGTTCGCCACCCGTGCGCTCGACGATGCGGAGCACGTCACGGCCCAACGGATGGTCAAGCGGCGTGCGCTGTGCCGCATAGCCGTCGAGCCAACGCAGCCACATGACCTTGGCCTTGCTGCGCCTCACCTCCGGCGTGGCCTCGGCCGAGTCGTGCACGATGGTCCAGCCCTGCGCGATGGCCTGCTTCTCGAACAGCTCGCGCACACGTTCGGGCGTCTGGTTGGGCACGAGCCGGAAGTCGATGGACGCACGCGCGATCGAGGGAACGGCGTTGGTGGCGCCGGAGCCGACGCCACCCGCCACGATGCCGCGCAGGTTGAGGGCGGGGAGCATGATCCGCTCGGACAGCGACGCGTTGTTCGCCTCGGACGACGCGAGCAGCAGCTCCTCGCGCAGCTTGGCATCCGCCGACGGGATCGTCGCGAGCGAGGCGCGCTCGGCGGGGGTGATGCCGCGCACGTCGTCGTAGTAGCCGGGGATGAGGATCTTCCCGTCGTCGTCGCGCAGTGAGCCGAGGAAGTGCATGAGTCGCACGGCGGGATTCGGGGCCCAGTTGCCGTAGTGTCCCGAGTGCAGCGGACGCACGGGACCGAACACGGCGATCTCGACGTCGAACGACCCCCGCACGCCATACACGACCTGCCGCACACCGGACTGATGGCGCGGTCCGTCGAAGAAGAGGATGAGGTCCGAGCTGAGCAGCGCCTTGTGGCGCGTCAGCATCTCCTTCAAGTGCGGGCTGCCGGCTTCCTCTTCGCCCTCGAAGAAGAACTTGAGGTTGGCGGGGATCTTGGTCTTGTTCGCCGCGAGCGCATCGAGGGCAGCGGCGAGCGCCACCACCGGCGCCTTGTCGTCGGACGCCGAGCGTGCATAGAGGCGCCAGAGTTCGTTCTCCGGCTTGGCGGCCTCGGCGAGCGACTTCTTCTCCGCCTTGTCCTCGAGACGGCCGGCGAGCACCTGTGGTTCGTAGGCCTTCATCGTCCACTCGGACGGGCGCACCGGCTGTCCGTCGTAGTGCACGTAGATGAGGATCGTGCGCGTGGCGCCCGGCGACTTGCGCTCGCCGAAGACGACGGGCGGACTCCCCGGCGACTCGAGCAACTGCGTCTTCACGCCACGCTTTTCGTAGAGCGCGCGGATCTGTTCGGCGTTGCGTCGGATGTTGACGGAGTCGCTGGCCTGGTTGGGCATGGCGAGCAATCCGGCGAACTCCTCGAGGATGGGCTGTGCGTTGGCAATGCGCCACGCGCGCACCTGCTGCGTGAGCGGATCGGACGGCACCTGCGCGTGAACGACGCTCGCGAGTGCGGTGGTGGCGACGAGCGCGACCGCGGCGAGCATCATGATGGGGCGAACTGAGCGGGACATGTCTCGGACCGGGACGGAGAGGACGTGCCGCGCGCTGACCATCTCGCGCTTCGCGCACGCCACGGAACAGTACGCCGTCCTGGGGCCGCGCGTTATCCTCCCTCGCATGTTCGATCTGCCGCTCCCTGCGCGACTGGCGACGGTCACCACCTTCGGCTACGCGGTGGGCTGCCTCAACGCCGGGTACTACCTCGTGCGCGCGCGCGCCGGCGCGGACCTGCGCGAGCTGCACTCGCGCAATGCGGGCGCCACGAACGCGGGACGCGTGCTGGGACGCGGTGCGTTCGTGGTCGTGCTGTTGCTCGATGCCGCGAAGGGCGCGCTGGCCGCACTCATCGGCTTGTGGCTCGCGGACTACACCGGCGCGGCGTGCGGCGCGCTCGCGGCCATGGCCGGGCACATCTGGCCAGCGCAGCTCGCGTACCGGGGCGGGAAGGGCATCGCCACTGCGATTGGCGCGTTCCTGATCGTGGAGCCCGTGACCACGCTCTCGACGATCGCGCTCGCGCTCGGCTGCTTCGCGATGACGCGGCGCTGGTCGGCGAGTGGCCTGCTCGCCG
>JANYHJ010000046.1 GCA_025359135.1 Gemmatimonadota bacterium | reverse complement strand
CCGCGTTCCATCGTCCTCGCCGCCATCGCGGCGCAGCTGGTCGTTGCGCCCCTGCATGCGCAGGTGCCAGTCGCACCGCCGCACCCCACGCGCAGCATCGACTTCACGACCGATGCGGGCACGTGGATGTCGCTCGACGTTTCGCCGGACGGCCGGACGATCGTGTTCGAACTGGCCGGCGACGTGTACCTGCTACCCATCGGTGGGGGCGCCGCGCGCGCCATCACGCACGGCCCGGCGTTCGAGTCGCAACCACGCTACGGGCCCGGCGGCGCCGCGCTGCTGTACGTGAGCGACGCGGACGGCTCGGACAACGTCTGGGTTGCGGATGCCGAGGGAGGAAACGTGCGGCAGCTGACGCATGTGCCGCGTTCGATCGTGGTGTCACCGAGCTTCACGAGCGATGGCAAGGGCGTGCTCGCGACGCTTGTGGACCCGGTGTTGCGCACGGCCGAGCTCTGGCTGTTCGATGCGCAGACCGGCGCGGGCAAGCGCCTCGTGGAGAATCGCAACGGACCGCCGTCGGGACTGGTGTCGACGCCCTCGCCCGGACCGCACGGTGCGGTGGCGTCGCGCGACGGGCGCTGGGCGTACTTCACGTCCGTCACGCCGCGCGCATACGGCGTGCGCGCGGGTGGCAACACGCGTCTCATGCGCGTGGAGCTCGCCGGCGGTCGCGTCGAACCGGTGCTCGTCGACGGCGTGAACCCGATGGTGCCGGTGCTCTCGCACGACGGCGCATGGCTGGCGTACGCGGCACAGTCACAGGGACACGCGGGGCTGCGCATCCGCCGACTCGACGATGGCAGCGAGCGGGCACTCACCTGGCCGATGCAGGACGACGACCTCGAGGCGCGTGCGACGCGCGACCTGTTGCCGCGCTACGCGTTCACGCCGGACGACCGGGCGCTCATCGTCGCGTATGGCGGCAAGATCCATCGCGTGACGGTCGACGGCGCGAGCGACACGGTCATCCCGTTCAGTGTACGCGTACAGATGGAGGTCCCGGCGCCGTTCATCGCGCGCCAACGCGTGGACACCGGTTCCGTGCGCGCGCACTTCGTGCAGCAGCCAGCGTTTTCGGCCGATGGCCGCATCGCCTTCTCCTCGTTGGCGCGCCTCTACGTGGCCGACGCGAGCGGCCGCACCATCAAGCGACTCACGAACACGGTGCATCCGCGCGAGTTCGCGCCGGCGTGGAGCCCCGACGGCAAGTGGATCGCGTTCACCACTTGGGACAAGGGCACGGGTGCGCTCTGGAAGGTGAAGAGCGACGGCAGCGCACCGCCCGTGCGTCTCGTGCACGACTCCGCCTTCCATGCCGACCCCGCGTGGAGTCCGGACGGCACGCGTATCGTGGCCGTGCGCGCGACCGCGGCATCGGTGCATGCGCGACAGGGCCCGTGGGTGGGCGCCGGTGAGGCGATCATCGTGCGTGCCGACGGTGGCGCGACGATCAGCGCCGGTGCACTCGGCGCCGCGCGACACCTGCAGTGGAGCCGCGACGGCCAGCGAATCTTCGCCTTCTCACCGGACGCGGGGTTGATCGCGTACGCGGTCGATGGTGGCGTGCGCAGCGAGATCGCGAAGTTCGCACCCGGCACCAGCTCGCCGTTCGGCAACGACGGCGGCGTGGTGAACGCCGACGGCACGCGGCTCCTGGCGCGCATCGGCGCGCGCCTGCTGCGCTTCGACATTCCCGCGGCCAGTTCGGCGCCGGTCACGCTGGACGTCAAATCGGCGACGATGCTGAGCGACGACGCGCCGGAATCGTTCGCTTTCGGCGCCGATGGCACGAGCGCAACGTGGACCACCGGCACGTGGCTGCATCGCACCCGCACGGTGAACGGCGCGAGCGCGCACGACTCGCTCTCGCTGGCCGTCGAGTTGCCGCGCGCGCGCGCGTCCGGCACGGTGGTGCTGCGCGGCGCGCGCGCCATCACGATGAACGGCGACGAGGTCATCGCGAAGAGTGACATCGTCATCACCAACGACCGGATCGTCGCGATCGGCGCCGAGGGCAGCGTGACAGTTCCGGCGGGCGCGCGCGTCATCGATCTGTCGGGACGCACGATCATTCCGGGACTGGTCGACGTCCACGCACACTGGGGGCTGGCGCCGGCCGAGATCCTGGAGCCCGATGAAACGGCGTCGCTCGCGACGCTCGCCTACGGCGTGACGACGATCCGCGACCCACAGGCGCCCCCCGACATCTTCACCGTCGCCGACCTCGCTGACGCGGGCGAGATGCCGAGTCCGCGAGTGTACTCGACGGGCCCCGGCATCTTCGCGAACGAGAACCCCGCCTCACTCGATGACGCGCGACGGATCGTGCGCCGCTACGCTGTGCGTTATCGCACGCACTACCTCAAGGTCTACCTCGCCGGCAATCGCCAGCAGCGCCAGTGGCTCGCGCAGGCGGCACGCGAGTTCGACATCACCGCCACGACGGAAGGCGGTGCCGACCAGAAGGAAGACGTGACGCACGCGCTCGACGGCTACGGCGGAACCGAGCACGCGCTGCCGACGGCCACGCTCGAGCGTGA